>NZ_AWQP01000072.1:0-78374 GCF_000972175.1 Pseudomonas syringae pv. coryli str. NCPPB 4273 | reverse complement strand
GTCGGGCCGGAAACGGAGCTGGGACTTTGCTCACTTTGGTCCCTCAAAGTGAGTCGCCGAGGGGCGAAAAGGTGACCTGAGTCGAGCCCAAATCTTCCTGACAAAGAAAAACCGCTTTGTGACGCGGAGCGTCACGAACTGCATTCCCACGCGGAGCATGGGAACGATAGTCAACCGTCCAACTTTTTGGGGTCAGTTCACTGGGGCGTGGGAACGACAGTCAACTGGCATCAACGGACGGACGTATTCTCTTCCTCCGGCATCTTTCTGAAATACGTCGACAGCAACGCCCCGGAAATATTGTGCCAGACACTGAACAGCGCGCTCGGCACCGCCGCCAGCGGCGAGAAATGCGCACTGGCCAGCGCAGCGCCCAGCCCCGAGTTCTGCATACCGACCTCCAGCGCCAGCGACTTGCGTTGCGCCAATGGCAGCTTGAAAACCTTGCCAGTGAAATACCCCAACAGAAAACCGAACGTGTTGTGCAGAATCACCACCGCCATGATCAGCAGGCCGGATTCAGCGATTTTCGCCTGGCTGGCGGCGACCACCGCACAGACGATCATCACAATACTGACCACCGACACCAGCGGCAGCACGTCTACCGCATAGCTGACCCGCGCGCCTAACAGACGCTGGGCAACCACGCCCAACACAATCGGCAGCATGACCAGTTGCAGGATTGACCAGAACATATCGAGGAAAGACACCGGCAGCCACGCCGAAGCGAGGAACCAGATCAAGGCCGGGGTCAGCAGCGGGGCGAGCAGGGTAGTGACCGCAGCGATCGCCACCGCCAGCGCCAGATCACCCTTTGCCAGCCAAGCCATGACGTTGGATGAAGTGCCGCTCGGACAGCAGCCGACCAGAATCACGCCCACGGCGATCTCCGGCGGCAGTTGAAACACCTGACACAGCAACCACGCCACACCGGGCATGATCACGAAGTGCGCAATCACACCCAGCGCCACTCGCCACGGGTTACGCGCCACTTCGGAAAAATCGTCGAGTTTCAGGGTCAGGCCCATGCCGAACATGACCAGCCCGAGTAGCGGCACGATCCAGCTCTTAAGGCCAATGAATGCCTGCGGAAAAAGGAACGCCAGAATGGCGAACAACAACACCCAGTAGGCAAACGTGTTGCCGACAAAACGACTCAAGGCTGCCAACGCACGCATGGCCTGTTCCTTCTTGTTGAATAACCAGGATGAAATGAATGCGCCGTCTGACGAGACGGCGCGGTGTTTCGAGCGGCAGTGCTGCAAAAGCGCGTATCAGATGCCCTGCGGAATCTCTTCGCCGCCCAATGCCTCGAACAGCTCCGGCAGGAACTCGCCGAAGGTCAGCATCATCAGCGTGAAGCTGGCGTCCAGTTGCCCCAACGCTTCGTCACCACCGTCCTGTTCGGCCTGATCCTGCAGCAGATCCTCGAACTTCAGACGCTTGACCACCAGTTTATCGTCCAGCACGAACGACAATTTGTCCTGCCAGGCCAGCGACAGCTGGGTCACGACCTTGCCTGTGCTCAGGTGCAGCTGGATTTCGTCGCCGGTCAGGTCCTGACGCTTGCAGCGCACGATGCCGCCGTCTTCATGGGTGTCGCGCAGCTCGCACTCGTCTAGCACGAAGAAGTTGTCGGCTGCTTTCTGGGTCTTGACCCAGTCGGTCATGGTCGCACTCGGTGAAACCTTGACCGTCAGCGGACGTACCGGCAGCGAGCCGATGACCTCGCGCAGGGTGGACAACAGGTCCTCGGCGCGTTTCGGACTGGAGGCATTGACCAGGATCAGGCCCTGTTTCGGCGCGATGGCGGCGAAGGTGGCGGAGCGGCGGATAAAGGCGCGCGGCAGGAAGGCCTGGATGATTTCATCCTTGAGCTGATCGCGTTCCTTCTTGTAGACCTTGCGCATCTGCTCGGCTTCGATCTCGTCGACCTTTTCCTTGAGCGCGTCACGCACGACGCTGCCCGGCAGAATGCGTTCTTCCTTGCGTGCGGCGATCAGCATGAAGTCCTGACTGATGTGTACCAATGGAGCGTCTTCGCCCTTGCCGAAAGGAGCGACGAAACCATAGGTGGCTACCTCCTGGCTGGCGCAGGCGCGCGCCGGCTTGGTCGCCAGTGCTGTCTCCAGCGCTTCGGCATCAAAAGGCACGTCCTGGGTCAGGCGATAGACAAGCAGGTTTTTGAACCACATGAGGTGAATCTCTCTTTCTATACAAAGGCGGGCATTATTCGCTCCTCAGCCGCTGGGGCCAACCCTGTACAGAGCGTTTGTAAGCCTTTGGAAGGATTATAAAAATTATTTAAAAAAGTGCTTGCCAGAGTACAGGTCGCTCCGTAGAATGCGCGCCACACCGAGAGTGAAGGGTGATTAGCTCAGCTGGGAGAGCAGCTGCCTTACAAGCAGCGGGTCGGCGGTTCGATCCCGTCATCACCCACCAAACTCGCTTTTAGTGTTACGCGCAGCGGTAGTTCAGTCGGTTAGAATACCGGCCTGTCACGCCGGGGGTCGCGGGTTCGAGTCCCGTCCGCTGCGCCATATTCCGCTTCAAGGCCCTTGAACTCCTTGAAGCAAACAGAAAGCCCGCCCAGTGCGGGCTTTTTGCTTTCTGTCGTTTGGAAATTCCAACCCCCTCGTGCAATGCCCCCGCGGCAGTTTTATTGAAGTTCTGTAAGAATTATTCTTCGCGAATGTAAGTAATTTCCTTAAATATTGAAGTTAAAACCAGGCTTGTTAGTTAGCCTCGGTGAACGCTTGATTTATCCTCTTTGCTGGTATTAGCTGAATGGGTTGATCGGGTATCCAGACATCAGCAATGCTCTTGATTACCCAGAATAATTAATCCAAGCCGACCGCCGAATCGAGGCGGTCTGATACTGTAGTGAGTTAAGGGATAACTATGAAAAATCGTTTTAAACTGCTTGCAGGCACCACAGCCTTGATCCTCTCTGCGGGCGCGCTGGCCACGCCAGCACTGCACACCGCGACCATCGACCAGCACGGCAATGTCGTTGCTCAGTCGTCCCCCTGGATCAAGTCTGTAAGTTACAGCAGTCAGAAAGACTACTTCGCGACGTATAAAGTGCTCTTCAAGGAAGGGCAGTTTGAAAAGTCTCCAGGTTTCTGCTCGGTCTCTTCCATCGATACCAGTGATCATGAACGGCTGTTCTACGGGCACGCCAAGTTGGGCGGAGCCGCTACAGCAGAAGAGGTCAATGTGTTGGGCCTTATGGTTGGCAAGCGCGGTGCTTCGGGTGATTCCTCGATGAGTTTTCAGTTGGCGTGCAGTAATTGATTCAATGAACCCCGCCTGGCGCGGGGTTTTTTACGGCGGTCCGATCTGGCAGCGCACCGTCCGGCTTTCCATCCAGCGCATTTGCGCAGATCATTCCTCCACCTCCCAACAAGAAAGGACGTGTCATGAGCCTGCCTCTTCAGGGCATCAAGGTGGTGGAGCTGGGTCAGCTCATTGCCGGGCCGTTCGCGGCGAAGATCCTCGCCGAGTTCGGTGCCGAGGTCATCAAGGTCGAGCCGCCGCTGACCGGGGATCCCCTGCGCAAATGGCGTTTGCTGCATAACGGCACGTCGGTCTGGTGGGCGGTGCAGTCCCGCAACAAACAGTCGGTGACCCTCGATCTGCGCCAGCCTCAGGCGCAGGAAATGGCACGGCGGCTGATCCGGGATGCCGATGTACTGATCGAGAACTTCCGCCCCGGCACACTTGAAGGCTGGGGGTTGAGCTGGGAAGCGCTGCACGCCCTCAATCCGAAACTGATCATGCTGCGTGTCTCTGGCTACGGGCAGACCGGCCCGTATCGCGACCGGCCGGGTTTTGGCGTGATCGGCGAGGCGATGGGCGGTTTGCGTCATCTGTCCGGTGAGGCAGGGCGCACGCCAGTGCGTGTCGGCGTATCGATTGGCGATTCGCTGTCTGCGCTACACGGTGTGATCGGAGTTCTGCTGGCGCTTCGTCACCGCGAGCAGAATGGCGGCGAGGGGCAGCAGATAGATGTCGCGTTGTACGAGTCAGTGTTCAACATGATGGAAAGCCTGATTCCCGAGTACTCGGTATTCGATACTGTCCGCGAGCCGGCTGGCAGCAGCCTGCCAGGCATCGCTCCGAGCAATGCCTACCGCTGCAATGACGGCAAGTACGCGCTGATCGCGGGCAATGGCGACAGTATCTTCCGGCGCCTGATGGAAAAGATCGGCCGTATGGACCTGGCCAGCGACCCCGAGCTTCAGCACAACGACGGGCGGGTCCGGCATGTGGCGCGCATCGATGCGGCCATTTCGACCTGGACCGCCGAGCGCTCGATGGACGAAGTCCTTGCGGCGCTCAACGAAGCACGTATCCCGGCAGGCAAGATCTACGACGCTGCCGACATCGCCAGTGACCCGCATTATCAGGCGCGGGACATGCTGTTGCAGGGCACGCTGGACGACGGAACACCCGTCACCCTTCCGGGGATTGTGCCTAAACTTCAAGACACGCCGGGTCAGGTAAGATCGTCTGCGCCGACACTCGGTCAACACACCGATGCCGTGCTTGAAGCTCATGGCATCGACGCTGCCACACGTGCCGAGTGGCGTCGGCTTGGCATTATCTGATCCGAAACGTGGCCGTTGTCGTAAAACAGAACTCTATTCCAAACGGAGCTGATCCCGTGATTGATCATCTGGACCACCTGGTACTGACCACTGCCGATATCGACGCTTGCAAGGACTTTTACGTACGTGTCCTGGGTATGACCCCTGAACGCTTTCGTCAGGGGCGTCTGGCATTCCGCTTCGGCAATCAGAAAATCAATGTCCATGAACGCGGCAAGGAGTTCGAGCCCAAGGCCCATTTGCCAGTGCCGGGTGCGCTGGATCTGTGTTTCATCGCCACCATCCCGCTGGAGCAGGTGATTGTGCACCTGCAGGAGCAGGACTGGCCGATCGTCGAAGGCCCAGTCGAGCGCACCGGTGCTACCGGGCCGATCTGGTCGGTGTATGTGCGTGATCCGGATCTGAACCTGATCGAAATTTCCGAGCCAGCGGCTGATGTGTCGATTTAATCGCGCTCGATGAGGGCGGCTGCATCACAGCATCAGCAGCCCTTCGCAGGCGCTCCGTCCTTCGGCACGAACGCGCCCTTGTCGCCTGGCTTGGTGATGATGTACGCACGTCGCCAGGGCTGATCATCGATCAGCTTCCAGCGATGGCCGGGGCCTGTGGTGTCCTGCGCCAGCAACACTTCCCCGGGGTGCAGGACAAAGTTTTCGCCGCCGGTGGTGGAAAATTCCAGCGTGCCGGACAGGGTGATCACGTACTGCTCTTCGGGTGCCGGATGCCAGTCAAAGGACGAGTGCGCCGGGGTTTCCTTGAAGTGCAGGGCGCTGACATCGGTCATGGCTTTTTGATCTATCGAACCCTCGATGACGTGTGACAGATTGTCGGGGCCTGTGCACAGGCGGTAGGCCTTGATGCCCTCAGTGACAACCAGAGGCGGCTTCTTGGTGGCATAGGCTGCACTGACCGGCAACATGGCTGCTGCGGCGATCACGGCCAGGCTTGCCAACTGGCGGGCTGTCGAGCGCTTTGAGCGAAAACGAGTGGTCGGTTGCATAAAAACGTTCCTGAGCACGACAAACTGCGTAAGCCCTGGTCGCCAGTCGCGATGGTCGACGCAGGGGCTGGGCAGACTCGCCCACGCCGCGGATCGAAGCACATCCCGGAATGCTTAAAAATTATCTTTAATTTCATGTTGTTCGGCGCCGGCCAACCTACGTAACGTCATATTCATCTATGTCACTCGCCGTGCCGGGTTTCCTTACGCTCATGACTCAATCAGTCAGGCTTTCAAGGAGCCCCGGATGCACCCCAGAAAAAGACGCTACAAACGATCCATCGATCAGCACCCCGACATGCCGACGCTCAGCGCGCCGTTCGATCATCCTGACGACGCGGCGCGTTATGCCCATGAGCGGATCGGCGACCGGCGTGATCGCGAATACGGCGGTTTCATTCTGGTTCGCAGGGACGGCAAGTACGTTGCGACCGAACCCATGAACGGCAGCCAGTTCAGCTTCGATCCCAACGAAGTGTTCCCGCGCAACGAGCAGGAAGGTTATGTGCTCTACCCGCAAGGGCATGACGACTATGCGGTCTACCATTCTCACCCGTCACTGCAGGCCGGGCTGGACGAGTGGCCGGACAGTGAAAAGGTCACTTACCCGAACAGTTTTTCAGTCGGCGACATTTATGCGGTGATCGACGATCAGGAGGTGTGTGCGGCGACCTATCTTTCCGGGCCTGACGGTTCCCTGATCAAATACACGCTGTCTCGCTCTGCCGCCGAAGACACCCTGTTTGCGCGTGTCTCCGGTCCGCAGAGCATGCCGCACCTGTGTGAACTCAGTCAGATCCACAAGGCGTTGCAGAACCTCAGCATGATGCCCAGTGATGTGGTGCGCCTGCTGGCCGGTGCCGGGGATCTGCACGTGATAGTGCCCAGCCGACTGTGGGGGCGGGCAGGCAAAGTGCCGGCCGACTGGCAGCCTTACCCGGACGACGCTGCCGCTCGTACACCTCCCGCCAAATCGCCCGCAAGCTGCGACGCGCAATGGCCACCCCGACCCCTGAGTCTCAGCGCGCCGTTCGACAGCGCCGATGAGGCTGCACGTTACGCACATGGCCGTATCGGCAGTCGTATTCATTCGCAGATCATCGGTTGTCTTCTGTTCAATCCGCTCACGCGAGCCTATCGGATTGCCGAGCCGATTCTCGATGACGGCATGCCGGTGTATGCGCCGTGTTCGGCGTTCCATCCCGATGCGTATTACCGGCCTGCATTGCCGGACGGCTACCGTGTGGACGGCATGTATTTCTGCTCTGCCAATCTGGCCGTCGAGAGCGGGCGTGAAGTCATCAACGATTTCTTCGAGCCGGATGACCTGCACCGGATGTTCAGCTACCGGCACAAACCGGCACAGCGCCGCAAAGGCTTGCCGATTCGCTATGGTTTCGAGATGTCCGCCGTTTATTTCTCGGCAGCCGACGGCGCGCTGCTCTGTTACACCCCCAGTCAGTCCGCCGAGGAGTTTCAACTGTTGCAAAGCGTATCGCGCGTGTACTCAGGGGCCGAGTCCGTTCAGGCGCAACTCGCGGCCGGTACCCTCAGCGTGCAGGATTTCGTCCTTCGAGTGGCGCGGGCCGGGCTTCTGCGCGTGCTGCAGACCAGTGAGCGCTGGCCTGATGCCGGGGTGATCAGGCCCGTGGCCTGAGCCCTGTGCAGCGAGCCAGCGCCTTGCCTTCGCGAATCACAAACTGAACTGCAACTGAACAATGCGGTACAGATCCGGGAAAACCTTTGGATACCTGAACTTATCGGCGTTTTCTGCCTCTCATGCCGGTAGCCATTGATCGCGGCGGCCTGATAAGCTCGCGGCTTTACTCGTTTGCCCTTTTGGCGCATGAACAAGGAATTAGCATGAAACAGCATCGGTTGGCAGCGGCGATTGCCCTGGTCGGTCTGGTACTCGCAGGTTGTGACAAGCAAGCCAGCACCGTAGAGCTGAAAACCCCAGCACAAAAAGCGTCTTATGGCATCGGTCTGAACATGGGCAAAAGCCTGGCTCAGGAAGGTATGGATGATCTGGATTCCAAGGCTGTAGCCTTGGGTATCGAAGATGCTGTCGGCAAGAAAGATCAGAAACTCAAGGACGAAGAGCTGGTTGAAGCCTTCTCCGCGCTGCAAAAGCGTTCCGAAGAGCGTCTGGCGAAGATGAGCGAAGAAGCTTCTGCCGCTGGCAAGAAATTCCTCGAAGAGAACGGTAAAAAGGACGGCGTGGTCACCACCGCTTCCGGCCTGCAGTATCAGATCATCAAGAAAGCCGATGGCGCTCAGCCCAAGCCTACCGATGTTGTGACTGTTCACTACGAAGGCAAGCTGATCGACGGCAAGGTCTTCGACAGTTCCGTTGAGCGCGGCAGCCCGATCGATCTGCCGGTTGGCGGTGTGATTCCGGGTTGGGTCGAAGGTCTGCAGCTGATGCACGTCGGCGAGAAGATCAAACTCTTCATCCCGAGTGATCTGGCTTACGGCGCACAGAGCCCGAGCCCGGCGATCCCTGCCAACTCGGTACTGGTGTTCGATCTCGAACTGCTGGGTATCAAGGACCCTGCAGCGGCACCGACGCCTGGTGCTGATGCCGACGAAGAAGAGGCAGCTCCTGCCGCTTCGGCTCCGGCCAAGAAGTAACGCACCACCTGGCTACAGAAAACGCCCTGTCTCGACAGGGCGTTTTTGTGTCCGGCTTATTTGCCGAACGCTTGGCCATTCGGGTAGTCCCACTACCATGGATGCATGCAAAAGCATTGTCCGACAGTCTGGCAATATCAAGGCACTCGTTTCATAGAGGGTGTCGGGTTCACACGTTTGTAGTTTTTTTGTGAGTAAAAAACGCCCGATTTGACTATGGCCCCCCGAAAACGGGGTGTTGAGGCTGGAAAAAAGCCGCTGTTCACAAGGTTATCCACAATTATTGTGGATAACCTTGTGGCACTGGCCAGGCAGGTTCAGCGGATCTGCTTTTATCGAACGACATTTTGCTGAACGGGAGTGGGTATGAAAGCACCGTGGAATTTTATCCGTTATCTGCCCGGAGCCCGGCGTCTGCTGGCGGCTGGACGCTTGCCAGGATTGCTGTTCGCTGTCGCGCGCAAGGGCAACAGTGAAGGCAATCGGCTGGGCAAACTCAAGGAAGACCTGCGTTTGCTGCAGGCCTTGTGCCTGGCTTACTGGCGGGGCGAATACCGCGCCATCAGCCCTAAAGCGATCCTGTCCATCGTCGCCGGTCTGATGTACTTCCTCAGCCCGCTGGATGCGATCCCCGACTGGATACCCGGCCTCGGCATGCTCGATGACATCGCCGTGCTGGCGTGGGTTACCAAGCACCTGAGCAATGAGCTGGACGCCTTTCGTGCGTGGCGCGCGCAGCAATCGCCCGAGAAACTCATCGTGGTCGAGCAGTTGCCGAAGACTCAGGCACTGCTGGAGCAAGAGCGAGGCAAGGTGTAAGTCTCACGGATTGAACACAAGCCCTGGCGTTCCGCTGTTAAGATGCCTGCCTATGGATCAAGCCTGATCAGTCTGCAGTCGTGTAGTACAAGGTGACTCTATGGATCTTCAAGTGATATCCCGTGACGGGGAGCCTGAATACGCAGTGCTGCCCTGGGCGCAGTATCAAGCGCTGCTCAAGGCTGCCGGACTGGCCGGCAAACCTTCCAGCGAGCCCGCTGCATCGACTTCCGGCGCCACTGCCAGTGATGAGCTTCCCGGGTTCGATCAGTTGCGTGAACTGCGCGAGGCCAAGGGCCTTGAAGCGGCGAGCCTGGCGCGTACCGTCGGGATCAGCCCGTCCTATCTGGAATTGATCGAGAACGGTACTCGTGAGCCGGACGGCGCCATCAAGCGCAGCCTGGCGTGGGAGCTCGGGGTGCCGGGCTGGCGAGGTGAGTCGTGAGCGTGCGCATCAGTCGTCAGCATTGGGATGGGCTGCTCAATGAGCTCGATCTGGCCCGTCGCCAACGGCATCTGCTGACCTATCGCGCGCTGGTGGAACGCCTGCAACTGCCCAGCCCGGCCATGCAGACCCTGACCGCCGCCCTTGAGCACCTGGCCGCCATGGATGCCCGCGCTGAACAGCCCTTGCGCAGTTCGCTGGTCATCAGCCAGGGCGCAAGCCGCCTGCCGCGTCCCGGTTTTTTCGAGTGCGCTGAACGGCTGGGCCGCTTCACCGGACCTTCGGACGGCGTCGCGGCAGCCTCATGGCACGCCTCGGAAGTGGTTCGGGTGTTCGAATACAGTTATCCGGAAGTTGAAGCGCAGTAGGGGTATGACACCGGCCCTCACGCCTGCATCAACAAATCCAGCCGCGTCGAATCGATGACGTGAATGCTGGCGCCGGCGACATCCTTGGCGAAGTGCTTGGCCTGTGAAGCGAGGTCGGCCAACTGGCTGGCATCGACCAGCGTGCAGCTTTCTTCATGCAGGTGCACCACGCCAATCGACAGCGACAGCAGGGGAAATTCCTGGCGTTGGCCCTGGCGATTGAGGGCGATGAAGCAACCGGCTTCCAGGTGTTCTGCGCGGTAGAAACGGCGGCATTGATTCTGAAAATCATCCAGCAGGGTTTTCAGGCGTCGTTCCCAGTCATCAAAGCCCAGCACCATCAGAAAATCATCCCCGCCGATGTGCCCGACAAAGTCTCTGGCCGGATCGATGCGGTCGTTCAGGCATTGCGCCAGACACAACAGCACCTCGTCGCCACGCGCATAACCGTAGATGTCGTTGAAGGGCTTGAAGCTGTCGATATCCACGTAGCAGATCATCGACGCACGGCCTTGCTGCAGCAGTCGAGTCAGGCATTGCTGAATCGGAACGTTGCCGGGCAGCAGGGTCAGCGGGTTGGCGTAACGTGCCTGCTGGATCTTCATTTCGGTAATCAGCTTGAGCACGTCGATCACCCGGCCCAGCCCCAGATAGGCACCGTTCGAGGTGATGATGAAATCCTCCTCGATGCGCTGCCGGGCGCGGCTGGTCAACAGCCGGCTGACCTGTTGCAGCGAGTGGCTGACTTCCACGGCCAGAAAGTCACTGCTCATCAGGCGGCTGATCGGTTTGCGGGCAAACAGCTCGGTGCCGAAGGGCTTGAGCAGGGCCTCGGACAACGAGTGCCGGTGGACGATGCCACACGGTCGGGCGTCGTCATCCAGCACCGCCAGCGAGTTGAGGTTGGCCTGCCTGCGAAACGCTTCCAGCACTTCAGCCGTGGGGGTGGACTGGCTGACCGATGGCTGCGGATTGAGCAGCGCAGACAGGTCGGCCGCTTCTTCGTTGAGCGGCACCACGGTGATCTCTGTTTTTGGCAACATGGCGCGGGTGTCGCGCGGCGGGCGCTCCTGAGGACGCGCCAGCAGATAGCCTTGAACCAGGTTCACGCCCATGTCTTTCAGCGTCGCCAGCTCTTCCGGCAATTCGATGCCTTCGGCAATCACCGTCGCCCTGGAGGCCTTGGCCATCTGCAGCATGGAGCCGACGAACTCGCGCTTCACCGCATCCTGGTGAATGCCGTCGATGAAGTGCCGATCGATTTTCACGTAGTCCGGACGCAGCTCCGACCAGAGTCGCAAGCTCGAATAACCGGCACCCAGATCGTCCAGCGCGATGGAAAAACCCATGTCGCGGTAGTGGTGCAAGGCGTTGTACAGCAGGTCGAAATCATCGGTGGGCATCTGCTCGGTCAGTTCGATGACCACGTCCTTGGGCGCGATCTGGTAGCGACGCAGCATTTCCAGGGTCCGGCCCGGAGGGTGAGAGGTTTCGAGCAGCGATTCGGGGGAGACGTTGAGAAACAGCTTGCCTGGCAACTTCTGCTGACTGAAACGTCGGCAGGCGCTGTCCCGGCAACTCAACTCCAGCTCGCTCAGGCGACCGGCCTGGCGGGCGATGGCGAACAGGTTCAAGGGTGAGTGCAGGGCGCTGTTGGAAGGGCCGCGGGTCAGGGCTTCATAGCCCAGAATCCGGTGCTCCGACAGCGAGACGATGGGCTGGAACAAACTGTGCAAATCACCACGAGCCAGAATGGAACTCAGTGCGCTCAGCTGCTCTGTTATGGTCATGGTCGTCTCGGAGAGAATGAAAAAGGGCTGAACGATTTCGCGTTCAGCCCCGTATTTCACGACAGCTTCATGACTGTTTGATGACGTTGAAGCTAAATGGCCATCAATGAGCCTGTGTTACTTTTTCGCGACCGCTGCACTCAGACCCAGGTAGTCGATGAGAATGCGCCCGGTCTCTGCCAGATAGGCATCGTCCTCGGGTTTGGTCTTCTCGTCTTCCACCGGCAGCGCGTCTTCGTCTTCCTTCTTCAGCTCTTTGAGCGGCTCTTCACCCTTGGCCTTGCGGCGGGTGTTTTCCAGCGCAAGTTGCTTGCTTTCGATAGAGGCGTGCTCGGCACGACGGTCGGCTTCATTGAGGCTGACGGTCTTCTCGTTCATCAGCTTCTTGGCCAGCGCCAGGCGATCCTCGATGAACACGAACTCGGCGTCTTTGGCCGAACGTGCTTCGTGACGCGCCTGCAGCTGGGCAAGGAACGGCTTGAACGGATCAATGGCCGGCTTGATCGCCGGTTTGATGCTGTCCCACGGCATGGCCTCGGGCAGGGCGCTCTCGCCGATTTCCTTGGTGTCGATCAGCGACGGGTAAGTGATGTCCGGTACCACGCCCTGATGCTGGGTGCTCTGACCGGAAACCCGGTAGAACTTGGCCAGCGTCAGCTTCAGTTCGCCGTGATTGAGCGGCTGAATGGTCTGCACGGTGCCTTTACCGAAGGTCTGACCACCGATCACCAGCGCGCGGTGATAATCCTGCATCGCCCCGGCGAAAATCTCCGACGCCGACGCAGACAGGCGGTTGACCAGCAGTGCCATCGGCCCTTTGTAGAACGCGCCCTTGGCTTCGTCTTCCAGCACGTCGACCTTGCCGTCGGCATTGCGCACCAGCACGGTCGGGCCCTTGTCGATGAACAGGCTGGTCAGCTCGGTGGCTTCCTGCAACGAACCGCCACCGTTGTTGCGCAGATCCAGTACCACACCGTCGACCTTCTCGGCCTGCAATTCGGTGAGCAGTTTCTTCACGTCACGGGTGGTGCTCTTGTATTCCGGATCGCCGGCACGGTAGGCCTTGAAGTCCAGATAGAAGGCCGGAATGTCGATGACCCCGAGCTTGTAGTCCTTGCCATCCTGCTTGAGGTGCAGGATCGACTTCTTGGCCGCCTGTTCTTCAAGCTTCACCGCTTCACGGGTGATGGCGACGATCTTGGTGGTCTGGTCATTCGGCGCATTGCTGGCCGGGATGATCTCCAGGCGAACCACGGAGCCTTTCGGACCGCGGATCAGCTTGACCACTTCATCCAGACGCCAGCCGATCACGTCGACCATTTCCTTGTCGCCCTGGGCAACGGCCACGATCTTGTCGGCCGGTGCGACCTGCTTGGTCTTGGCCGCAGGACCTGCCGGGACCAGACGCACGATCTTGACGTTGTCGTTATCGCTCTGCAACACGGCGCCGATGCCTTCCAGCGACAGGCTCATGTTGATGTCGAAGTTCTCCGCGCTGTCAGGTGACAGGTAGTTGGTGTGCGGATCGTAGGACATGGCGAACGTATTGATGTAGGCCTGGAAGATATCTTCGGCACGGGTCTGATTCAGACGCGCCTGCTGATTCTTGTAGCGCTTGGTCAGGGTTTCCTGAATCTTCGCCGGGTCCTTGCCTGCAATCTTCAAACGCAGGACTTCATCCTTGATGCGCTTGCGCCACAGTTCGTCGAGCTCGGCTGTATCCTTGGGCCATGCGGCGTCCTTGCGGTCGACCAGCAGGGTTTCCTTGGTATTGAAGTCGAGCTTGTCGACGCCCTTGGCCAACTCGCCCAGCGCAAAGTTCAGACGCGCGTTGACGCGATCCAGATAGCGCTTGTAGATGACGAAGCCGGCGTTCAGGTCGCCGCTTTTCAGGAAGTCGTCGAACTGGAACTGCCATTTGTCGAAATCGGCAATGTCGCTGGCCATGAAATAGCTGCGCGAGGGGTCCAGTTGCTTGATGTAGCTCTGGTAAATAATCGCCGAACGCTTGTCGTCCAGGGGCGGCTTGCTGTAGTGATGTCGTTTGAGCAGCTCAACCACGTTGAGGCTGGCAATCACTTCGTCGCGGTCCGGCTGAAGATTATCCCAGCTGTTGGCGGCAAAGGTACTGGCTGACATCGGCAAAACGCTAAGGCCGACAAACAGTGCGAGGGCAGTGCTGGGGAATAATTGCTTCATGCTGATTCGACGCGAGGACAATTGATAACGCATATTAGGCCGTCTTTGAGGTCGCCGGTTCCTTTGGACCCGGCCGCATAATGCAAAAGCCCGGGCAAAACAGCCACGGGCTCAGTCTGGACTCACTATGGAGGCACCGTGAAGGCATTGCAAGGCGTTGAAGGACATGTGGAATGGGTCGAGGAGCCGAGTCCGGCCCTCGATGTGGGGCAGGTACGTATCAAAGTGGCTGCGGCAGGTTTGAATCGTGCCGATCTGTTACAGCGCGAAGGCAAGTATCCGCCGCCGCCTGGAGTCACCCAGACACTGGGTCTGGAATGCTCCGGCGTGATCGCCGAAGTCGGTCCGGGTTCGTCCTGGGTGGTCGGAGACCGCGTCTGTGCGCTGTTGGCGGGCGGGGCGATGGCCGAAGAAGTGGTGGTCGATGGGCGACACGTGCTGCCGGTCCCGGAAGGTCTGTCGCTGCACGAGGCGGCGGCCATTCCCGAGGTCTATGCCACGGCGTGGCTGAACCTGTTCGAACTCGCCGGGCTCAAGCCTGGCGAGAAGGTTTTGCTGCACGCTGGCGCAAGTGGGGTTGGTTCAGCCGGGATTCAGCTTTGCAAGGCGTTTGGCAACCCGGTGTGGGTCAGCGTCGGCTCGGCCGAACGGCTGGCCTATTGCGTCGAACTGGGTGCGCAGGGCGGTGTGGTGCGCAGCGAAAGTCTTGAAGGCCTGAGCGACTTTGCACCGTTCAACGTCATTCTCGACCCGGTGGGGGCGAGCTACGCCGAGCTCAACGTCAAACTGCTGGCCCTGGACGGTCGCTGGGTGCTGATCGGCATCATGAGCGGCCGCGAAGCACAGGTGGACCTGGCCCATGTGCTGGGCAAGCGTATCCAGTTGATGGGTTCGACCTTGCGCAGTCGCGACGACACGTTCAAGGCCGACCTGCTCAGTGATCTGGGTCAGCACGTCTGGCCACTGTTCACCGAGGGTCGCCTCAAGCCGCAACTGGCGAAATCCTTTGCGATCAAGGATGCCGAAGCGGCGTTCGAAGAGCTGGCGACCAACACGGTGTCCGGCAAGATCGTGCTGGTCATCGACGAAAGCCTGGTCTGATCAGGCGGTGCCTCTGGACTCAGCTCCAGTCGTGTACCGGCCAGCCGGCTTTCTGCGCGTGTTCCAGTAACACGGCATCGGGGTTGACCACGTTAGGGTGGTCAACCTTGAGCAGCAGCGGCAGGTCATTGCGCGAATCCGAATAGAAACTCGCACCCTCGAGATTTTCCCCCTCGGCATCCAGCCACTCCATCAGGCGCGTGATCTTGCCTTCCCGATAGGTCAGCACGCCGACAGTGGCCCCGCTGTAGACGCCATGCTGCACGTCCAGCTCGATACCCAGCACTTCGTCGATGCCGAGACGTTCGGCGATCGGCTTGACCAGATGCACGCCCGACGCCGAGATCACCAGAATGCGGTCACCCTTGGCGCGGTGCTTTGCAATGCATGTGCAGGCGTCGCTGTAGATGATCGGCTCGATGACGTCCTCGACCCAAGGGCCGACCAGATGATCGATTTCTTCGGGGGTACGGCCAGCCATGGGTTCCAGGCTGAAGGCCATGTAGTCTTCCATCGCGAGCTCGCCCGCGCTGTAGGCGGCCATCAGTTCGTCGTTGCGTTGCATGAACGACGTCGAGTCAACCCAGCCCAGGCGACCCATCTGCTCGCTCCAGAGCGTGGCGCAGTCACCACCGATCAGGGTCTCGTCCAGGTCGAAAATTGCCAGGGGCATGTGCGGTTCCTCCTAAAAGTCTGTTGAATCAGCTGTCAGCTTCACGCTTAAAGTCTCGATCGGCAAGCGTGTGGCGTTATCTGTTCATAACAACGTCAGTTCAAGGCGCATTCAGTTCAAGGCACAGAGCGCCGACGGTTCGATGTTCAGTGTTACACGCCTTCCGTCCGGGTGCAGGTCGTCGGCGCTGCGGTTCAGTACGTCGACCACAAGGTCTACGCCACGGGCCTGCACCCGGTAGCGGATGACGTTGCCGAGCAGACTGTGACTGCGTACTTCGCCTTCCAGTTCGCCCGTCAGGCTCAATTGGATCGACTCAGGGCGGATCGCCACGCGGCTGTTGATCGGGCGCTGCATCAGGCGAGTGGCGTCGTCGGCTTCCAACAGGTTGTAGTTGCCGATGAAGCCTGCGGCGAACACGTCCACAGGCGCGGTATAGAGGGTTTCGGCGTCGCCGCTCTGCACGATCCGGCCCTGGTTCATCAGGAAGATACGGTCTGACATGGTCAGTGCTTCCTCCTGGTCGTGGGTCACGAAAATAGTGGTCAGGCTCAGCTCGCGCTGAATGGCGCGGATCTGTTCGCGCAGGTTCTTGCGAATCCGTGCATCCAGCGCCGACAGCGGCTCATCGAGCAGCAGCAGACGCGGGCGAGTGACCAGTGAGCGTGCCAGCGCCACACGCTGGCATTGCCCGCCGGACAACTGATGCGGGTAGCGTGTGGCGAAATCGTGCAGCTCGACCATGCGCAGAATCTCGGCAACGCGCCTTGCGCTCTCGTCGGCACTGACTTTCTGAATGCGCAGCCCGAAGGCAACGTTTTGCTCGACGGTCATGTTGGGAAACAGCGCATAGCTCTGGAACACCATGCCGATGTTGCGCTTTTGCGGCGTGAGCGGCACCAGGTCGCTGTCATCGAGCAGAATGCGCCCGCTGTTGACCGGGGTCAGCCCGGCGATGCAGCGCAATAAGGTGGATTTGCCACAGCCCGACGGGCCCAGCAAGGTAACGAATTCACCCTTCGCGATGCTGCAGTTGATGTCGCTGAACACTGACGTGCTGGCGTAGCTTTTCTGCAGGTTTTCAATGCTGACAAAACTCATCTCAGTCTTTGTCCTTGTTCAGTCGATTGGCGGCCCAGGTCAGCACCAGCACGAAGAGGAAATAGGAAATCACCAGCGCACTGTTGAAGTGACCGCTGCTGTTGCGCATGTTGTTGAGGTAGACCTGCAGCGTTTCATAGCGCGTGCCGACCAGCAGGTTGGCGAACACGAATTCGCCGAACAGGAACGAGAACGACAGCAGCAGGGCAATCATCAGACCTTTGCGCAGGTTGGGCAGCACGACCATGAACGCCGCCTGCCAGGTGCTGGCGCCGAGCAACTGGGCGGCGTCCATCAGGTCTGTCAGGTTGATGGCCTGCAGGTTGTTGGTGATGGCGCGGTACATGAAGGGCAGGGCGACCGTGAAGTAACAGCCGATCAGAATCCACGGTGTGCCGACCATCGCCATGGGGCCTGAGCCATACAGCTGTAGCAGGCCGACCGAGGACACCACGGGCGGCACGGCAAACGGCAGCAGGATGAGGATGTTCATCAGCCCGTCGAGGCGCGGAAAGTAGTAATGCACGACGAACAGCAGGGGCAGAATCAGCACCACCGAAAGGACCAGTGCGCCGACGCAGACCAGCAATGACTGGCCGAATGCCGTCAGAAAGCGTGGGTCGCTCCACAGCGCCACGTACCATTTGAAGGTCAGGCCGCTGGGCAGAATGGTCGCCGACCAACTGGTCGCGATCGAGTACAGGAAAGTGCCGGCCAGTGGCAGCAACAGGATCACGAACAGCAGGTAGACCACCGTCTTGTGATAAATGCTCGCAGGCCCTCGTTCAACGCGTGACATGGTAGCTCCTTCTCAACAACCACTGATGGACCACGGTGACCAGGGTCATGAGCCCGACCAGAATCATCGCCAGCGCGCTGGCCATGTTCGGATCCAGCGTGATATCGCCCGCGACCATCGCCGCGATACGGATGGGCAATACGTTGAAATTGCCGGTGGTCAGCGCGTAAACCGTGGCATAGGCGCCGAGCGCATTGGCCAGCAGAATGACGAAAGTGCCGAGCAGCGCCGGGGTCAGCACTGGCAGGCCGATGTAGCGCCAGAACTGATAGCTGCTGGCCCCCAGCAGCGCTGCCGACTCGTTCCAGTCTTCGCGCACGGCATCGAATGCGGGGTAGAGCAGTAGCACGCCGAGGGGGATCTGGAAGTAGGTATAAAGGATGATCAGTCCGGTCTTGGAATACAGGTTGAAGTCATCGATGATCCCGGTCTGCTTGAGGATCAGGGTCAGCGCGCCGTTGAACCCCAGCAGGATGATGAATGCGAACGCCAGTGGAACGCCGGCAAAATTGCTGGTCATGTTGGCGAACGAGTTGACGAAATCGCGCAGCCGCGAATCCACCTTGCGCAGCGAATAGGCACCCAGGACGGAGATGATGATGCCGAACAGGCTCGACCAGAAGCTGATCTCCAGGCTGTACTGAATGGCTTGCCGATAGAACTTCGAGCTGAACGCCCGGATGAAGTTTTCCCAGCCCCAGCCGGCATCGCTTTGCAGGCTGTGAATCGCGACCCACAGCAGCGGTGCAATCTGAAACACGATGAAGAATACGGCGAAGGGCAGCAGGCACAACAGCCCCAGCCACTTGCCTCGGGAAAAGGTCGTCAATTGAAGATCTCCCGGCAGACCGGTTTGTCATGAGGAATACCCAGCAGCTCGCAAACGGTGCCGCACAGATCGATCTGGCGCGGCGCGGCGTCGACATTCAGGCTGAAGGCATCGCCGATGACGAACAGCGGTACTTCACGTTCTTCCGGCAACAGTCCGTTGTGCGAGCGGTCATTGTTCATGCCGTGGTCGGCCGTCACCAGCACTTGATAACCGGCGTCCAGCCAGCGTTGCAGGTAGTCAGCCAGAATGATGTCGGCGCTGCGGGCGCTGTTGCGGTATTGCGCAGTGTCGAGGCCGTGCTTGTGCCCGGCGTCGTCAATGTTCATGGGGTGGATCAGCAGAAAGTTCGGGGCGTGCCTGAGACGCAGACTTTCGGCGTCGGCGAACAGGTGCGAATCAGGGTAGTGATCGACCCAGTAGAACAGCCCATGCTGAATCGGCAGGTCCGCTGCCTCGGTGTGGCGATCGCGTGCCGGGTCGAACGGCGTGCGGTTGTACAGCTCGCTGACCCAGTGATAGGCCGCTGCTGCCGTGCTCAGCCCGGCGTCGCGAGCATAGTGAAAGATGCTGCGCTGATTCGACAGGCGCGAGACGTTGTTATGCACGATGCCGCTGTCGATGGGCGCGACACCGGTCAGTATGCATTCGTAAAGGGGGCGGGAGAGCGCGGGCAGTTCGCATTCCATCTTGTAGAGCGCGGCCCGGCCTGCAGCGTGCCAGGCTTGCAGGTGGCCCATCGCATGGCGGGCGACTTCGTAATTGAGGCCGTCTAGCACGATCAGGATGACGTTGTGTTTCATGGGCGACTCGCTCGGGCGAAAGAGTGCGGGCGAGAGTGACTCGCCCGCTTCATACGACTCCATCCCTGAGTCGCAGTGGCGATCAGTTCATCTCGATGATGACTTGTTCTTGCCACTTCTGCGGCAGCGCTTTGGAGGTTGCCTCCCACTTATCCGCTTCTTTGATCGGCTTGGCATTCTTGTACTGGTCTTGCGGCAGCAGTTTGGCTTGAACGTTTTCAGGCAATTTGATGTGCTCTACGCGAATCGGGCGTGCATTGCCTTCTGCCAGCCTGATCTGACCCGCATCGCTGAAGGTGTATTCACGCGCCAGCTTGGCGGCGTTCGGGTGTTTGGCGTATTTGTTGATGATGGTGGTATAGCCGGAAATCACCGAGCCGTCCGACGGGATCAGCACCACGTAATCATCGGGCTTGGTCATCTTGGCCTTGTAGCTCAGGCCGTTGAAGTCCCAGACCACACCGACTTCGATTTCGCCTTTCTCGATGGTCTGAATGGTCGGGTTAGCCATCGTCAGACGCTTCTGTTTGGCCAGATCGGTGAACAGTGTCAGGCCCGGTGCGATGTTGGTTTCGTCACCTCCCATGGCGATGGCGGCCGCCAGTACACCGTTGGCAGCCTGCGCCGCAGTGCTCACGTCGCCGATGGAAACCTTGTATTTGCCGGTTTTCAGGTCAGCCCAGCTTTTCGGGATTTCAGAGCCGTGCAGCAGGTTTTTGTTGACGATGAAGGCGATGGTGCCGGTGTAGGCCAGCGCCCAGTGGCCGTCCTTGTCCTTGGCCCAGTCCGGGATTTGCTCCCAGGTGGTTGGCTTGTAAGGCTGGGTAACGCCTTTTGCTGTGGCGATAGGGCCGAACGCTGCGCCTACGTCGCCAATGTCACCACTGGCGTTGTCTTTCTCCGCCTCGAACTTGGCGATCTCCTGGGCCGAGCTCATGTCGGTGTCCATGTGCTTGAGGCCATATTTGGCTTCCAGGTCTTTCCAGATGCCGCCCCAGTTTGCCCAGTCATCCGGCATGCCGAGGCTGTTGACCGCGCCTTCAGCCTTGGCCGCGGCCTCCAGCGTTTTAAGATCTGTGTCCGCAGCCATGACCAGGGAACTCATTGCCATGGCTGAACCGAGGAGTGATGCCAACAAAAGATGTTTCATTCGGAGCTCCTAGTGCACTTCTTGAGAGAAGTGTTCGTTGCGGATTGTTTGGTCTAGATCAGCAATACCTGAGCCAAGTTAGGCGTTTTGCATGACATTTTCGTGTCGTGTTGCGCGTACAAAACCGTTTTTCACGGGCTCCGGCAGTGCCTGGCGCTAAGCGTAGACCAACGCAACGTGCTTGCTGAGCAGGGGTTTCAGGGCTGTTTTCCACGCAGTTGGCATGGAACATGATTTGTCCTGTAACAGGACAGTCATCTACCCGGCCTAGGCTCGGTGCAAAGGAGCCAACGGCGTTGGCTGCACTGATGTATGCCTCGTAACAGGGCTGGTCTAGTCCAGATGGATAGCGGAATGCGCGAAGATGTGCCACGGGCGGTAACAACGATTTGCCATGCGCTGCAGGAGCAGATCGAACATGGCCTGTTGCCGCATGGCAGCAAGTTGCCCGCAGAGCGCAAGCTCAGCGAGGTATTCGCCACCACCCGCATTACCTTGCGTGAAGCGCTGTTGCAGCTCGAAGCGCAGGGGCTGATCTACCGGGAAGAGCGGCGTGGCTGGTTCATCTCCCCGCCGCGACTGGCCTATGACCTGATCAGACGCAGCCATTTCCACGCAATGGTCTGTGCTCAGGGAAGGGTGCCGCACACCCAGCTTCTGTCAGCACGCCTGCAACCTGCTTCAGCGCTGATCTGCGAAATGCTGGAACTGCCGGCGCTGTCGAGCGTGATCCAGATCTGCCGTGCGCGTCGTATCGATCAGCGGCTGGTCCTCTACGTCGAGCACTACCTGAGGCCGGAGTTGTTTCCCGGCATTCTCGAGCATGATCTGAACGAATCACTCACCGAGCTTTATGCTCGCAGTTATGACGTGCATTACGGGCAGGTGCGTTTCGACATGGTGCCGACCGCGCTGCATGCCGACGCGGCTGCCGCCCTGAAGGTTTCGCTTGGCAGCCCGGGCCTGCGCATCGCACGTGTCAATTATGATCGCAAAGATCGGTTGATCGACTGTGACCTCGAATACTGGCGTCATGATGCTATTCATGTGCGCGCCGAGGTGCATGGCGACTGAATGCCGGTGTGGCAAACCGGCTTTGTGGGCACTGACCTGCAACTCGTTAGTTGACTGTTTTCTATAAGTAAATACTCATTTCGTTGATGAAAACTTATGCAGTGCACGGCCTGTTTAATAGGTTTTGTATAATATATGCGTTTGATTAACAAAAAAAATCAATGAGCGTTATTCTATTACTGCTGGCGGCGCAGGGTTAAATTAGTTGGTTTTTCATGAGATTTTCCAGAGTAATTATTCTAATTTTTAACGGGCTGTAAGAAAAATCTCAATATTAATTAATACTTATTAATAGGGTGTGGTAGGTTTTTAGTGTGGAAGGTGGTGCACTGCTTAGTTGGTGTTATGTGCACCATCGTTCCACGTTGGGATTAAGGCTGACATGGCGGTTGTCCTATAAAGCAATGCTTGATAAGTGCAGCTGCTTTTATTTAAAGGATCTATGAGGATGCTGTAATGAATCTCGACAAGGCGTTGGTGCTGCGTACCTGTGCAAATAACATGGCCGATCATTGCGGCCTTATATGGCCCGCTTCCGGGACGGTGGAATCCAAATACTGGCAGTCAACCAGGCGGCATGAGAATGGTCTGGTCGGTTTACTGTGGGGCGCTGGAACCAGCGCTTTTCTAAGCGTGCATGCCGATGCGCGATGGATTGTCTGTGAAGTCGCCGTTGCCGACATCATCAGTCTGGAAGAGCCCGGAATGGTCAAGTTTCCGAGGGCCGAGGTGGTTCATGTCGGCGACAGGATCAGCGCGTCACACTTCATTTCGGCACGTCAGGCCGACCCTGCATCAACGCCGACGCCGACGCCGACGCCAATGGCCACGCCCACACCCACGCCCGCGACAGCAAATGTCGCGTTACCGGTGGCCGAACAGGCCAGTCATGAAGTGTTCGATGTGGCGTTGGTCAGCGCGGCGGCCCCCCCGGTAAACACCCTGCCGGTGACGACGCCGCAGAATTTGCAGACCGCCACTTACGGCAGCACGTTGAGTGGCGACAACCACAGTCGGCTCATTGCCGGTTATGGCAGTAACGAGACCGCTGGCAACCACAGTGATCTGATTGCCGGTTATGGAAGTACAGGCACCGCTGGCTCCGACAGCTCGCTGGTAGCAGGCTATGGAAGCACCCAGACCGCCGGTGGGGACAGCGCGCTGACGGCGGGTTACGGCAGCACCCAGACCGCCCGCGAGGGCAGCAACCTGACGGCCGGGTACGGCAGTACGGGAACAGCTGGCTCGGATAGTTCGTTGATCGCCGGTTACGGCAGTACTCAGACTTCCGGAGAAGACAGCTCGCTCACGGCGGGTTACGGCAGCACGCAGACGGCTCAGGAAGGCAGCAATCTCACCGCAGGGTATGGCAGCACCGGCACGGCAGGCTCGGATAGCTCGTTGATCGCCGGTTACGGCAGTACACAAACCTCGGGAGGCGACAGTTCGCTGACCGCAGGCTACGGCAGCACGCAAACGGCCCAGGAAGGTAGCAATCTCACCGCAGGTTACGGCAGCACCGGCACGGCAGGCTCGGACAGCTCGTTGATCGCCGGCTACGGCAGTACCCAGACTTCCGGGGAAGACAGCTCGCTGACGGCGGGTTACGGCAGCACGCAAACGGCCCAGGAAGGTAGCAATCTCACCGCAGGGTATGGCAGTACCGGCACTGCGGGCTCGGATAGCTCGTTGATCGCCGGCTATGGCAGTACCCAAACCTCGGGAGGCGACAGTTCGCTGACTGCGGGCTACGGCAGTACGCAGACCGCCCAGGAAGGCAGCAACCTGACCTCCGGATACGGCAGCACTGGTACTGCCGGTGCCGACAGCTCGTTGATCGCCGGCTATGGCAGCACGCAGACTTCGGGAAGTGACAGCGCCCTGACCGCAGGCTACGGCAGCACGCAAACGGCTCAGGAAGGCAGCAATCTCACCGCTGGGTATGGCAGCACCGGCACGGCAGGTTCCGACAGCTCGCTGATCGCCGGTTACGGCAGCACGCAAACCTCCGGCAGTGACAGCTCGCTCACGGCGGGTTACGGCAGTACGCAGACGGCCCAGGAAGGCAGCAATCTGACGGCGGGTTACGGCAGCACGGGTACAGCAGGTGTCGACAGTTCATTGATCGCCGGATATGGCAGCACGCAGACGTCTGGAAGTGACAGTGCGCTGACAGCGGGTTACGGCAGTACGCAGACGGCCCAGGAAGGCAGCAACCTGACGGCGGGCTACGGCAGCACTGGCACGGCAGGTGCCGACAGTTCGTTGATTGCCGGATATGGCAGCACGCAGACATCAGGCAGCGAAAGTTCGCTCACCGCAGGCTATGGCAGTACCCAGACTGCCCGCGAAGGCAGCACCCTGACGGCCGGATATGGCAGTACGGGAACAGCTGGCGCTGACAGCTCGTTGATCGCCGGTTACGGCAGCACGCAAACCTCGGGCAGTGAAAGCTCGCTCACGGCAGGTTATGGCAGTACCCAGACCGCACAGCAGGGCAGCGTACTCACCTCAGGCTATGGCAGTACGCAAACGGCCGGGGCTGCCAGTAACCTCACCACCGGCTACGGAAGTACAGGCACCGCAGGGCATGAAAGCTTCATCATCGCGGGTTACGGGAGTACACAGACAGCGGGCCACAAAAGTATCCTGACCGCTGGTTATGGCAGTACCCAGACGGCCAGGGACGGTAGCGACCTGATTGCGGGCTATGGCAGTACGGGGACCGCAGGCTCAGGCAGTTCGCTGATCGCAGGTTATGGCAGCACCCAGACCGCGAGCTACAGAAGCATGCTGACCGCCGGCTATGGCAGTACCCAGACCGCCAGAGAACACAGTGACCTTGTCACAGGCTATGGCAGCACTTCGACGGCAGGGTCAAACAGTTCGCTGATCGCCGGCTACGGCAGCACTCAGACGGCGGGCTTCAAAAGCATATTGACCGCAGGTTATGGCAGTACCCAGACGGCACAGGAGCGCAGCGACCTAGTCGCAGGCTACGGCAGCACGTCGACTGCGGGCTATTCCAGTTCCTTGATCGCCGGCTATGGCAGCACGCAGACGGCAGGCTATGGGAGCACCCTGACGACCGGTTATGGCAGTACGCAAACCGCTCAGGAAAACAGCTCGCTCACCACAGGTTACGGAAGTACCTCCACTGCGGGCTATTCCAGCTCGCTGATCGCGGGTTACGGCAGTACTCAGACGGCAGGCTACGAGAGCACGTTGACCGCCGGTTACGGCAGTACGCAAACCGCGCAGGAGCGCAGTGACCTGGTGACAGGTTATGGAAGTACTTCCACTGCGGGATATGCGAGTTCGCTGATTGCGGGTTATGGCAGCACGCAGACAGCAGGTTACGAGAGCACCTTGACCGCCGGTTACGGCAGCACGCAAACCGCACAGGAAAACAGCTCGCTCACCACCGGCTACGGAAGTACTTCCACTGCCGGCTTTGCCAGCTCGCTGATCGCCGGTTATGGCAGTACGCAGACAGCCGGCTATAAAAGTACCCTTACGGCCGGTTATGGCAGTACTCAGACCGCAGAGTACGGAAGCTCGCTCACTGCGGGCTACGGCAGCACTGCAACGGCCGGGCAGGACAGTTCATTGATAGCCGGTTATGGCAGCTCCCTGACCAGCGGAATCAGGAGTTTTCTGACCGCAGGCTATGGCAGCACGCTGATCGCCGGACTTCGCAGCGTTTTGATCGCCGGTTATGGCAGTAGTCTTACATCGGGCATTCGCAGCACATTGACTGCGGGTTATGGCAGCAACCAGATTGCAAGTTACGGCAGCTCGTTGATTGCAGGCCATGAAAGCATTCAGGTCGCCGGAAATAAAAGCATGCTGATCGCCGGCAAGGGCAGTTCGCAGACAGCGGGTTTTCGCAGCACGCTGATTGCCGGTGCGGGCAGCGTACAACTGGCGGGTGATCGCAGCAGGTTGATTGCCGGTGCAGACAGTAATCAGACCGCAGGTGACCGCAGCAAACTACTGGCCGGTAATAACAGTTATCTGACTGCCGGCGATAGAAGCAAACTGACCGGCGGACATGACTGCACCCTGATGGCGGGAGACCAAAGCAGATTGACCGCTGGTAAGAACAGTGTCTTGACGGCAGGCGCGCGTAGCAAACTTATTGGCAGTGAAGGCTCGACGCTCTCGGCGGGAGAAGACTCCACACTTATTTTCAGGCTCTGGGACGGGAAGAGGTACAGGCAACTGGTTGCCAGAACGGGTGAGAACGGTGTTGAAGCCGGTATACCGTATTACGTGAACGAAGATGACGATATTGTCGATAAACCCGACGAGGACGATGACTGGATAGAGGTCGAGTAGCCCGCGTTATTCCAGCACTCCACGACTGAATCATCGACAGGGTGCGTCGATGGAATTCGGGACATGAAGTCCCTTTATAAACTAACGACTTGTTGTTGCGTACCAGGGGGTTATGAGTGACGCAGGCAAACGCATCTTTTTTATCGTCGTGATTAGAGAAAGTTTTATTTCTTTCCATGGGCATTTTAGCGGGCGTCAACACCAATATGCGGGAGCAGCAGGCCGCTCCCACGTTATCGGTGATCGCCTCAGCCGTTATGGCAACTCGTGGCTGGCATAGAACGCGCTCAATACCTTGACCAGATGCGCCAGGTCATGGCTGCCGGCCAGTTCGCGAATCGAGTGCATGGCGAACGTCGGCAAGCCGATGTCTACCGTGCGGATACCCAGGTGGCTGGCAGTGATCGGTCCGATGGTCGAACCGCAACCCATGTCGCTGCGCACCACGAAGCTCTGCACCGGCACTTCTTCGGCCATGCACAGATGGCGGAAGAAACCGGCGGTTTCGCTGTTGGTGGCGTAACGCTGGTTGCTGTTGACCTTGATCACCGGCCCGGCGTTGAGCTTGGGACCGTGATTGGCGTCGTGCTTGTCAGCGTAGTTGGGATGAATGCCGTGGGCGTTATCGGCCGATATCAGCAGCGACTTCTGAATCGTGCGCACGTAGTCTTCGCTGCTCGGCAACAGGCGCTGGACGATCTGCTCGAGCATCGCACCGTCTGCGCCACAAGCGGAAGACGAGCCGACTTCTTCGTGATCGGTGCACACCAGCAGGGCGGTTTCGTCGCTCTCGGTGTTGAGCAGTGCCTGCATCCCGGCGAAACACGACAACAGGTTGTCCAGGCGTGCGCCTGCCAGGAAGTCCCCGTTGAGGCCGACCACGGCGGCGCCCTGGGTGTCGTAGAAACTCAGCTCGTAATCGAGCACCACATCGGCATTGAGTCCGTGTTCGCGGGCCAGTTGGTCGGTCAGCAGCGCCCGGAAGTCCGCTCGCTCGTCACCGGCAACCTGCGCCAGGATGGGCGGCAGTTCGTTTTGCGCGTTGATCGCCCAGCCTTCGTTGGCCGTGCGGTTCAGGTGAATCGCCAGATTGGGAATCACGGCGATCGGCAGTTTGAAGTCGATCAGCTGGCTTTCGACCTTGCCATCGCGGCGGAAAGTGACGCGACCGGCCAGCGACAGATCACGATCAAACCAGGGAGCCAGCAAGGCGCCGCCGTAGACTTCGACGCCCAGCTGCCAAAAACCCTGGCGTTGCAGTTCCGGTTGCGGCTTGACCCGCAGGCACGGGCTGTCGGTGTGTGCGCCGACCATGCGGATGCCGCCAGTAAGGGGCGACTGACGACCCATCCGGAAAGCGACGATAGAAGAGTCATTACGGGTGACAAAATAACGGCCCCCGGTTTCTACTGCCCACGTGTCACGTTCGTCCAGCCGCTGAAAACCTGCGGCTTCGAAGTGTTGCACGAGTGTGGCAGTGGCGTGGAAGGGGGTAGGAGAAGCCTTCAGGAAATCAATAAGGCCTTTGTTCAACTCTGCGCGCATAAATAGCTCCAGACAACAATGGCGCGAGTTTACCGTATTGGATGATTTGCTGCCTTGGGTTGCGCTTATCGCACAGCTCTCGTGCCGATGTGCTGCGTTACACAACGGTTCTACGGTGCCAGTGGGGGTGAGGCTCGACTCAAGTCACCTTTTCGCCCTTGCGGCGAGTTACTTTGACGGGCCAAAGTGAGGCGTCGCAAGGGCGCAAAGGTAACCTGAGCCGAACACCAATCCATCTGACACCACAGAACCGCTGTGTGACGCGGAGCGTCACGAACTGCATTCCCACGCGGAGCGTGGGAACGATAGTCAACGGCATGCCGGCGCGGAGCATCTGCAAGATAGTCAGCGCATCATTCAGATCAGAACGGCGCAGCACACTCGAAGGTCATTCGCTCGCCAGTCCCTGGATGCGTGAAGCTCAGCATGCTGGCATGCAGACACAGACGCGGATAGGCCGCCAGCGCTTCCGGATGCGCGTACAGACCATCACCCAACAGCGGATGCCCGATCGACAGCATGTGCACCCGCAACTGATGCGAGCGGCCAGTGATCGGCGTGAGCTCGACACGACAGTGAGTATCATGCCGCTCGACAACCTTCCAGAACGTCAGCGCGTGTTTGCCACCCTCGTGATCCACCACATGCCGGGGCTTGGTGGGCGGGTCATAGCGCAATGGCAGATCGATACTGCCGCTGTCCAGGGACGGTTGGCCCCAACACAGCGCGGTGTAGGCTTTCTCGGTTTCGCGGTCATGAAACTGACGCGACAGCTCGCGATGCGTATCGGCATCACGGGCCAGCAGAATGATGCCCGAGGTTTCCCAGTCCAGGCGATGGACGATACGCGCTTCGGGGTAACCGTTTTCCTGCAGGCGGGTAATCAGGCAATCCTTGTTATCGTCGGCACGGCCGGGAACGGAAAGCAGCAGGGTAGGCTTATCGATCACCAGAACGGCGGCGTCCTGATGAATGATGCGGATGTTCGACAACGGCATGCAACGGCCTCGAAACGCTAGAAACGCCAACGGCGGCAAGGGCGCAGCTTCCGTAGAAGTGCGCCGATACCGCCGCGAGCGACTGCCTGATCAGCGATCGGGCAGGGTGATATTGAGTTCCAGAATCGAACAGCTGCCCTGGCTTTCCAGAGCGACCTGTACCTGGTCAGACTCGATATTGACGTATTTACGGATCACTTCCACCAGCTCTTTCTGCAGCGCAGGAAGGTAGTCCGGGGTACTGCGTTGGCCGCGTTCGTGAGCAACGATGATCTGTAGACGCTCTTTCGCTACCGAGGCCGTGCTTCCTTTTTTGCGGTCACGAAAGAAGTCAAAAATATTCATTAATTACCCCCGAACAGGCGTTCAAAGAATCCTTTCTTATGCACATCCAGAAACCGGTGCTCAAGTGTTTTGCCCAACAGGCGGTCAACCGCATCGCTGTAGGCCTGACCCGCGTCGCTCTGGTCATCGAGAATGACCGGCACGCCCTGGTTGGAAGCTTTCAGTACAGCCTGGGATTCTGGGATCACGCCGAGCAGGGTAACGGCAAGGATTTCCTTGACGTCTTCCACTCCGAGCATTTCGCCCTTGCTGACGCGCTCAGGGTTGTAGCGGGTCAGCAGCAAGTGTTCCTTGATCGGGTCTTCGCCACGTTCGGCGCGACGCGATTTGCTGGCCAGCAGGCCCAGCATGCGGTCGGAATCGCGCACCGACGAGACTTCAGGGTTGGTCACGACGATGGCTTCGTCGGCGAAGTACATGGCCAGGTGAGCACCGGTTTCGATACCGGCCGGCGAATCGCAGACGATGTATTCGAAGGATTCCTTCAGTTCCATGAGGACTTTTTCAACGCCCTCCTTGGTCAGCGCTTCCTTGTCGCGGGTCTGGCTGGCGGCCAGCACGAACAGGCCTTCGATCTTCTTGTCCTTGATCAGCGCCTGTTGCAGGTTGGCTTCGCCATTGACCACGTTGACGAAGTCATACACGACCCGGCGTTCGCAACCCATGATCAGGTCGAGGTTACGCAGGCCGACGTCGAAGTCGACGATGACTGTCTTGTGGCCGCGCAGTGCGAGACCGGTACCGATGGCGGCGCTGGTGGTGGTCTTGCCCACACCACCCTTGCCGGATGTAACAACGAGAATCTTGGCCAAGGTGTATCACCCCTAGAGGAAAAGGACATTGAGTCCCTGAAGGGCATCTCTTGGCGCCGCGTCCGCCGAAGCATTCTGGAAGTCCTGGGGTCTGATTCCGGAAAGCTAGCACTAAGCTATTACTTTCGACTCATATACCCGCTGAAAAGCAGTGCTTTTCAGAACTTCCTGCCGCCTTCACGACAACTTCGCGACGAATCAGAGATGCTTTGAAAATTGCGGCAGTATCCGTTAAAGACGAATGATGTTCAACACATCACCTGACAAGCTGATCTGGACCGGCGAGCCCCATAACGGGTCCCTGCGCAAGTCCTCGGACACCTTGTATTGCCCGGCAATCGAAATCAGCTCGGCACTCAACTGCTGACAGAAGATGCGTGCCTTGGTATCGCCCTTTATTCCCGCCAGTGCCCTGCCACGCATCGGGCCGTAGACATGGATGTTTCCATCGGCGAGAAGTTCCGCACCGGGACTGACCGGCGCGACTACCACTAGGTCGCCGCCCTGGGCGTAGATCTGCTGACCGCCGCGTACTGGAGCGGTTATCACTCGGGTCGGCTTGACCAGGGGCTCGGGCGGTTTTTCCGGCATTTTTTTCGGTGCTTCGGTTTCAACCGGGTCGATCACGCGTTCACGTGCGCCGGACGGCGGCAGGACCGGGAGGTCGACGGCAATCGCTGCAGCAATGTCTTCGATACGGTTGGCGCGGATCGCCAGGGTGCGCAGGCCGTGCTGGCGACAGATACGCACCAGACCCGGGAGATCCACCGGGCCTTCGTTCGGTGCGAGTTTGTCCAGAGCCAGGATCAATGGCGTATTGCTGAAGAAGTTGGGGGCTTGTGCCACCTTGGCCGCCAACTGCCTGTCGAGCACTTCAAGGTTGGTTCGGGCCAGCTCCATCACGGTGATGGCGAGCATGCTGCCCTTGAGCTGAAATACAGGTTCCGGGTTTTGCGATTCAATCTGGCTCATGGTTGATATACACAACAGCTTGTCGCTAAAAGTGCCGAGACTTATAGCGAGAACGCCCGCGAGCCGCAAGCGGCTAGAACCGTTGTAGAATGCGCGGCCTTTGTTCTGACGGAAGCCCAAATGGATCGCCCGCGCTTTAAAGCCAGTTTCCTTCACCCCCGTTTCTGGCTGCTATGGCTGGGGCTGGGGCTCTTGTGGCTGATTATCCAATTGCCATTTCGCGTTCTGCTGGTCATCGGTCGGGCACTGGGCGCCATCATGTACCGTGTGGCCACTGATCGAAAAAAAATCGCGTCACGCAATCTGGAGCTGTGCTTCCCGCATTTGTCCGCGGCCGAGCGCAAGCGTCTGCTCAAGGCAAACTTCGCCTCCACCGGGATTGCCTTCTTCGAGATGGCCATGAGCTGGTGGTGGTCGAAAAAACGTCTGGCCAGGCTTGCCCATGTCGAAGGGCTCGAGCATTTGCAGAATGCCCAGGAAAAAGGCGAGGGCGTGATTCTGATGGCGCTGCATTTCACCACGCTGGAAATCGGCGCGGCGCTGCTAGGCCAGCAGCACACCATCGACGGCATGTATCGCGAACACAAGAGCCCGCTGTTCAACTTCGTCCAGCGTCGCGGGCGCGAGCGCCATAACCTTGATTCACTGGCTGTCGAGCGAGACGACGTGCGCGGCATGCTCAAGTTGCTGCGCGCCGGCCGGGCGATCTGGTACGCGCCGGATCAGGACTATGGCGCCAAGCAGAGTATTTTTGTGCCGCTGTTCGGCATCCAGGCCGCGACCGTGACCGCCACCAGCAAGTTCGCCCGCCTGGGCCGTGCGCAGGTCGTGCCCTTCACTCAGCGGCGTCTGGCAGATGGCAGCGGTTACCGGCTGGTGATTCATCCGCCGCTGGACAACTTTCCGGGTGAGAGCGATGAAGCGGATTGCCTGCGCATCAACCAATGGGTAGAAAAGGCCGTCACTGAATGCCCCGAACAGTATCTTTGGGCCCATCGACGCTTTAAAAGTCGACCAGCCGGTGAACAGAAGCTATATGAGAAGCGTAGATAAAAAGCGTCGTTGATCACCGAGGTCAGTCGTAGATGCAGGATCGCGCAGTAACGAGCAGTGCAGTAAGTGATGTCGAGCCTGTAACCGGGTTGATATTGTCGGGTGGCGGGGCGCGTGCGGCCTATCAGGTCGGCGTGCTGGCAGGCATTGCCGACCTGCTGCCGCCTGGTTCGCCCAATCCCTTTCCGGTTATCGTCGGTACGTCGGCTGGCGCGATCAATGCGGTCAAGCTGGCCAGCGGCGCGCTGCATTTTCGAATCGCCATTCATCAATTGACCGAATTCTGGCAGTCGTTTCGCAGCCATCAGGTGCTGCGCAGCGACTGGTCCGGGGTGATTCATCAGGCCAGCCGTTTTTTCGGTCGCAGCCTGCTGGGTTTCGGACGCAATATCCCGGTCGCCTTGCTCAACAGTTCGCCCCTGCGTGATCTGCTCAATGAGCGGCTGGACCTGTCCGGAATCGAAGCGGCCATCGACGCCCATCATTTGCGTGCAGTGGCGGTGACGGCCTTCGGTTACGAATCGGGTCAGGCGGTCACGTTCTATCAGGGCCGCGGTACGATCGAACCCTGGCTGCGCCATCGCCGTATCGGCCGTCCGACGCAACTGACCGTGGATCACTTGCTCGCCAGCTCAGCCATTCCCTTGCTGTTCGCCCCCGTGATGCTGGACGAGGAATACTTTGGCGACGGGGCCGTGCGCCAGTCGGCACCGATCAGCCCGGCGCTGCATCTGGGCGCCAATCGTGTGCTGGTGGTCGGCGTCAGCGGCAACCCGCGCGGCCTCAAAATAGAAAGACCTGCCCCCCGCGCGCCCCGCGGCGTTCAGCCCAGCCTGGCGCAGATCAGCGGCCACATGCTCAACAGCACCTTCATCGACAATCTGGAAAGCGATATCGAGCTGCTGGAACGCTTGAACACCGCCAGTGCGTTGCTGCCCGAGGATCAGGTTCGGCAGCCGGGCATGGAGCCGGTGGAAGTGCTGGTGATTTCGCCGAGCCGTCCGCTGGATGAAATCGCGGCCCGTCACCGCCGCGAACTGCCCCCCGCACTGCGCACGTTTCTGCGCGGGCCGGGCGCGACCAAGAGCAGCGGCGCCAGTGTGCTGAGCTATCTTCTGTTCGAGTCAGGTTATTGCAGCGAATTGATCGAACTGGGTCGTCACGATGCGATTGCTCAGGGTGCCGAGCTGAAGCGCTTTTTGCGTCTGACCTGACGTCGCTACGGCAGGGGCGATCCCTGCCGTAGCACGTGCTGTCATCTCACTCTGCGTACTTGCAACTGACCGCACGGCGGACCGCTCAGTTGCTCCCCGGTTTCGAGACTGAACACCGAAAAGTGCAGGGGACAGGTGATCGACCGGCGTTTCTCGTTGACCACTCCATGCTCCGGCCATCCTTCACGATGCGGGCAACTGCTTGGTATCAGGTATTGTTCCTGGCCGATGTTTACGGTGAACGTGTCGGGACGACGAAACTCAGCAGGCTCGTTCAAGGCTGACCTCCTTGTTGAAGTGTTTGAGCCGACGGGCTTTATCTACCGCCAGGTCGAACGCCAGGTTGGTGATCTCGCGTCCCATGCAGATGCCCCGCCAGGCTTTTACCGGATCCAGATCCCCATTGACGTCCATGGCTTTGAGCAGGCGCTGTCCCTCGATGGCGTGGAAAACGTCGATATGAACGTGCTCTGAATAGCAGGTATGAGCCTTGATGTGCAAGCGCTCGCAAAGCTGCGTGTAGCACTCGAAAAAGAACGGCACCACGGTCTCGAAGTAAGTGATGACTCCGGCGAACCATGACGCATCGTCCGCCCGCATCGCCAGCCAGCAGAACATATTGGGAAAGTTGAAACCGGCGCTGGAGTTGGCATCTACGTAAAACTGCAGGTCCAGCGGCATTTCCAGTTCGCGCAACAGGTCCTGATAGAGCGTGGTATGCGAGCGCTTGAGGTTTCCCGAACCGAACTCGTCGATCATCATGCGCAGCATGGGCATCTGTGCGGGAAGGCTGAGCCTGGGCATCAGGTGATAGAACACCTGTGCTTCGGTCAGACCATCCAGCGCAAACTCCTGAACCAGAATCCGGAATTCGTCGAGCGTCATGTCGTTGGCGACATACTGTGCGCTGGGCGGTACTTCGCTGCTCTCCTGTTCGACCAGCTCGGTCAGCATCCTGCGCAGACCAGCAAGATCATCAGGCGCATCTGCCGTCATGCTGCGTTCGATGGCATCGTCGATCCAGCGTTGCTCGAACGCCAGAATCTCCGGTGGAATAGGCACCAGCTTTTCGATAAGCGCACGGTTGGCCAGAAACAGTTGCTTGTGCAGGTCTTTCATCAGGCAGCCTCCTCGGTCACGACTCGTTCGCTGTTGATCACGCCCCTGGCTTTGAGCTCGCGCTTGATATGCGCGTACCAGTCCGGGGCATTGAGCAGATAACGCTGGTTAAGCATTGCGACTTCGTCGCTGAGTGCGGGCTGTTGCCGGGTAGCCGCTGTCCGGCACAGCAGCGGTTCCAGATTGGCCAGCGAAACCACATTGCCGTCGGACTCCAGGTCTTTGGCCAGTTGCATTTCCCAGCCGATGAAGTAGTCGACGCCCTCCTGCCGGATGGCATCTACCTGAGCCTGCGGGCGAGACATCGAGGGCGAGTCCTTCAAACCAATGACTCTGGGTAACTGCGCGATGGCCTTGAGGGTGTCGAAGGACTTTTCGTTGCCCGACAGGGCGGCCTCGTTGTACATGAAGATATCTAGGTGCGTCGCGTCATGAATGGTCTGGTAATGCTCGATGATCGCCTGCTGGCTGATACCGGGCGTCAAGGGTGAGGTGAACATCACTGCTCGAGCACCGGCAACCTCAGCCAGGCGGGCAAAGTCCAGCACCTCTTGCGTAGAGTGGCGTTCAATCCCGGCGATGACGCTGCGGTCGCCCGCGTGCCTGAGGGTCAGCCTCAGCATCTGCAGCCATTGCTGACGTGACAGCCGCCAGCCCTCGCCGGAGGTCAGGCACGGAATGTAGCCGTCGACATGCGGCGCGAGGCTGCCCAAAAGGCGTTCGAGACTGGCTTCGCAGACCTGATCCTGCTCGTTCAGAGGCGTTATCAGGGGCACCAGAATGCTCTTACCAGACATGTTGAAAGTCCTCGTTGCGGATCACCATGGCGCAGGACTGGTCATAGAGACGCTGCAGCGTCTCCGGAAACGTCTGTCGTCGAATGGCGCTTTCGAATGGCTGGAGGAAAGGCTGCAGGACTTGCAGGCGCAGCAACTCCAGATCGTGGGTATAAAACGGGATTTCCTGCTCCAGTACCTGAGCCGCCAGCAGTTTCTTGTCGGCTGGCAGGCCCTTGAACTGCGTCTCACCCGCTGCGCGCTGGAGCACTTGTTCGCTATAGCCCTGACGCTGGATCGCCATGTCGGTATGCAAAACATCCATGAACGGGTAATAGGCGTCCTGCAAGGCACGGCCTTTTTTCCAGATGATTGCGTCGCAAATACCTATCTGGGCGAAATTCATCTGCACGCTGCTCTCGTAGAACCGGGAGAAGAACCCCAGGGATTTGTCACGCACGCCCGGATCGGCATGGTGCATGCCCATGAAAACGGTCGCATCGATCATCGGCAGGTCGAAGTCAGACATGAACGTTCTCCAGTGCCTGCGCAATTGCCTGAACGGCGGCCTCGAATTCGTCCGGTTTGCGTGCCAGTGCCAGGCGTATGTAGCGCTGGCCTTTTTCCGGCTGGCTCCAGTAGAAATACTTGCCGGGCAGCACGTAGACGTCTGATTGCAACAGGTAAGCCTGCAAGTCATCGGCGTTTACGCTGGCGGGCAGGATCTCGAACCACGCCACGCTGGTATCGATCATCGGTTGCACATACTTCAAGACCTTGCCCTCAAGACAGGCCCGCGCTTTGCTGCGGTTGATGTCCAGCACCGAGCGCACGGAGTCGAAGTCATCGTCGTTGCTGTCCTCGATGTAACGGGTCACGACGTTGAGGATGAACGGCGAGACATTCAGCAGGACGCTGGTGACGATGCTGTAGATATCGGCGTTGATGTCGCGGCTGGCCATGAGTGTTGCGCATTTGGTGTCCTGCAGGGGCCAGGTCTTGCCAGTGTCTTCCATGACCAGGTACTGAGTGCCGATGTCGTCGAGAATCGCGTAGGCATCCACGCGATGCTTGCCGGCGGCCTTGAAGAACGAGGCGAAACAGAAATCGAGGATCAGCAGCTTGTTGTAGTCCCGGCAGTAGCGGGCCACTTCGACAAACGTGTCCGGCCCCTCGGCAAACAGGCTGGAACCTGTCGGGTTGTTGGGATCGACCAGAAAGATCGCATCCAGTCCGATGGCGGCCTTCTGCAACTTTGCGTACACCTCGGTCGATGACGTGAACAGGCTTTCATCCAGGGCCGACATGGGCACTTCGATATGTTTCAACAGGTCATGCAGGTTGTCGAAGCAGGGCTCGATCAGCCCGACACTCATGTTCTTTTTGCGCAAATAGGTTGCGGTGATATGCATGGCGATGGACGCTGCGTAGACGAGATAGATTTCGTCGTGGCGCTTCAACGCATGGTGCTGGCCGTGGAAGGTGAAGAAGGCCTGAATGAATGCCTGTTCACTCTGATATTGGGTCTGGTTCTGTGCCCGATACCACAGCTCGGGCAGGCTGGCGACGATCATGCGCTGGGTCTCGCTCTGATCCTGATGCGTGTGGGCATCGGCCAGATTGAAGCGGGTCTTGAGGGCAGAAATTTCGTGTTGAGTAATATCGTCCAGAACAGGAACTGCGCTCAACGTGTCGATACCGGCATATAGACTATTCATACCATTATCCCTGTGGCGTCATTATTGTTTGGGAAGTCGCCGTCCTGGATAGCCAGAACGCTGGAACAGATTTCCTTATTTTTGGCAAAAATAACACTGTACCTAAGTGCACACTGTTGAGCGTTAGTGTTTCAAAGTGTTGACCTGTTCTTAAGTACAGTAGATTTACTTATTTAAATACGTGATGCTTTACGCTGGTTGCGTCGGGTGGGGTTTATTATGTCGAGCGGGTTTGAATTTCAGGTAGCCAGTTATAGTCAGGTGCCCGTCACGTTGCTGGAAACGCTGTACGCGCTGCGCAAGAAGATCTTTTCGGATCGCCTTGAATGGAAGGTTCGCGTCAGTCATGCGTTCGAGTTCGATGAGTACGACAGTACCGCTGCGACTTACCTGATAGGCCGTTGGAATGGGGTCCCGCTGGCCGGGCTTCGGCTGATCAATACCTGCGACCCGTACATGCTGGATGGGCCATTTCGCAGCTTTTTCGACTATACGGCGCCCAGAAATGCTGCCATGGCAGAGTCGAGCCGGTTCTTTGTCGACACGGAGCGTGCCCGGTCGCTGGGTATTCTGCACGCGCCACTGACTGAAATGCTGCTGTTCTCGATGCACAATCACGCAACCTCGGCGGGTCTGCAATCCATCATTACGGTGGTCAGCAAGGCGATGGCGCGGATCGTGCGCAAGTGCGGGTGGGAGTACCATGTTCTGGCAACGGGGGAGGCTTCGCCAGGCGAGACGGTATTGTTGCTGGACATGCCTGTAAACGCCGACAACCATCAACGGCTGCTCGGCAGCATTGCCCTCAGGCACTCTGTCACGGACGGCTTGCTGCGCTGGCCGACGCCGCTCGATGCGTCGGTATCGTTGCAGCAAGCACGCATGGACAGCGCAGCCTGAGTCAGACCATTCCCATATTGATGGCTTTGTACACGGCCTGTTTGGCGGTGCGCACTTCGAGTTTGCTGGAAACGTTGGACATGTGAAATTTCACCGTGCGTTCCGAAATGGAAAATATCTCGGCGATTTCGCTGTATGCCTTGCCCATGGCCACCCATTTCAGCACGCCTATCTCGCGGCTGGACAACTTGCACTGCGCGGGTTGCGGAAAGAGTTCGTGGGGCGCCTGGGTCTTGGTCAAACGATCATGGAAGCGGATGAGGCTCATCTGGATATCAGCGGCCTTGTCGCGGATTCGCTGATCGAAGTCGGTCTGTTGCCTGGCATTGCAAAGACTCAGCGCGGCGAAAAGCCCACTGGCATCGTGCAGGGTGAAAGTGGCCCCGGAGGACAGCTGGTATTTGGCCGAGCGCTTCAGGAAATCATCGGTTTCGACGCCCTGAATGGCATGTCGGGCTTCTCTCCAGAAAAATGGCGTAATGCTATGCCAGGCATGTTTGATGATGGGATCAATAAGGTGATAGTTGGAGGCAATATACGATTTCAACCACGAATCAGGATAATTGGACAGGATGACCGGTTTGACAGTGCGTGTCTTTGGGCTGGAAAAGTAGGCATAGGTGAAATCGCCAATACGATGCAGGTCGTTTTCAAAGTCTTCAATCAGTTGACGCAGAGGAGCAGGGGCTCCGTTGATCTTTAAGGGCGGGCAGTCAAGTTGGTTGTGCACGGTACGAACCTCCATGTAATACCTTGTTTATTGTTTGTTTGCGGCCTGGCCGTATTCATTATCCTCATTTGTACTTTCAGCCGTACATGAAAACATGGACGGCGTGTGTCTTTTGTTTTTGAACAAGGGCTTGGCCGTTGAAAATAATACACTCATCGACCTGCCGAGCTGCGAACGCATGTGTGTTCGGGTACTGGCCATCGCCCTACGGTAAGGCGGGCCAGTGATTTTTATTGCGATTGCAATCATATTCTTGGTTCCATCAAGGTGCAAGGATGCTTGTCCGACAGCAAGGAGTAGTGATGAACAGCGCAAATAGCCACTCGTTGGCACCTCAGACCCGATCCGCGGCGTTGGCCTGCATGGAAAAGATTCAGGCGGTTGCGGGGCTTGCACTGCGTGGGTGCTGTTCGCCCCTGTTTGCGATGGCCGATATCGTCGAACGCCTGACCAGAGATCCGTCCACCTCGCGGCGGATATCGGTGGTGCGGGCCAGCAAGCATATGTCATGCGGGCAGGAATGCTTGCTTGCCAGCGCCTGGCCCATGAGATTTGCTACGCAGGCCGGGGCGGCAGAGTTGCCGCTGATTTACATGACCAGCAGCGAAACGTCCGCCGAGTTGAGCGCGCTGGCGTCGGAGTCGTTCCAGCGGGGCATCTTCTGCAATGACATCGAGACGCTGCCGTCACGCTGGCCCAAGGGTGCTCATCCCTGGTTGCCGCTGTGGCTGCTGTCGAACCGCAAGTGCCAGCCGTTCGATCCTGCGGATGCTGCCGAAGCGCGGGCGATCACACTGCACGCCCTGCACAGTCTGTATGTCGAAGGCCGTAGCGGTTTCTACTACATGGCGTTGCACGACGAATCCAATGAGGAAGTCAGTGAACTGAGTGAGGCTCAGGCGGTGGCGGCTGTACAAGGCATGTACCGGATTAGCGACGCCGTTTGCAGTCATGAAGGTCGTCGCGTACGCCTTCTGGGGGCGGGCCTGGCGCTGCGCTCGGTACGCCAGGCTGCCTGCCTGCTCCGGGAACACTGGGACGTCGATTGCGAAATCTGGAGCTGCCCCAGCTATACCCGAGTCGCGCGTGATGCCGAAGCCGCGCGACGCTGGAACCGTTTCCACCCCACGCAACCCGCACGATCCTGGCATCTGCGTGATTGCCTTGGCGAAGAGCAGGATGCTGTGGTGGCCGTCACCGGCTACCCGCAGGCCGTGGTTGAACAGCTGCGTGAGCATGTTCCGGGGCGGTTCGTCGGGCTGGGTGCCGATTCCGCGGCCCCGCAGGATACGTCTGCAACCAGTGCGAAGTGGATCGTCATACAGGCCCTGACGGCGCTTGCGGAAGGCGGGCAATTGGGCTACGAGCCGCTGAAACTCGCCTTGCAACGCTATCAATTCGTCTGATGTCAGCCTTTTCCAGCGCTTTGCCGGGCGGCCAGCGCGGCACGCTCCAGCGCGTCGGCGAACACGCGGCGCTGCTGGTCGTCGAATTGCGCCAGAAACAGCTCGTCGACTGCCGTTTCGTAAACCTGCCACATCTGTTTGCGCAGGGTCCGGCCCTTGTCGGTGATCGCTGCCACGGCGCCTCGGCCATCGCTGTCGGACCTGTGGCGTGCCACCAGCCCTTCACTTTCGAGTCGGTCGACCAGACGAGTCAGGTTGTAGCGTTCAATGGCCATGACATCGGCCAGTTCATGCATGCGGCGCATGCCTTGCGGGCCGCTTTCAATGCCCCAGAGCGCGTCATACCACGCATAGGGCGGCAGCTCGGCCGCCGCCAGACGTCGTTCGATTTCGCGAATCAGACAGCGGTGTGCCCTGACGAATCTGAACCACGTATCCGGTTCGGCTGACGACATGATTCACCTTTGTCTGAAATTCTTGAGGGTTGCAATAGTAACCGAGCGCGGGATAAATTCCGGTATGTGATTGCAATTGCAATCAGATTTTTCAAGGCAGACGCCTGTCCGGCGTCCACTGCCGCATCACAGTAGGAGGCGACGATGGCACAGCAACCCCGGTTTCTTGACGAGGATCCGCAAGAAACCCGCGAATGGCTCGAATCGATTGAGTCGGTACTCAACACTGAAGGGCGCCCGCGCGCTCACTATCTGATCGATCAGTTGCTGGACTTCGACGTCGCCCAACATGGCGATTTCTACGGTCGGGTCACCACGCCTTACGTCAACACCATTCCCAGTGACCGCCAGCAGCCTTATCCGGGCGACCTTCAGGTTGAAAAACGCATCAACGCGTTCATCCGCTGGAACGCCCTGGTGATGGTGCTGCGTGCCGGCAAGCATTCCGGCGTGGGCGGCCATATCGCGTCCTACGCATCAGCTGCCGTGCTTTACGACGTCGGGTTCGACCACTTCTTCCGGGGACGTACCGAGCAGTTCGCCGGTGACCTTGTTTATATTCAGGGCCATTCTTCGCCAGGCATTTACGGCCGGGCGTATCTGGAAGGTCGTCTGAGCGAGGAGCAACTGGACAACTTCCGTCGCGAAACCGATCGTGACGGCATTTCTTCCTATCCGCACCCGCGCCTGATGCCGGACTTCTGGCAGTTCCCCACCGTCTCCATGGGGCTGGGGCCCATCACTGCGGCGTATCAGGCACGCTTCATGCGCTACCTGGAGAATCGCGGGCTCAAGGAGCATCAAGGACGCAAGGTCTGGGCGTTCCTGGGCGATGGCGAAATGGATCAGCCTGAGTCACAGGCAGCCATTGCTCTGGCCGGGCGCGAGAAACTCGACAACATCATTTTCGTCGTCAACTGCAACCTGCAACGCCTTGACGGGCCGGTACGCGGCAACAGCAAGGTCATCCAGGAGTTCGAAAGTCTGTATCGCGCCGCTGGCTGGAACGTGATCAAGGTCATTTGGGGCGGCGGCTGGGATGCGCTGCTCGAGAAGGACAAGAGCGGGCTGCTGCGTCAGCGCATGATGGAATGCGTGGACGGCGAGTACCAGAACTACAAATCCCAGAATGGCGCCTACGTTCGCGAGCATTTCTTCGGCAAATACCCGGAGCTGCTGGAACTGGTCAGCGACATGAGCGATGACGACATCTGGAAGCTCTCGCGTGGCGGCCACGATCCGGAAAAAGTCTACAACGCCTACGCTGCCGCGATGCGCCACAAGGGTGGGCCGACCGTGATCCTGGCCAAGACCGTCAAAGGTTTCGGCATGGGCGAGGCGGGTGAGGGGCAGAACATCAACCACCAGTTGAAGAAGCTCGGGGCAGAGGCGATCAAGGCCTTCCGCGACCGCTTCTCGCTGGACATCACCGATGACCAGCTGGGCGACATGCCTTACCTGAAACCGGCCGAAGGCAGTACCGAAGCGCTGTACCTCAAGGCTCGCCGGGCTCACCTGGGCGGTTACATTCCGGCCCGTTTCAGTGACGCCGCCACCCTGCAGATTCCGCCGCTCTCGGTGCTGGATACCCAGCTCAAGAACACCGGCGATCGCGGCATATCCACGACCATGGCCTTTGTGCGCATCCTCTCGACGCTGCTCAAGGATCCGAACATCGGCAAACTGATCGTGCCGATCGTGCCGGATGAGTCACGAACCTTCGGTATGGAAAATCTGTTCCGTCAGATCGGTATTCATTCCCACGTCGGTCAGTTGTACACGCCGCAGGATGCAGGGCAACTGAGCTACTACAAGGAAAGCACCGACGGGCAGATCATGCAGGAAGGGCTGAATGAGTCAGGTGCCATTTCTTCCTGGATCGCGGCCAGTACCTCCTACGCCAACCACGGTGTGATGACCGTGCCGTTCTATATCTTCTACTCGATGTTCGGCTTCCAGCGGGTGGGCGATCTTGCCTGGGCTGCGGGCGACGCCAGGGCGCGAGGCTTCCTGCTGGGCGCCACGTCAGGTCGAACCACACTGATGGGCGAGGGGCTGCAGCATGATGACGGGCACAGCCATGTCATGTCGTCGACGATACCTTGCTGCGTGTCTTACGACCCGACGTTTGCCTTCGAGCTGGCGGTGATCATTCAGGACGGCATGCGTCGTATGTTTGCCGAAAATGAGGACATCTATTACTACATCACCTTGCTCAACGAGAACTACCCGCACCCGGATCTGCCCGAAGGCGCCGAGGCCGGCATTCTCAAGGGCATGTACCCGTTGCAGGCCAGTGCATCGATCAATACCGGCAAGCACGTGCAGTTGATGGGCTGCGGGTCGATCCTTCTGGAAGTCATCGCGGCCGCCAGATTGCTCGAAGACGACTTTGGCGTGAGCAGCGAAATCTGGAGCGTCACCAGCCTGACCGAACTGCGTCGTGAAGGCCAGGATGCCGAGCGCTGGAACCTGCTGAATCCCGAGCAGGAGCCGCGTCTGAGTTACGTGGAAAGCTGTCTGGCAGACAGGGAAGGGCCGGTGATCGTGGCGACCGATTACATGAAAATCTTCGCCGACCAGATCCGTCCGTTTGTACCCATGCGCCGTTTCGTGGCACTGGGTACTGACGGCTTTGGCCAGTCCGATACGCGTGAATCACTGCGTCATTTTTTCGAGGTGGACCGTTACTTCGTGGCGGTGGCTGCGCTCAAGGCGCTGGCCGATGACGGCAAAGTCGAGCGCAAGGTGGTCGCGCAGGCCATCGAACGTTACAAGATCGACCCAGGCAAGCAGAACCCTGTGCTGGTCTGAGTCGCGCTGGTATCTGCTCTGAAACCGGCAAGGCGATCCGCCTTGCCGGTGAAGGGGCCAGTACAGACGAAGGGGAGTCTGACGGCTTGAACCGGTTTCACGCCGTCAGACGATCTTCCCGGAAGTCACGAATCGCCTGCTCGATCTCTTCCTTGGTGTTCATCACGAAGGGGCCGTATTGCACGATCGGCTCACGTAACGGCTTGCCTGCAATCAGTAACAGCCGCGCACCGGCGGCGCTGCTGATCTGCACTTCACCGCTGTCGGACAGGCGTGCCATTTGGCGCTTACCGATCGGCTGGGTGCTGCCTTCCAGCTCGACACTGCCTTCATAGACGTACAGCAGCACAAGGTGCCCTTCGGGTACGTGCGGGCTGATACGGCTGCCGGCAGGCATGTCAAAGTCAAAGTACAACGGCTCGGTGTCCGGGCGCTGTACCGCCCCGGCCTGGCGAACCTGGCCATCGTCGAAATGCCCGGCCAATACCACCACCTGCACATCGGCCTGGGTGGTGACACTCGGAACGTTTTCCGGCTGGATGTCCTGGTAGCTGGCATCGCTCAGCTTGTTCTTGCCCGGCAGGTTCAGCCACAGCTGAAAGCCGCGCATGGTGCCTTCTTCCTGTTCAGGCATTTCGCTGTGGATGATCCCGCGTGCCGCAGTCATCCACTGTACACCGCCGCCCTGCAGAAGGCCGACATTGCCCATATGGTCTTCATGACGCATACGGCCTTCAAGCATGTAGGTCACCGTTTCGAAGCCCCGGTGCGGGTGAGGTGGAAAGCCGGCGATGTAGTCATCCGGCTTGTCCGACCCGAACTCGTCCAGCATCAGAAAAGGGTCGAACTGCTCCACGCCACGCCCGCCAAAAACACGCGTGAGTTTGACGCCCGCGCCATCGGACGCTGGTTGACCCGTTTGAATGGACAGGACTTTACGAAATTGAGTCATGGGAGAGAGAGCACTCCTTATCAGGTGATACGAAGTGTCATGGTATACCTGTTTATTCGATAAATTTATTCGAATGGCAGGACAGAATTATCGTATTAATCGATGGTTGGCACGGTGTGGCGTATTGGCGCGGGTTGACTGGCCACCTGCCCGGAATGACCTCCGGAGCAGGCTTGGAGCCAGGGATGCTCAGTGCTTGCTGCCCTGTGTCGACATGCTCAGCAGCTGTTTCTCCTGATTCCAGTCGAACGGTTCTTCGTTCTGCTCGGCTTCGTAGCGGCGTTCTTCCAGCGCCTGATACAGCTCGATTTCATCATCCGGCATGAAGTGCAGGCAGTCTCCGGCGAAGAACCACAGCAGGTCGCGCGGTACCAGGTGCGCGATTTGCGGGTAGCGCTGGATGACCTGGCAGAGGATGTCCTGACCCAGGTATTGGCTTTCGATGGGATCCTGCGGCAGCAGCTCGACCAGTTCGTCGAAACGCTCCATGAACAGCGCGTGGCTTTCTTCCGGAACCTGCTCGGCCTCGCCCAGCGCGACCAGAATGCTGCGCAGGTGTGCCAGCAGGCCAAGTTGGTGATCGAGAGTGGCGTCGGCCATTGGGTAATCCTCAAATGCAAAAACAGGCGCGAGAGTATAAAGCTCTACGCGCCTGCTGTGTGGTGCGACCTGACTATCAGCGAATCTTGCCGGCTGCCAGGGTCAGCTCTTCCTTGTCGAAATCATCCACATCGATCACCTTGCGGCGGGCTGCCTCGGCGGTACGCAGGGTCTGCGCTTCGTCGGCCTGCAACACACCGATGCGCAGCGCGGCGTCGATGACAGGCTCGCCAGCGTCCGGCTTGACCTGACCACTCTTGATTGCCACTTGCAGCTTCTTGTGCAGCGGATACGCAGCGCTGAGCAGATCGATGGCCTGTTGCAGTGCGCCGACCGGGTCGTCTGCCGATTGCGGGCGATAGCAGCCTGCCAGCAACTCTTCCAGCGTCGGATCGCCTTTGGCGCGGCCCAGTACCTGGGCAACTTCGGCGTCCAGTCTGTCCGACGGTCCCTTGTGCCGGCGACCGAACGGGAACACTACGGCACGCAGCACCCCGCCCAGTATGCGGTTGGGGAAGTTGCTGAGGATTTCGTCCATCGCACGTTCCGAATGCCCCAGACTTTCTTCCATGGCCCAGCGGAACAAGGGGCTCATGTGGTCCGGCGATCCGAGGTCGTGATAACGCTTGAGCGCCGCCGAGGCCAGGTACATATGGCTGAGCACGTCACCCAGGCGGGCCGACAGGCGTTCGCGGCGTTTCAGTTCGCCACCCAGCAGCATCATGCTCAAGTCGGCGAGCATCGCGAACGCGGCTGCCTGGCGGTTAAGCGCGCGGAAGTAGCCCTGGCTGAGGCCGTTGCCCGGCGCTCTTTCGAAATGACCGAAGCCCAGGTTGAGGATGAAGGTGCTGGCGGCATTGCTCACCGCAAAACCGATGTGTTTGAGCAACAGGCTGTCAAACTCGATCAGCGCCTGCTGTTTGTCCTCACGCCCGGCCAAGGCCATTTCCTTGAGCACGAACGGATGGCAGCGAATCGCGCCCTGGCCGAAGATCATCAGGTTGCGCGAGAGGATGTTGGCGCCCTCGACGGTGATGAAGATCGGCGCGCCTTGCCAGTTGCGACCCAGGTAATTGTTCGGGCCCATGATGATGCCCTTGCCGCCATGCACGTCCATGGCGTGACCAATACACTCGCGGCCACGCTCTGTCAGGTGGTACTTGAGGATCGCCGAGAGCACCGATGGCTTCTCGCCCAGGTCGACTGCATTGGCCGTCAGCATGCGCGCACTGTCCATCAGCCAGGCGTTGCCGCCGATGCGCGCCAGTGCCTCCTGGATGCCTTCGAATGCGGAGATAGGCACGTTAAACTGCTCACGCACCTTCGCGTACTGGCCAGTGACCAGGCTGGTGTACTTGGCAGCGCCGGTGCCGACGGCCGGCAGCGAGATCGAACGACCCACCGACAGGCAGTTCATCAGCATCATCCAGCCCTTGCCCAGCATCGGTTGACCACCTATCAGGTAGCTCAGCGGGATGAACACGTCCTTGCCCGAGTTGGGGCCGTTCATGAACGCCGCGCCCAGAGGCAGGTGACGGCGGCCGATTTCCACGCCGGGCGTCTCGGTGGGAATCAGCGCCAGGCTGATGCCCAGATCTTCTTTTTCGCCGAGCAGGTGCTCAGGGTCGTGGGCCTTGAAAGCCAGACCGAGCAGGGTCGCGACCGGGCCGAGGGTGATGTAGCGTTTTTCCCAGGTCAGGCGCAGGCCGATGACTTCTTCACCCTGCCACTGACCTTTGCAGATGATCCCGGTGTCGGTCATCGCACCTGCATCGGAACCGGCCAGCGGACCGGTCAGCGCAAAGCAGGGAATGTCTTCACCGCGTGCCAGACGTGGCAGGTAATGATTGCGTTGCTCGTCGGTGCCGTAATGCAGCAGCAATTCAGCCGGGCCGAGGGAGTTGGGCACCATCACTGTGGACGCCAGGTCGCCGCTGCGGGTGGCCAGCTTCATGGCCACCTGAGAGTGGGCGTAGGCGGAGAAGCCCTTGCCACCGAATTCCTTGGGGATGATCAGCGCGAAGAAACCGTGCGCTTTCATGTGCGCCCAGGCTTCAGGCGGCAGGTCCATGGCTTGGCCGATTTCCCAGTCGCTGACCATCGCGCAGAGTTCTTCGGTCGGACCGTCGATAAAGGCTTGTTCCTCTTCGGTCAGCTGGACTTTCGGGTAGGCCAGCAGCTTGTCCCAGTCCGGGCGACCGCTGAACAGCTCGCCATCCCACCAGACCGTGCCGGCATCGATCGCATCACGCTCGGTTTGCGACATCGGCGGCAGGACTTTTTGAAACCAGCTGAACATCGGCGCAGTGAAGTGTTTGCGGCGCAGATCGGGCAGCATTATCGGTATGAACACTGCCAGCCAGAGCAACCAGAACACTGTCAGCAGCCATCCTGGCGCGTGACTGAAAATGCCCATGGCCAGCAGGTAGACAGCTACCACGCCAAGCGCCGGGAGCGGGGCGGTTCGCCGATGAGCCAGCCAGGCAATGCCGACGACCAGCACAACAATCCACAACAACAGCATAAGTATTCCTCCGTGATGACCGCCGCCGTGGCAGCGATCAAGAACTGGTCGCCAGGCAGTGGTGGGGCGACATCGATAGTGACCCCTGGTTGACGAGTAAGTTGCCGCCGCTTCGGGGTAGACTGTGAGCCTTTATTTATCAGCGACTGCGAGGGGAACGCAATGCTCAAGATCTGGGGGCGGAAGAATTCCAGCAATGTGCGCAAGGCACTCTGGATTGCCGAGGAAGTGGGCGTGCCCTACGAGACGCAGGACGCCGGTGGTGCATTCGGCCTGGTCAACGAAGCGGCCTATCGCGCGAAAAACCCCAACGGCCGGATTCCGATGATCGAAGACGGCGACTTCGTGATGTGGGAGTCCAACGCCATCGTGCGCTATCTGGCCGCCCGCCATGCCCCCGATTCTGATTTATACCCCGCAGACCTGCAGGCCCGCGCCAACGCAGACAAATGGATGGACTGGACCACCTCGACCATCGCCGCGCCGTTTAGCCCGGTGTTCTGGGGCGTGGTGCGCACGCCGGCCGACAAGCAGGACTGGCCGGCCATCGAGCAAGGCATCAAGACGCTGCACAGCCTGCTGCTGGTGGCCGACGAGGCGCTGTCGCGACAGCCCTATCTGTCTGGCGATGCGTTCGGCATGGGCGATATTCCCTTGGGATGCTTTGCCTACGGCTGGTTTGAAATGCCGATTGAACGTCCGCCGCTGCCTCACCTCCAAGCCTGGTATGAGCGTCTCAAGACGCGCCCGGCTTATCGCAAGGCGGTCATGACCCCCCTGACCTGAGCATGTGAAGTGAGCAAGTGAAAGGGCTGATCGGGTGCATGTCCGGCGCTCGATATTTACTATTAACAGATGTGTCTGTACTTGAACGGCGCAGCCGAGCACCATTGCGCGGCTGGGTCGTCACGGCAGGCGGCTGGTGACAGTCATCTTCAATTCCTTTTTCTGATGAGTACCTTTCCCGATATGTCTTCCGCTCTGTCCATTCGGCAGTTAACCAAAACCTACGGCAACGGTTTCCAGGCCTTGAATGGCATCGATCTGGACGTCGCCGAAGGTGATTTCTTCGCTTTGCTGGGCCCCAACGGCGCTGGCAAATCCACCACCATCGGCATCATCTCGACACTGGTCAACAAGACCAGCGGTACGGTGAACATCTTTGGCCACGACCTGGATCGCGAGCCCGCTGCGCTCAAGCGTTGCATCGGTGTCGTGCCGCAGGAGTTCAACTTCAACCAGTTCGAGAAGACCCTGGACATCGTCGTCACTCAGGCGGGCTACTACGGCATCCCGGCGAAAATCGCCAAGGAGCGCGCCGAGCAGTACCTGACGCAACTGGGACTGTGGGAAAAGCGCGATGTGCCTTCACGTTCGCTGTCCGGCGGCATGAAGCGGCGTCTGATGATCGCCCGTGCGCTGATTCACGAGCCGCGCCTGCTGATCCTCGACGAACCCACCGCAGGCGTGGACATCGAGTTGCGCCGTTCGATGTGGACCTTTCTGACCGAGCTGAACAGCAAAGGCATCACCATCATCCTCACCACGCACTACCTGGAAGAAGCCGAACAGCTGTGCCGCAACATCGGCATCATCGACCACGGGGTGATCGTGCAGAACACCGGCATGAAGCAACTGCTCAGCACGTTGACCGTCGAGACGTTCGTGCTCGATCTCAAGGCGTCCTGGCAGACCGCGCCACAATTGCCCGGTTTCCCTTGCCGCCTGCTCGACAGTCACACGCTGGAAGTGCAGGTCGACAAGAACGTCGGCATCACTGCGTTGTTCAGCCAGTTGGCCTTCCAGAACATCGAAGTCTTGAGCCTGCGTAACAAATCCAATCGCCTTGAGGAGTTGTTTGTGTCCCTGGTGGAAAAAAACCTCGCGAAGGTGGCGGTATGACCGTACCCAACGGCGAGTTGCGCCCCAACCTGATTGCCCTGAAAACCATCGTCTACCGTGAAGTGCACCGCTTCATGCGGATCTGGCCGCAGACCCTGCTGCCGCCAGCCATCACCATGGTTCTGTACTTCGTCATCTTCGGTAACCTCATCGGTCGCCAGATCGGTGACATGGGCGGCTTTACCTACATGCAGTACATCGTGCCGGGCCTGATCATGATGTCGGTGATCACCAACTCCTACGGCAACGTGGTATCGAGCTTCTTCGGTGCCAAGTTTCAGCACTCCATCGAAGAGCTGATGGTGTCGCCAGTCTCGCCGCACACCATTCTGGTCGGCTACACCCTGGGCGGTGTGTTGCGTGGGCTGATGGTCGGTTTCATCGTCACCATGCTGTCGATGTTTTTCACCGACCTGCAAGTGCACCACTTGGGCGTGACCATCATCGTGGTCGTGCTGACGGCGACGATCTTCTCGTTGCTGGGTTTCATCAACGCAGTGTTTGCGCGTAACTTCGACGATATCTCGATCATCCCGACGTTCGTGCTGACCCCGCTGACCTACCTGGGCGGCGTGTTCTACTCGATCAACCTGTTGCCGCCGTTCTGGCAGACCGTGTCGCTGGCCAACCCGGTCCTGCACATGGTCAATGCCTTCCGTTACGGCATTCTGGGCGTCTCCGACATCAAGATCAGCATCGCCCTGGCGTTCATGATCGTAGCGACCTTCGTGCTGTATATCGGCTGCGCCAGGTTGCTGGTGAGCGGTCGCGGTATGCGTCAGTAACACATTGGCTTCGACCCGCCAGGCTGGCGGGTCGAGCGTTGGCCGGGACCGGCCGTTCAGATTCTGCAACACACCACCTCTTCCGACATTTCCCCAGTGCGCTGATTCTTGAGGCTTTCCGCTGCAAGGAACCGTCATGCGCACAGGGATGATCGCGCTCGCGCTCGGGCTGCTTGCCCTGCGTTTTCTACCGGCGCTGCCGCCGACCTGGCTATTGCTGCTGATGCCGATACTGGCGTTGATGCTGCTGCCGTTTCGCACCTATCCACTGGCGCTGTTCCTGCTCGGCTTCACGTGGGCGTGCGTGTCGGCGCAGTGGGCGCTGAGTGACCGGTTGGCGCCGCGTATCGATGGTCAGACGCTGTGGGTACAGGGCAAGGTGGTCGGTTTGCCGAGTGTCGCCGAAGGTGTGGTGCGTTTCGAGCTGGAAGGCGCCTGGTCACGACGTGCCAAACTGCCCGCGCGAATCCGGGTGGCCTGGTACGGCGGCCAGCCCGTGAACAGCGGGGAGCGCTGGCGCATGGCGGTCAAACTCAAGCGACCGTCCGGGCTGGTCAATCCGGATGCTTTCGACTATGAGGCCTGGCTGCTGGCGCAGCGCATCGGTGCGACCGGCACGGTGGTGGATGGTGAGCTATTGGCACCCGCGCGTGCCGCCTGGCGCGATGCCCTTCGTCAGCGCCTGCTGGCGGTCGATGCGCAGGGCCGGGAGGGCGGTCTGGCAGCGCTGGTGCTGGGCGATGGCTCAGGGCTATCGAGCACCGACTGGCAGGTGTTGCAGGATACCGGCACTGTGCATCTGCTGGTCATTTCCGGCCAGCACATCGGTTTGCTGGCCGGGGTGATTTACGCTTTGGTCGCAGGCTTGGCGCGCTGGGGGCTGTGGCCACGCTTTTTGCCCTGGCTGCCGTGGGCGTGTGCGCTGGCGTTCAGCGCTGCACTGGGCTACGGACTGCTGGCCGGTTTCGAGGTGCCAGTCCGGCGCGCCTGTGTGATGGTCGCGATGGTACTTCTGTGGCGCTTGCGTTTTCGCCATCTGGGCGTGGTCTGGCCCTTGTTGCTGTCCTTCAACGCGGTGCTGATCTTCGAGCCGCTGGTGACGCTGCAGCCGGGTTTCTGGCTGTCCTTCGCGGCGGTCGGCATTCTGATCCTGATTTTCAGTGGGCGTCTCGGCGCCTGGCGCTGGTGGCAAAGCTGGACACGGGCGCAATGGCTGATCGCCGTTGGCTTGTTGCCGATCTTGCTGGCGCTGAACTTGCCGATCAGCCTCAGTGGGCCGTTTGCCAACCTGCTTGCCGTGCCTTGGGTCAGCGTGATCGTCCTGCCTCCGGCATTGCTCGGAACGCTGTTGCTGCCGGTCCCTGTGGTCGGGGAAGGTCTGCTGTGGCTGGCGGGCGGGACGCTGCAGTGGTTGTTCGTGTTCCTCGACGCGGTGGCTGCCGCATTGCCGGCCTGGTTGCCCAGTGCGGTGCCAATCTGGGCATGGTGGTTGAGTTTGCTCGGGGCGTTACTCTTGTTGCTGCCCAAGGGCGTGCCCATGCGTCCGCTGGGCTGGCCGTTGCTGTTGCTGTGCGTTTTTCCGCCGCTCGAATCAGTGCCTGAAGGCCAGGTAGAAGTGTTGCAACTGGATGTGGGGCAGGGCCTGGCGATTCTCCTGCGCACTCGCAATCACACCCTCCTGTATGACGCAGGTCCGCGTTTCGGTGAGTTCGATATCGGTCAGCGCGTGGTCGTGCCCGCCATGCGCAAGGCAGGCGTCCGCCATCTTGACCTGATGTTGATCAGCCATTCCGACGCAGACCATGCCGGCGGTGCGGCGGCGGTTCATCAGGCCTTTTCGGTGAGCCGGGTGCTGGGTGGCGAGCTGGCCAGACTCGCCCCGCAACTCGACGCCCGATTGTGCGAGAGCGGTGCGCGCTGGGAGTGGGATGGCGTGGTGTTTTCCACGTGGCGCTGGGAGCAGGGGCCTGACGGCAACCCCGCCTCCTGCATCCTCAGCGTTGACGCCAGGGGCGAGCGTCTGCTGCTGGCGGGCGATATCGACGTGAGCGCCGAGCGCGCGGCAATCGACAGCGGGTTCGACCTGCGTGCCCACTGGTTGCAGTCGCCGCATCACGGCAGCCGGACCTCATCGTCCAAAGCGTTTCTTCGCGCCGTCGCACCGGTCGGCGTGCTGATTTCCCGTGGTCGCAACAATGCGTTCGGTCACCCACACCCGTTGGTCATGGCGCGCTATCGAGGCTTGGGCATCGCCAGTTACGACAGTGCCGAGCTGGGCGCTGTGCGTCTGCAACTGGGTACGTTCGGAGCGCCGCAGGCCGAGCGTGCGCAACGGCGCTTCTGGCGTGATTGAGTGAATGGATATCGATCTCGGCGTTCGGCACTTGGCGACCCTATGGTAGAGTGGCGCCAATTTTTCGAGGGAGTGATCACTGTGTGGGAACTGGTCAAATCTGGCGGCTGGATGATGCTGCCGATTATTCTGAGCTCCATCGCCGCCGCCGGCATCATCATCGAGCGCCTGTGGACGTTGCGTGCCAGCCGTATCACGCCACCGCACCTGCTCGGGCAGGTCTGGCAGTGGATTCAGGAAAAGAAGCTGGACGGCGAAAAACTCAAGCAGCTGCGCGCTGACTCGCCGCTGGGCGAAATCCTTGCCGCAGGTCTGGCCAATTCCAGGCATGGTCGCGAGATCATGAAGGAGTGCATCGAAGAAGCCGCTGCCCGGGTCATTCATGAGCTGGAGCGCTACCTCAGCGCACTGGGGTCGATCGCTGCCATGGCGCCGCTGCTTGGTTTGCTGGGCACCGTGCTGGGCATGATCGATATCTTCGGCTCGTTCAACAGTTCCGGGGCCACCGCCAACGCCGGCGTGCTGGCAGGTGGTATTTCCAAGGCGCTGATCTGTACGGCGTCGGGTCTTATCGTCGCGATCCCGGCGATTTTCTTTCATCGCTTCCTGCAGAGCCGCGTCGATGAGTTGGTGGTCGGCATGGAACAACAGGCCATTCGTCTGGTTGAAGTGGTGCAGGGCGACCGCGATGTCGATCTGATCGACGCCAAGATCGATCTCAAGTCGCTGGCCAGAGCGGGCGGGGGCAAGAAGAAGTGAAATTTCGCCGTCGCAGACCCCGGGAAAACATCGACATCAATCTGGTCTCTCTGATTGACGTGGTGTTCATCCTGCTGCTGTTCTTCATTGTGACGACCACCTTCACTCGCGAAACCCAGTTGCGGGTGGATCTGCCACAGGCCGTTACCGGAACGCCGGACGTGGATGCCAGCGCCAAACAGCTGGACATTGCCATCAACGCCGACGGGATTTTCTCGCTGAACAATCAGTTGTTGCCGAAAAACGACCTGGCGACGCTGATCGAGGCGCTGCAGCGCGAGTCGGGGGGCGATACCAGCCTGCCGCTGTCGATCAGCGCCGACGGCAAGACCCCGCACCAGTCGGTCATCACGGCCATGGATGCGGCGGGCAAGCTGGGCTTCAGTCATTTGCGCATGACCACCGTCGAGGCCACACCGGCTAACTGATGGCATTCACTGACCGTTTGCTCGATGCCTGGTACAAGGGCCACCCTGCGCTGACGCTGTTGCGCCCGCTCGAAGGCCTTTACCGGCGTGTCGTAGAGCGCAAACGGGCTCGGTTTCTGGCGGGCGAGGGTGATATCTATCGCGCACCGGTGCCGGTCATCGTGGTGGGTAATATCACCGTCGGTGGCACTGGCAAGACGCCGTTGATTCTCTGGATGATCGAGCACTGCCGCCGTCGTGGCCTGCGTGTCGGTGTGGTCAGCCGCGGTTACGGCGCCAAGCCGCCAAGCCTGCCGTGGCGCGTCCTTCCTGAACAAAGTGCCAGCGAGGCGGGGGATGAGCCCCTGCTCATCGTGCAGCGCTGCGGCGTGCCGCTGATGATCGATCCGGATCGCAGTCGCGCCGTACAGGCCTTGCTCGCTGCCGAACCGCTGGATGTGATTCTTTCCGACGACGGCTTGCAGCATTACCGTCTTGCCCGCGACCTGGAACTGGTGCTGATCGATGCCGCTCGTGGTCTGGGCAATCGCCGTTGTCTGCCGGCCGGGCCATTGCGCGAACCGGTCGAGCGGCTGAGCAGTGTCGACGCCTTACTTTATAACGGCGCGACGGCTGACAGGGACGATGGCTACGCCTTCAGGCTCAAGCCTTCGGCACTGATCAATCTGCGCAGTGGCGAACGTCAGCCGGTGGATTATTTTCCGGCCGGGCAGGCGCTGCATGCGGTCGCCGGAATCGGCAATCCCCAACGTTTCTTCAATACCCTCGAAGGATTACACTGGCGGCCGGTGACTCACGCATTCGCCGACCATGCTGTCTACAGTGCCGAGGCGCTGACATTTACCCCCGCGCTGCCCTTGGTCATGACCGAGAAGGATGCGGTTAAATGTCGTGCCTTTGCCGCTGATGACTGGTGGTATCTGGCAGTGGATGCAGTACCTTCCGATACCTTTGTCGGTTGGTTCGACCAGCAACTGCTACGTCTCTCTCCATGATTGCTTCAGGATCTCCTATGGACACCAAACTACTCGATATCCTCGCTTGCCCCGTCTGCAAGGGACCATTGAAGCTCAGCGCCGACAAGACCGAGCTGATCAGCAAGGGCGCAGGTCTTGCCTATCCGGTGCGCGACGGCATCCCGGTGATGCTCGAAAGCGAAGCTCGCACCCTGAGCACCGACGAGCGGCTGGAAAAATGACCGCAGCGTTTACCGTTGTCATTCCCGCGCGCTATGGCTCCAGCCGCTTTCCGGGCAAGCCGCTGAAAACCATTGCCGGCAAACCCATGGTTCAACTGGTCTGGGAGCAGGCGTGCAAGAGCAGCGCCGAACGCGTGGTGATTGCCACTGACGATGCACGCATTGTCGAAGCCTGTCAGGCTTTTGGTGCCGAAGTGCTGCTGACGCGCGACGATCACAACTCCGGGACCGATCGTCTGGCCGAAGTGGCCGCGCAATTGGGTCTTGCGGCTGACGCGATTGTCGTCAATGTGCAGGGCGACGAGCCGATGATCCCGCCTGCGGTGATCGATCAGGTGGCGTCCAATCTGGCCGCCCATCCCGAAGCCGGCATGTCTACGCTGGCCGAGCCTATCGACGACGTGGCCGCGTTGTTCAACCCCAACATCGTCAAGGTGGCTACGGACATCAACGGCCTGGCGCTGACGTTCAGCCGGGCTCCCTTGCCGTGGGCGCGCGATGCGCTCGCAGCAAACCGCGACCAGTTGCCTGCCGGCGTGCCTTATCGTCGGCACATCGGTATCTACGCCTACCGTGCGGGCTTCCTGCATGACTTCGTCAGCTGGGGGCCGTGCTGGCTGGAAAACACCGAAAGCCTGGAACAATTGCGTGCGCTGTGGAATGGCGTGCGGATTCACGTTGCCGACGCGCTCGAAGCGCCACCCGGTGGCGTCGATACGCCTGAAGACCTGGAGCGCGTCAGGCGCTTGCTGGAGGGTTGATGCGCTTGGTCCAGTGGTTCGGGAAGGCGAGGGTATGACCTTGCAGGTGCAGTCCGCGATTTCCCTCAAGCCGTTCAATACGTTCGGTGTGGATGTGCAAGCCCGGTTATTTGCCGAAGCGCATAGCGATGATGACGTTCGCGAGGCGCTGGCCTATTCGGCCGAGCACGATGTGCCACTGCTGGTGATTGGCGGTGGCAGCAACCTGCTGCTCAGCGCTGACGTGCAGTCACTGGTGGTGCGCATGGCCAGCCGCGGCATTCGCATCGTGCACGAGGACTGTCTCGAGTCGATTGTCGAGGCCGAGGCCGGCGAGCCCTGGCATCCGTTCGTGCAGTCCTGTCTGGAGCTGGGGCTGGCGGGGCTGGAAAACCTCAGTCTGATCCCAGGCACCGTTGGCGCGGCGCCCATGCAGAACATCGGCGCTTATGGCGTCGAGATCAAGGATGTCTTCCATAGCCTGACTGCGCTGGATCGTGAAACCGGCGAATTGCGCGAGTTTTCTCTGCCGGACTGTGCGTTCGGCTACCGCGACAGCGTGTTCAAGCATCAGGTCGCGCGCTGGTTGATCCTGCGTGTGCGTTTCAAGCTCAGTCGCGTAGCTCGCCTGCACCTCGAATATGGCCCGGTTCGTCAGCGTCTTGACGAACAGGGTATCGATCAGCCGACGCCGTTCGATGTCAGCCGTGCGATCTGCGCCATTCGCAGTGAAAAGCTGCCTGACCCCGCGGTGCTGGGCAATGCCGGCAGTTTCTTCAAAAACCCGATCATCGCTGCCGAACTGTACGCAACGATCAAGCAGCGGCACCCAGGCGTGGTCGGCTACCCGCAGGACGATGGCCGGGTGAAGCTGGCGGCCGGGTGGCTGATCGAGCAGGCGGGTTGGAAGGGGTATCGCGATGGTGATGCTGGCGTGCACAAGCTCCAGTCGCTGGTGCTGGTCAACTATGGGCAGGCCAGCGGCTTGCAGTTGCTAAGTCTGGCGCGCCGTATCCAGACCGACATCGCCGAACGTTTTGGTGTCGAGCTGGAGATGGAGCCGAACCTCTACTGATAGCCTGGAGAGGGTCTCTTGTGGGTGGCTCGCTCGCGAAGAGATCAGATCAAGCGCCGCGTATTGAAGATGAACGCGGTGCAATCCTCAATCAACGGACATGAAAAAGCCCCGCCTGTTTGCACAGGCGGGGCTTTTTCATGGGCCGGGATTAGACGAGGGGTTTAGGCTCGTTTTCTTTCTCGGCTTCATGTTGCGGTTTAACTGCTGGATGCTCAGTTGCCGCTTCTTCGGTCTTTTCCTCGGCTGCCGGTGAAGGCTGTGCCGATTCTGCTTCAGCGGCAGCAGGCGCTGCCTCGACGACCGGAGCGCTGGCAGCAGCGGCTTCCTGTTGACGACGTGCTTCTTCTTCACGCTTGCGGCGACGAACTTCACGAGGATCGTTCGGTGCGCGGCCTGTGCTGCTGACCACTGGTGCAGGCGCTGCTTCTTCAGCCGCAGGTGTCTGCTCTTGTGGGGCAGGTGCCTGTTCTTCAATGATCGGCTGAGGCGCGACGTAAGGCGCAGGCTCTTCTTTCAGCGTTACCGGCTCGACGACAGCTGCAGGTGCAGGCGTTGGCAGTTCGGATGATTCAGTGGCTGGCACTTCCTCATGAGCCGCTGCTTCGACCGGCGCCTGTGGTGCTGGCTCTGGCGTCGGCTTGAACGGCACTACGCGTTCTGCGTGAGGTGCTTCGAACAGTTCGGACTGTGCAGCAATCGCAGGTGCTTCGACCGCTGCCGGCTGAACTTCAACCTCTGGAGCAGGCTGTGCTACAGGAGCATCGTCTGCCACAGGGGCTTCAACGGCAGGTGCTTCGACAGCCGGCTCGGCAACGGTCGGTGCTTTTTCGGCAACCGGTGCTTCGGTGGCTGGCGTTTCAGCTACTGGCGTTTCGGTCACAGGCGCTTCGGTCGCAGATGCTTCGGCAGCAGGTGCCTGATGCACCGGCTCGGCGTCTGCAGCGGCTGCGTTGCTGTTGGCACGTTCGGCCTGCTGATGCGCGTCGGCTTCGGCAGGCGCGCTGATCACGCTGCTGGCAGCGGAAGCTGCAGCGGTGAAGCCCAGACCCGCCGACAGGTCGGTGGCGCTGCCTTCTTCTTCGTTGCCGTTCTCTTCGGAGCCTTCGATCACGTTGCCATTGGCATCGCGCTGACGCTCACGACGATTGCTGCGACGACGCTGGCCACGCGAGCGGCGGCGAGGGCGGTCGCCTTCGCTACCGTCGTTGCCTTCCTGGTTCTCGTCGTTGGTCTGCTCTTCGTTGAGCAACACTTCCTCTTCTTCGCTCACGGCAGCCGCGGCCTGTTCGGCGCGTGGTTGACGTTCTTCACGAGGTGCGCGCGGCTGGCGCTCTTCGCGTGGTGCGCGTTCAGGACGCTCTTCACGAGCGAGGCTCACCGCCGGGGCGGCATCCAGAGGCTCGCGCAGTTCGCGAACCGGACGATCTTCGCGCGCTTCACGTGGCTTGCGTTCGCGGGTGGTACGGGCTGGACGCTCTTCGCGCGGTGCCGACTCGTCACGGGCTTCACGCGGTTCGCGAACGGTGCGCTCTTCACGAGGTGCACGTTCCTCACGCGGAGCACGCTCTTCGCGAGGTGCGCGCTCTGCACGCTCTTCGCGGGGGGCGCGTTCTTCACGAGGCTTGCGCTCTTCGTCGCGGCGATTGTTGCGGCCACGGCTCTGCTGGCGGCCGTTGCGGCGTTCTTCGTTGCGGGCTGGACGCTGTTCTGCAACAGGCTTTTCAACCACGACCGGAGCAACAGGCTCTTCCTTGGTCGCGAACAGGCTGACCAGGGATTTCACCAGGCCCTTGAACAGGCTTGGCTCGTGAGCGACAGGTGCCGGTGCAGGCGTTGGTGCAGGGGCTGCGGCTTCTACCGGGACCGGCGCATTGGCGCGAGCCGGAGCAGTCTTGACGGCTGCTTCCTGACGAACCAGGGTGCGGGTTGCGGCGGCCAGTGGTGCAATTTCTTCCACTTCGGCAGCGGCAGCAGCGATTTCGTAGCTGGTCTGGCTGCTGTGCGCTTCAGGGCTGTCATCACGCAGACGCTGAACTTCGAAGTGCGGCGTTTCCAGCTGATCGTTCGGCAGAATGATGATGCGGGCACGGGTGCGCAGTTCGATCTTGGTGATCGAGTTGCGTTTTTCGTTGAGCAGGAAGGCCGCGACCGGGATCGGCACCTGAGCGCGCACTTCGGCAGTGCGGTCTTTCAGGGCTTCTTCTTCGATCAGGCGCAGGATGGCCAGCGACAGCGATTCAACATCACGGATGATGCCGGTGCCGTTGCAGCGAGGGCAGACGATGCCGCTGCTTTCGCCCAGCGATGGACGCAGGCGCTGACGGGACATTTCCAGCAGGCCGAAGCGCGAAATACGACCGATCTGCACGCGGGCACGGTCGGCTTCCAGGCTTTCGCGGACTTTTTCTTCCACGGCGCGCTGGTTCTTGGCCGGCGTCATGTCGATGAAGTCGATGACGATCAGGCCGCCGATGTCACGCAGACGCAGTTGACGGGCGATTTCCTCAGCCGCTTCAAGGTTGGTCTGCAGGGCGGTTTCTTCGATGTCGCTGCCCTTGGTAGCGCGCGCCGAGTTGATGTCGATGGACACCAGGGCTTCGGTCGGATCGATGACGATGGAGCCACCGGAAGGCAGTTCGACTACGCGCTGGAAGGCGGTTTCGATCTGGCTTTCGATCTGGAAGCGGTTGAACAGCGGAACGCTGTCTTCGTACAGCTTGATCTTGCTGGCGTACTGCGGCATCACCTGACGGATGAAGGTCAGTGCTTCTTCCTGGGCTTCGATGCTGTCGATCAGGACTTCACCGATATCCTGGCGCAGGTAGTCACGGATGGCGCGGATGATGACGTTGCTTTCCTGGTAGATCAGGAAAGGGGCGGAGCGATCGAGGGACGCTTCCTTGATGGCGGTCCATAGTTGCAGCAGGTAATCGAGGTCCCACTGCATTTCTTCGCTGCTGCGGCCCAGGCCGGCAGTACGAACGATCAGACCCATGTCGGCTGGCGCGATCAGGCCGTTGAGGGCTTCACGCAGTTCGTTGCGCTCTTCACCTTCGATACGACGCGAGATGCCGCCGGCACGAGGGTTATTGGGCATCAGGACCAGGTAGCGGCCTGCGAGGCTGATGAAGGTGGTCAGGGCTGCGCCCTTGTTACCACGTTCCTCTTTCTCGACCTGAACGATGACTTCCTGGCCTTCGCTCAGGACGTCCTTGATGTTGACGCGGCCTTCAGGGGCTTTCTTGAAGTACTCGCGGGAGATTTCCTTGAGGGGCAGGAAGCCATGGCGCTCAGAGCCGAAATCGACAAAGGCAGCCTCGAGGCTGGGTTCGATGCGAGTGATTCGGCCTTTATAGATGTTGGCCTTCTTCTGCTCGCGTGCACCTGACTCGATGTCCAGGTCGTAGAGGCGCTGGCCGTCTACCAGTGCAACACGCAACTCTTCGGGTTGAGTTGCGTTAATCAGCATTCTTTTCATGTAGTACCGTCGGTTTCCGGGCTGCCGGAAACGGCGTTCGGCACACACGACTTCTCACGGTCGGTGTCAGGGCACGTCAGGAGTGGTTGGACACTCCAGTGTCTAGCGAGGTCCTCGCCCAGAGGGGGCGGAGGGTCGCGACGACGTTTCCTGCTTGCTGTGGTGGCATAAGACACCCCTTTCAGCAAAAGCTTTGTCAGGAGGAGGAATCGACCATCGGTAGCGGACGAGATGAAGCGTCTAGAACAAGCCTTGTGCTACACAGTCCGATGGTTGTGCGTCTCCACCCTACACGTATCCCTGATAATTCGGGTGCTGCCGCGCGCAGAATCCGCAGCGGGTTGGCATTTACCGCGACCTTCGATAGGGAAGGTCGCGCATCATGGCTTGAGGCGTTGTTCCCGAAGCATTCGCTCGTAGCGTCTGAAAGCGACTGCACTTTGTGAACTGGCCATGAACTGTCCGCACTGGCCGCGAGCTGTCTGCTCTGCTGTCAGGCGTGTTTCCGGCCTCATGTCACCTGCGCTTGTTACGTTTTCAGCGTGCTCCGTTGTCACCGAACACTGCGTAGGACGGCCTCCCGTCCTTGTGAATTGCGTTGGTCAGGGCCGGTTGTCAACCGTTGGTCCGCTGTCCGGCCGCTTTTGGCGGCGTTCGCGACTATAGCAGCAATCATTAAGTGCTTCAAATCCATAAAAAATTGTTATCATTTGCGGCATGACGAATATTGCCCCTCCAACCCCCGGCGTCCAGCTGGTTGAGGTTGCCCCGGAACTTGCCGGTCAACGCATCGATAACTTTCTGATCACTTATCTCAAGGGTGTGCCCAAAACCTTGATTTACCGCATTTTGCGCAAAGGCGAAGTGCGTGTGAACAAGGGGCGGATCAAGCCGGAGTACAAGTTGCAGGCAGGCGATATCGTGCGCATTCCCCCTGTGCGCGTGCCTGAGCGCGACGAGCCTGTGCCGGTCGCGCAGGCACTTTTGCAGCGTCTCGAAGCTGCGATCGTCTATGAAGACAAGGCGCTTATCGTGCTCAACAAGCCGGCAGGTATCGCCGTGCATGGCGGCAGCGGCCTGAGCTTTGGCGTGATCGAAGCGTTCCGCCAGCTGCGCCCGGATGCCAAGGAACTCGAGCTGGTGCACCGTCTCGATCGCGACACGTCCGGTCTGCTGATGATCGCCAAGAAACGCAGCATGCTGCGTCATCTGCACGAAGCCCTGCGCGGCGACGGCGTCGACAAGCGCTACATGGCGCTGGTCCGCGGTAACTGGGCAACGGCGTTGAAGCAGGTGCGTGCGCCGCTGATGAAAAGCAACCTGCGCTCCGGCGAGCGCATGGTCGAAGTGAATGAAGAGGGCAAGGAAGCCCTGACGATTTTCAAGGTGCTGCGTCGTTTTGGCGACTTTGCCACCATGGTCGAAGCCAAGCCGGTCACCGGGCGTACTCACCAGATCCGCGTGCACACCTTGCATGCGGGTCATGCCATTGCAGGTGACACCAAGTACGGTGACGAGAATTTCAGTCGCGAAATTCGCGATCTGGGCGGCAAGCGTCTGTTTCTGCACGCCTACATGCTGACGGTGCCGATGCCCGATGGCAGCAAACTTAATGTGCAGGCGCCTGTCGATGACATGTGGGCCAAAACAGTGGAGCGTCTGTGTGCGCCGTGATTACGATCTGTTGATTTTCGACTGGGACGGCACATTGGCCGACTCGGTCGGGCGCATCGTCCTGTCCATGCGCACGGCGGCCATCGAGACCGACCTCGAAGTTCGCGACGATACGGCGATCAAGGGGATTATCGGCCTGGGGTTGCCCGAGGCGATTCGAACCCTGTATCCGCAGATCAGCGGCAATCAGCTGATCGATTTTCGGCAGCGCTACGCGGACAGTTACATGGCCATGGATAACGTGCCGTCGCCGCTGTTCGACGGTGTGGTGGAATCGATACAGGCGTTTCGCGAGGACGGCTATCGTCTGGCGGTCGCTACCGGCAAGGCGCGTCGCGGGCTTGATCGTGTGCTGAAGGCCAATGGCTGGCAGGGTTACTTCGATGCCACCCGGGCGGCCGACGAGACCGCAAGCAAGCCTGATCCGCTGATGTTGAACGAGATCATGGCGCACTGTGGAGTTGCGCCGCAGCGTTCGCTGATGATTGGCGATGCTTCGTTCGATCTGCTGATGGCTCGCAATGCGGGTATGGATTCGGTTGCGGTGGGCTATGGCGCTCAGCCACTGGAGTCGCTGCGTCAGTTCGAGCCGCGGCTGGCTATCGAGCATTTTTCCGAGCTGCGCACCTGGTTGAACGGGCGCAGCGTCTAGTTTTCGGGTTGGAGTGATTGGAACATGTCTGACGAATGGAAGGCACCCGTTTCGCAAGGCGCGGACGAGGGCAGCAATGGCAGGGAAGAGGCAAAAAGCTGGAAGCTTCTTGAAAAGACGCTACTGGCCAGTGTTCAGGAGCAGCGCCGGGCGCGTCGCTGGGGGATCTTTTTCAAGCTGTTGACGTTCGCGTTCCTGTTTGTTGCAGTGATCGTCCCGATGCTGGATTTCGAGGGCGGTACTTCGCGCCGTTCCAGCCACACTGCGCTGATCGATGTGCAGGGTGTGATTGCCGACAAGGAAGCGGCCAGTGCCGAGAACATTGTCACTGCGCTGCAGAAGGCCTTCGAGGATGAAAAGACCAAGGGTGTCATTCTGCGTATCAACAGCCCGGGCGGCAGTCCGGTGCAGTCGGGCTATGTCTACGACGAAATCCGTCGTCTGCGTGCAGCGAAGCCGGACATCAAGGTGTATGCGGTCATTACTGATCTTGGTGCTTCGGGGGCTTATTACATCGCCAGTGCCGCTGACCAGATCTATGCCGACAAGGCCAGTCTGGTGGGGTCGATCGGTGTGACGGCAGCAGGTTTCGGTTTTGTCGGTGCCATGGACAAGCTCGGTGTTGACCGTCGTACCTATACCTCTGGCGAGCACAAAGCGTTCCTTGACCCGTTCCAGCCGCAGAAGGCTGATGAAACACAGTTCTGGCAGGGTGTGCTGGACACGACTCATCGCCAGTTCATTGCCAGTGTCAAGCAGGGTCGTGGCGACCGGCTGAAGGACAAGGAGCACCCAGAGCTGTTCTCCGGGCTGATCTGGACCGGCGAGCAGGCTGTCGCGCTCGGCCTGGTGGATGGTCTGGGCAGTGCGAGTTATGTTGCGCGAGACGTGATCAAGGAAAAGGACATCGTCGAATACACCGTCGAAGAGTCGCCTTTCGATCGCTTTTCGAAAAAGCTGGGCACCAGTATCGCCGAGCGAATTGCCATGCTGGTCGGTTTCAGCGGCCCAAGCCTGCGTTGATGGCTTGATGTAGACATAAAGAACCCGGCCAATGGCCGGGTTCTTTGTATGTAAGGGTCAGGGTACGCTGACGCCTTCCTTTATTAGCATGTCCACCAGACGTATCAGCGGCAGGCCGATCAGGCTGGTTGCGTCGCTGCCTTCGGTGCTGCGAAACAGGCTGACGCCAAGGCCTTCTGCCTTGAAGCTGCCAGCGCAGTCATAGGGCTGTTCGGCATGCAGATAGCGTTCGATGCTGGCCCGGTCGAGTTCGCGCATGTGCACTGTAAAAGGCACGCAGTCGACCTGGCACTCGCCGGTCGAGCTATTGAGCAGGGCCAGGCCGGTCAGGAAGGTCACGCTTTTGCCGCTCGCTGCCGTCAGCTGGTCCAGTGCGCGTTCGAAGCTGTGCGGCTTGCCCAGGACCTGTTCGTCAAGGACGGCGACCTGGTCGGAGCCGATGATCAGGTGCTGTGGATACTCAGCGGCGAGCGCTTGGGCTTTCTCCCGGGCAAGGCGCTGTACGAGGTCGAATGCGGCCTCGTTCGGTCGCCGGCTTTCGTCGATATCCGGAGACCTGCAGGTGAATGGCAGGCGCAGGCGGGCGAGCAGTTCGCGGCGGTATGAGGAGCTGGAAGCGAGGAGCAGGGATGGCATGCGGTTCTCCGTAGGCTGAGCGTTGATTCTAAAGAGTGGCCGGAGTGACGAACAGGCCTGAATTTCCTTTGACATGCCCGGGGGGCATCCCTAGAATGCTGCGCCTATGTTGAATGACCCGATTCCATCTCACGTTGACCCGCGCAAATTGTCCGATCGCGGCACTACCCTTCAGGGTGAAGTGCTGCTGGGCGATCTGAAGAGACTCTGCGACCCGCTTGCCGACACTGTCGGTACGGTGCAGGCGAAATTCGTTTTTGAGCGTGACGAACGCCGTTCTGTGGTTATCCACAGTTCGATAGACGTCCCGGTCAAGATGGTTTGCCAGCGTTGTCTTGAGCTGGTGACCCTGCCGATCCACAGCGAATGCAGTTACGTTGTGGTGAAGGAGGGTGCGAATACCCAGTCGTTACCGAAAGGTTATGACGTGCTGGAACTGGGCGAAGATCCTTTGGATCTGCTGGCATTGATCGAGGAGGAGCTATTGCTCGCCTTGCCCATTGTGCCTGCTCATCATCCTGAAGAATGCCAGCAACCGGCGGGTCTCGATGAGCCCGAACCGAGCGTGGACGAGGTAACGCGGTCCAACCCGTTCAGTGTATTGGCGCAGTTAAAGCGTGACCCAAACGTTTAGGAGTTAATCAATTATGGCTGTTCAGCAGAACAAAAAATCCCGCTCTGCCCGTGACATGCGTCGTTCGCACGACGCTCTTGAGGCAAGCACTCTGTCGGTAGAAAAGACCACTGGTGAAATTCACCTGCGTCACCACGTATCGCCAGAAGGCGTATACCGTGGTCGTAAAGTGATCGACAAGGGCGCTGACGAGTAATTTCTTGTCCGCTCCGATCATCGCGATCGACGCAATGGGCGGGGACTTCGGTCCCCGCAACATTGTTCAGGCAAGCCTCGCGTGCCTGACAGCTACTCCCTCGCTTCACCTGGCCCTTGTCGGCCAAGCCTCCCTTATTGAAGAACTCGTCTCTGCTCATGAAGCCGTGGATCGTTCGCGCCTGCGTGTCATTCATGCCAGTGAAGCGATTGCGATGGACGAGCGTCCGTCTCAGGCGTTGCGTGGCAAGCCTGACTCTTCCATGCGCGTTGCTCTCGAGCTGGTGGCCAGCGGTCAGGCCCAGGCATGTGTCAGTGCCGGCAATACCGGTGCGCTGATGGCGCTTTCCCGGTTTGTGCTCAAGACCTTGCCAGGGATTGATCGCCCGGCAATGATCGCAGCCATTCCCACTCGCTCAGGTCATTGCCAGCTGCTGGACCTGGGGGCGAACGTCGATTGCAGCGCCGAGGCGCTCTATCAGTTTGCAGTGATGGGCTCGGTGCTTGCCGAGATCCTCGGTGTCGCAACGCCCAGAGTGGCCTTGCTCAATGTGGGCACTGAAGACATCAAGGGCAATCAGCAGGTCAAGCGTGCTGCCGGTCTTTTGCAGTCTGCCTCGGGGCTTAACTACATTGGCTATGTCGAAGGCGACGGGTTGTACAGGGGAGAGGCTGACGTGGTGGTGTGTGATGGTTTCGCCGGCAACGTATTGCTCAAGTCGAGTGAGGGGCTGGCGACCATGATTGCGGCCAGGATCGAGACGCTGTTCCAGCGCAATCTGCTCAGCAGGGCGGTCGGCGCGCTGGCGTTGCCCTTGCTGAAGCGCTTGCAGACCGACCTGGCGCCCGCCCGTCATAATGGCGCGAGCCTGCTCGGGTTGCAGGGGGTCGTGGTGAAAAGCCATGGCTCTGCAAGTGTTTCAGGCTTTCAGAGTGCGATTCATCGAGCGCTCGTCGAGTCCCGTGAGAACCTGCCACAGCGTTTGAAGGGGCGGCTTGAAACGATGTTTCAGGACGACCGAAGCTGAAAATGTGACGCATCAGACTGGTCAGTCATCCAACCGATCAGTCATATACATTAGAATTCCCGCGTTCGGCCTGTCCGGACGCCCATTTTGGCGACAATAATTCAGAGGCTTGTCAAATGTCTGCATCCCTCGCATTCGTCTTTCCGGGTCAAGGATCGCAATCGCTCGGTATGCTCGCCGAACAAGGCGCGCAACATCCGCTGATCCTCGACACTTTCGAGCAGGCTTCCGAAGCCCTCGGCTATGACCTGTGGGCATTGACTCAGAACGGTCCTGCCGAGCTGCTCAATCAGACCGACAAGACCCAGCCGGCCATTTTGACCGCTTCGGTTGCCTTGTGGCATGTGTGGCTGGCCGAGGGCGGTGCGGTTCCTGCGTTCGTCGCCGGTCACAGTCTGGGTGAATACAGCGCACTGGTAGCCGCGCAAAGCCTGAGCCTGGCCGACGCCGTAAAGCTTGTCGAGCGTCGCGGCCAGTTGATGCAGGAAGCGGTACCAGCGGGTCAGGGTGGCATGGCCGCCATTCTGGGGCTCGATGATGCCGACGTTATCGCAGCCTGCGCCGAAGCGGCACAGGGTGAGGTCGTCAGTGCCGTGAATTTCAACTCGCCGGGCCAGGTGGTGATTGCCGGTTCCGCCGAGGCTGTCAAGCGTGCCATGGAGCTGTGCAAGGCCCGTGGCGCCAAGCGCGCTTTGCCATTGCCGGTCAGCGTGCCATCGCACTGCGAACTGATGCGCCCGGCCGCCGAGCGTTTCGCCGAGGCCGTTGAAGCCATCGAATGGCAAGCGCCGGAAATTGCGCTGGTACAGAACGTCAGCGCCAGTGCCGTCAGTGATCTGGCGACGCTCAAGCGTGATTTGCTGGAGCAGTTGTACAAGCCGGTACGCTGGGTCGAATCCATTCAATGCCTGGCCAGTCGCGGTGCGACCCAGCTTGTGGAGTGCGGTCCGGGCAAAGTGCTGGCCGGTCTGAACAAGCGTTGCGCCGACGGCGTGATGACCTACAACCTTGATACCCCGGACGCCTTTGCCGCCGCGCGCGCGGCACTGGCCTGATTAGGAGAAGCCTGCATGAGCCTTCAAGGTAAAGTGGCACTGGTAACCGGTGCAAGTCGCGGCATTGGTCAAGCCATTGCTCTGGAATTGGGACGCAACGGTGCTGTTGTCGTGGGGACCGCGACGTCAGAGTCCGGTGCCGAGCGCATCAGCGCGACGTTCAAGGAAAACGGCATCGAAGGCTTTGGCCTGATGCTGGATGTCTGCGATGCCGAGTCTGTGAATTCGGTTCTGTCCACCATTCAGGAGCGCGTCGGCGCACCGTTGATTCTGGTCAATAACGCCGGTATCACCCGTGATAACCTGATGATGCGCATGAAAGATGACGAATGGTATGACGTCGTCAACACCAATCTGAACAGCCTTTTCCGTCTTTCCAAGGGCGTTCTGCGTGGCATGACCAAAGCGCGTTGGGGGCGTATTATCAGCATTGGTTCGGTTGTGGGTGCCATGGGCAACGCCGGTCAAGTAAACTATGCTTCCGCGAAGGCCGGTCTGGAAGGCTTCAGTCGGGCTCTGGCCCGTGAAGTGGGCTCGCGGGCGGTCACCGTGAATTCGGTGGCACCGGGTTTTATCGATACCGACATGACGCGTGAGCTGCCTGAGGCTCAGCGTGAGTCACTGATTACCCAGATACCCCTGGGCCGTTTGGGGCAAGCCGAAGAGATTGCGCACGTAGTCGCTTTTCTTGCGTCCGAAGGCGCAGGCTACGTTACCGGGGCCACAATCCCTGTTAACGGCGGCATGTACATGAGCTAATGTGACGACCTGTTTCAAAAAAATGTCATACGAGCTGTCTAAAATCCGTTATAAAGCTGCAATCTATGAATGGGCAAAGGTACGGTTGGGCATAAGGGGAGAGCGTTAAGCTTGAAATTCGCAAAACCTCTTCTATACACTTACCCACTGGCCAGATGCCTGAACATTTCCACTAGGAGTTAAAACTAGGTATGAGCACCATCGAAGAGCGCGTCAAGAAAATCGTTGCAGAGCAACTTGGCGTCAAACAAGAAGAGGTTGTCAACACTGCTTCTTTCGTTGAGGACCTGGGCGCTGACTCCCTGGACACCGTCGAGCTGGTAATGGCTCTGGAAGAGGAATTCGAGACCGAAATCCCTGACGAAGAAGCGGAAAAGATCACTACCGTTCAAGCAGCAATCGACTACGTCACTAGCCATCAGGCTTAAGATTTGTAATCGCTGACTGCTGTCACGGGAAAACCGCACTGCTTTAACCGGCGTGCGGTTTTTTCTTTAAAAAACGCTGTGATTGTTCCGTAAACAAGAGAGAAGGAGAGTCCTGTGTCGCGTAGACGCGTCGTGGTCACCGGGATGGGCATGCTTTCGCCACTGGGCAATGACGTGCCCAGCAGTTGGCAAGGCATTCTGGCGGGCCGCAGTGGCATTGGCCTTATCGAGCACACGGACTTGTCAGCCTTCACCACCCGCTTCGGCGGCTCGGTCAAGGGTTTCAACGTCGAAGAATACCTCGCGCCCAAAGAAGCGCGCCGCCTCGATCTCTTTATTCAGTATGGCCTCGCGGCCAGCTTTCAGGCCGTGCGTAATGCAGGCCTTGAAGTCACTGATGCAAACCGTGAGCGCATCGGCGTTGCCATGGGTTCGGGCATCGGTGGTCTGACCAATATCGAAAACAGCAGTCGCCTGCTGCACGAGCAGGGTCCGGGGCGGATATCACCGTTCTTCGTTCCTGGCTCGATCATCAATATGATTTCCGGTTTCCTGTCGATCCATCTGGGCGCACAGGGACCCAATTACTCCATCGCGACGGCTTGCACGACTGCAACCCACTGCATCGGCATGGCGGCTCGCAACATCGCCTATGACGAAGCGGACGTGATGATCGCCGGCGGCGCTGAAATGGCCGCCTGTGGACTGGGTCTGGGCGGCTTCGGTGCAGCGCGTGCACTGTCGACCCGCAACGATGACCCGACCCGCGCCAGCCGTCCCTGGGACAAGGGCCGTGATGGCTTCGTCCTGTCCGACGGTGCAGGTGCCATGGTGCTCGAAGAGCTCGAGCACGCCAAGGCGCGTGGCGCGACCATTTATGCAGAGCTGGTCGGGTTCGGCATGAGCGGCGACGCCTATCACATGACTTCGCCACCTGATGACGGCGCCGGTGCTGCACGCTGCATCGTCAATGCGTTGCGTGATGCCAAGGTCAATCCCGATCAGGTGCAGTACATCAACGCACATGGTACGTCGACGCCTGCAGGCGATCTGGCCGAGGCTTCTGCGATCAAGTCGGTATTCGGTGATCACGCCTACAAGCTGGCAGTCAGTTCGACCAAGTCGATGACCGGCCACCTGCTGGGCGCCGCCGGTGCTGTCGAAGCGATCTTCAGCGTCCTGGCAATGGTTGATCAGGTGGCTCCACCGACCATCAACCTGGATGAGCCAAGTGAAGGCTGCGATCTGGACTTCGTGCCTCACGAAGCGCGCCGCATGCCGATCGACGTCGTTCTGTCGAACTCCTTCGGCTTCGGTGGCACCAACGGCTCGCTGGTATTCCGTCGGTTCGCCGAGTAATGCCCGACTGGGTCGATGGCTGCCCCGCAGACGCCTTGTCCCTCAAGGACCGAGGGCTGGCCTACGGCGATGGACTGTTTGAAACCATCGTCGTCAAGGCCGGGCAGCCATTGCTCCTGGAGCGCCATCTGCAGCGTCTCGAGAGCGGCTGCGCACGCTTGTCGATCGCAACCGATCACGCGCTGATTCGCGCAGAAATGACCCGCTTCGCTGCAGCACTTGGCGATGGGATCATGAAGCTCATCCTGACCCGTGGCGACAGCCAGCGCGGCTACGCTCCTGCCCCCAATGCCCAATCGCGCCGAATCCTGCAGGGCGGCCCTGCGCCAGCCTATCCCGGTGCGCATGCCGAGCAGGGCGTGCGCCTGTTTGCCTGCCAGACGCGTCTGGCGGAACAGCCGCTTCTGGCCGGACTCAAGCACCTCAATCGTCTGGAGCAGGTACTGGCCCGATCCGAGTGGAGTGATAGCGAGCACGCCGAGGGCTTGATGCGTGACGCGTCCGGGCGACTGATAGAGGGTGTTTACAGCAACCTGTTTCTGGTCAGTGAGGGCCGTCTGCTGACTGCTGATCTCAGCCGCTGCGGGGTTGCAGGTGCGATGCGTGCCGAGTTGCTGGATCAGGCACCAAAGCTGGGAGTGGCTGTCGATATCCGTGACCTGCACATGTCTGACCTGGAATCGGCAGACGAAGTGTTTCTATGCAATAGCGTGTACGGCGTCTGGCCGGTTTGCAGCTTTGCAGCGTTGAACTGGCCGGTCGGGCCGCTGACCCGTAAACTGCAAGGTATTGCTCGCACCCTTCTGGATATCTGATTTTGATCCGAAAAATATTGGTGTTGCTGGAAACGGCGGTTGTCCTGGCAGGTTTGCTGCTCGGTTTTGCGTTCTGGCAGCAGTATCAGGCGCTGAACCAGCCACTTGAGGTGGCTCAGGAGCAACTGCTGGACGTACCGGCCGGTTCGACGCCGACCGGCGTACTCAACCGATTGCAGGCCGATGGCGTGATCAAGGACGCTTTCTGGCTGCGTCTTTACTGGCGTTTCAACCTGTCCGGACAGGCGCTGCACAGCGGTGAATACCGCATGGTGCCGGGCATGAACGTCAAGGGCCTGTTCGACGTCTGGAAGCGCAAGGAAGTCGTGCAATACAGCCTGACGCTGGTCGAAGGCTGGAATTTCCGCCAGGTACGTGCTGCGCTGGCCAAACAGGCCAAGCTCGATCAAACGCTGTCAGGTCTGTCCGACAGCGAGCTGATGGCGAAAATCGGCCACCCCGACGTGTTTCCTGAGGGCCGTTTCTTTCCGGACACTTACCGCTATGTGCGAGGCATGACCGATGCCGAATTGCTCAAGCAGGCCTACAGCCGCCTGGAAGAAGTACTCGACGAGGAATGGAATGCGCGTTCATCAGAGGCTCCCTACTCAAATCCTTATCAGGCGCTGATCATGGCGTCGCTGGTCGAGAAAGAGACCGGCGTGCCTCAGGAGCGCGGCCAGATAGCCGGTGTGTTCGTGCGTCGCCTGAAGCTGGGCATGCAGTTGCAGACCGACCCGACCGTGATCTACGGCATGGGCGAGCGCTACAACGGCAAACTGACCCGCGCCAACCTCAAGGAAGCCACACCCTACAACACCTACATGATCGCCGGCCTGCCGCCGACGCCCATTTCGCTGGTGGGGCGCGAAGCGATTCACGCTGCGCTCAATCCGGTGGACGGCAGCAGCCTGTATTTCGTGGCCAAGGGCGACGGCAGCCATGTGTTCTCGGACGATCTGGATGCCCATAACGCGGCCGTGCGTGACTATCAGCTCAAGCGCCGCGCGGATTATCGCTCCAGCCCGGCACCTGCCACACCTGCCACACCGGCACCGGCAGCTGACTCTCCCTCTTCGGAAGCCGTGCCTGCGGATGCTCCGGATGCCCCGCAGTCCGAGCCGAATGCGCAATGATGACGATTAAGGATGACTTGTGACTGGCTTGTTTATCACTCTTGAAGGCCCGGAAGGTGCAGGCAAAAGCACCAACCGCGACTACCTGGCGGCGCAATTGCGTGCGCAGGGTGTTCAGGTACTGCTGACCCGCGAACCGGGTGGTACTCCGCTGGCCGAGCGTATTCGCGAGCTGTTGCTGGCGCCCAGCGACGAGGCCATGAGCGCCGACACCGAACTGCTGCTGGTGTTTGCCGCGCGTGCCCAGCATCTGGCCGAAGTCATTCGTCCCGCGCTGGCGCGTGGCGAGGTGGTGCTCTGTGATCGGTTTACCGATGCCACCTACGCCTATCAGGGCGGCGGTCGCGGCCTGTCCCATGAGCGTATTGCAGCGCTGGAGCAATTCGTTCAAGGCGACCTGCGCCCTGACCTGACGCTGGTGTTCGACTTGCCGGTAGAGATCGGCCTGTCACGCGCCGCTGCACGCGGTCGGCTGGATCGGTTCGAGCAGGAAGGCCGTGCGTTTTTCGACGCCGTGCGTAGCACCTATCTGGAGCGCGCCAAGGCTGAGCCTGCGCGCTATCGCTTGGTAGACGCCGGACAGACCCTGGCCGATGTGCAGGCTTCCCTCGACACCTTGCTGCCTCAGTTGCTGGAGTTACAACGTGGCTGAAGCCTATCCCTGGCAGGCTTCGCTCTGGCAGCAGATGGCCGGTCGCGCTCAGCACGCTCACGCCTATCTGCTGCACGGGCCTGCGGGTATCGGTAAGCGCGCCCTGGCTGAACGGCTGATGGCCAGCTTGTTGTGCAAGACGCCTGACGGGCTTGATGCCTGCGGGCACTGCAAGTCCTGTCTGCTGCTGGCGGCTGGCAGCCATCCCGACAATTACGTGCTCGAACCGGAAGAGGCGGACAAGCCGATCAAGGTCGATCAGGTGCGTGATCTGGTCAGTTTCGTGGTGCAGACCGCCCAGATGGGCGGGCGCAAGGTGGTGCTCGTCGAGCCGGTGGAAGCGATGAATACCAACGCGGCCAATGCCTTGCTGAAAAGTCTGGAAGAGCCTTCAGGCAATACCGTTCTGTTGCTGGTCAGTCATCAACCGAGCCGCTTGCTGCCAACGGTCAAGAGCCGCTGTGTGCAGCAGGCCTGCCCATTACCCGGCGAACAGATGAGCCTTGACTGGCTGAGCGGCGCATTGCCCGATTGCACGCAGGACGAGCGCTTCGAGTTGCTGACGCTGGCCGCCGGGTCGCCGCTGGCTGCGGTCGCGCTGCACGCGCAGGGCGTTCGCGAACAGCGCGCGCTGGTGGTCGACGGCGTCAAGAAGCTGCTCAAGCAACAACAGTCGGCTACTCAGCTGGCCGAGGGCTGGAAGGATATTCCGTTGTTACTGCTGTTCGACTGGTTCTGTGACTGGTCGCACCTGATCCTGCGCTATCAGATGACGCAGGACGAGGAGGGCCTTGGCCTGGGTGACATGCGCAAGGTGATTCAATACCTGGCGCAGAAGTCTTCTCGCGCCAAAGTGCTGGATATTCAGGACTGGATTCTGGCGCAGCGCCAGAAAGTCATGTCCAAGGCCAACCTCAATCGGGTTTTGCTGCTTGAAGCGTTGTTGGTGCAGTGGGCAGGCCTGCCGGGACAGGCGTAGACTCTGCGTTATCCGGAACCGTTGAGGTGTTGTCATGAGTCTGCCGCCGAGCACAGGTCCACGTAATGGCATTCTGTCCCTGACCATCAAGGACAAATCCGTTCTTTACGCTGCTTATATGCCGTTCATCAGAAACGGCGGGCTGTTCATTCCGACCAGCAAAAGCTACAAACTGGGCGATGAAGTGTTCATGCTGCTCAATCTGATGGACGAACCGGAGAAGGTTCCGGTGGCCGGTCGTGTTGCCTGGATCACGCCAAAAGGCGCGCAGGGCAATCGCACTGCCGGCGTTGGCGTGCAGTTCAATGACGGCGACAACACCGCCCGCAATCTGATCGAAACTCACCTGGTCGGCGCTCTCAAGTCCGATCGTCCAACCCACACGATGTAGTTGTGTTTTAACCCATGCTTGTAGATTCCCATTGTCACCTTGATCGCCTTGACCTTGCCCAGCACGACGGCTCTCTGGATGCCGCACTCGACGCCGCCCGCGGCAGAGGGGTCGGGCATTTTCTCTGCATCGGTGTCAGCGCCGACAATGCGGGTGCGGTGAAGGCACTTGCCGAACGCTACGCGGATGTCGACTGCTCGGTGGGCATTCATCCGCTGGACGTGAAGCCCGGCGAAATGCCGCCCCTGGACTGGTTGCTCAAGGAGCTGGATCACCCGCGGGTGGTTGCGATTGGCGAGACCGGTCTGGACTACCACTACGAACCTGAAGCAGCCGAGCTGCAACAGGCGTCTTTCCGGGTTCACCTCGAGGCGGCCAGAATCACTGAAAAACCAGTGGTCATCCACACTCGAGGCGCACGTGCCGATACCCTCAGCCTGCTGCGTGAAGCGGCCTTGCCCCACGCCGGTGTCCTGCACTGTTTCACCGAGGACTGGGAGATGGCCAAGGCCGCGCTGGACCTGGGTTACTACATTTCGCTGTCCGGTATCGTGACGTTTCGCAACGCCGATGCCCTGCGCGATGTTGCAAGGCAGGTGCCCGCCGATCGTCTGCTGGTCGAGACCGACTCCCCGTACCTCGCGCCCATCCCGTACCGGGGCAAGCCGAATCTGCCCCAGTACGTACGTGAGGTGGCCGAGTTTCTGGCAATGTTGCGAGGCGAGTCCTACGAGCGCTTTGCCGAGCAGACCACGGCCAATTTCGCTCGCCTGTTTCCGCTGGCGCACGTTCAGCGCTGACAGATGCGCACGTTCACGGGTAGACAAATCGCAGGCAAAAAAAACCCGGATTCTGGGGGGTGAAGCCGGGTTAAGACCATTAGGAGTAAAACAAAGGCGCGCGAGTCCTTTGGCGCCTCTACTGCCGAGTCATTTGGGGAATGATGACGCGGCAGCAGCTTAAGTATTGTTCAGGACAGCGTAGCGTCCAGTGTCTTTTGATCGTTTTTTAAACAGTTTTGGAATACTAAAGCGCTCCTTGAGTGCTCGATGAACACTTTGTATCGGGCGAAATGCGGGTGCGCTGCAGTAGTGGAGTGGTGGGGTGGAGTTTTCCAACGGTTTTCTGCTGAGTCTGTCCTTGTGTCTGGACATTGGTCTGGCAAACATCGCCATGATCACGCTGTCCATGCAGCGCGGTTTTTACAGAGGGCTGTGGCTAGGGTTGGGAACCTGCGTCGGTGATCTGGCCTACGCAATCCTGGCGATGCTCGGCATGGCCGTGCTGCTGCAATATGAAGCCGTGCGCTACGTGCTCTGGATTGGCGGCACTGCGGTGCTGGCCTGGTTCAGCTTCAGGATGATCATGAGTGCCACCACCGTCAGCGCCGGTCTCGACAGTCAGTCGGTTGAATCGGAAAAATCCAGCCTGGCGCTGTTCCTGCGCGGGATCTTTCTGGCGATGTCCTCACCCAGCGCCATCCTTTGGTTTGCCGCAGTCGGCGGAGCGCTGATTGCCCGACAAGGCTCTGATCTTGTCAGCGCTTCGACCTTTCTCGCCGGGTTTGTCGCTGCGGGCGTGGTCTGGTCGATCTCGCTGTGTGCGCTGGCTCACCAGGGTGGGCGTTTCATGGGCGAACGAATGTTGCGCTGGTCGTACATTGCCTCGGCGCTGATCTTTGCCTACTTCACGTTGTATGTGGTGATCACGGGTTATCTGGAGTTTGTCGTCGCTGCTCCCGCGTTGCCAGCGCACTAGGTTGCCACTGCGCTGGAACGGTATCGGGCGTCCGGTATGACCGGTGCGGATTTCCCGTCCCAATCGTTCGTGCAGGTCGACAAATATGGATGAACCGTGCAATTTAGCGCCGATTGGGCATAATACCCGGCTTCGATTTCGATCCTGACAGACCTCTCTATGCAGAAAGAACCTCGTAAGGTCCGTGAATTTCGCCGCCGTGAGCAGGAAATTCTCGACACCGCGCTAAAGCTGTTTCTCGAGCAAGGCGAAGACAGCGTCACTGTCGAGATGATCGCGGACGCCGTCGGCATTGGCAAAGGCACCATCTACAAGCACTTCAAGTCCAAGGCGGAAATCTACCTGCGCCTGATGCTCGACTACGAGCGGGACCTGAACGAGCTGCTGCACTCGGCCGATGTCGACAAGGACAAGGAATCGCTCTCGCGCGCCTACTTCGAATTCCGCATGCGTGACCCGCAGCGCTATCGCCTGTTCGACCGCCTGGAAGAGAAGGTGGTCAAGGGCAATCAGGTGCCTGAGCTGGTCGAAGAACTGCACAAGATTCGCGCTTCCAACTTCGAACACCTGACGCTGCTGATCAAAGGCCGCATCAGCGAAGGCAAGCTCGAAGATGTCCCGCCTTACTACCATTACTGTGCTGCCTGGGCGCTGGTGCATGGCGCTGTTGCGCTGTATCACTCGCCGTTCTGGAGCAACGTGCTGGAAGACCAGGAAGGCTTCTTCCACTTCCTCATGGACATCGGCGTACGCATGGGCAACAAGCGCAAGCGCGACGGCGAAGTCAGCGTCGAGCCCACGCCAGATCCTGCCGCCGAATAACACGCCGGCCCGGCCCTGAGCATCAGCTTCAAGGCTTTGGCGCCGGCCGTGTCAGAGATGGCGCGGAAGCTGCATCCGACGACCATTCGCCGGTTTTCCGTCACCGGTATTTGGGAGGGGATAATGCGTAGCCTGGTTATGCTGCTCGCGCTTCTGGCGTTGAGTGGCTGCATGAAAGTCAGTGACATGGGCGAAGGTGTTCGCGAGCAATTCAGCGACGCAGGTCTGCTCGACCATAGCGAAACCCGTCGTACTGCCAACTGGCGCGTGCAGCCTGACTCGTTCATTTACATCGCTCAGGGCGCCTTCGTGCCGCCAGGCAACGCCTATCCGCGCCCCAACGTGGTGGCTGAAGAGGCCTTCAAGGGGTTTATCGAGTATTTCCCTATGGTCCGTCGCGCCCGCGGCCCGCTGGGGCTGGATGAAGCCATGGTCGAGGCGCGTGCTGCGGGCGCACATTATTTGCTCTATGCGCGTTTCGCCAAGGCTGATGACCGCATCGGCAATGGCGATCAATGGGCTGATCAGGAAGCGGTGGATCGTCTGGGCGTCGACAGCGGTGTCATTCAGCTGATGCTGATCGAGACCGGCACCCGCTACCTCATCGACAGCGCACGCATTCGCAGCCGTGGCGGATTGCTGACGCTTTACGACAAAAGCCCCGAGGATTTGCTGGGTCCGCCTCTTGAGGACTACGCTCGTACCTTATTGGGTGTCGAACGCTAGAAGCCGCGTCAGGAGAGTTGAGTGACCGATTCAAACAAGGCGGGTGATCTGCTCGCTCAGATCCCCAAAACCAAAGGGTTGCCGCCTGTTCATTTGTGGAATCCGGATTTCTGCGGCGATATCGACATGCGTATCGCTCGCGACGGTACCTGGTATTACCTGGGCACGCCGATCGGCCGCAAACCGATGGTTCGGCTGTTCTCGACCATCATGCGCCGCGATGGCGATGACTATTTCCTGATCACGCCCGTCGAAAAGGTCGGCATCACGGTTGATGACGCGCCTTTTGTCGCCGTCAGCCTCGAGGTGCTGGGGGAGGGCGAGGGCCAGGTGTTGCGCTTTCTGACCAATGTAGAGGATCAGAGCGAAGCGGGACCGGAACACCCTTTGCGGGTTGTCACCGACCCTGATACCCAGGAACCGGCGCCGTACATTCATGTGCGAAGCAATCTTGAGGCGCTGATTCACCGCAATGTTTTCTATCAGTTGGTCGAGCTGGCCGTTTCCCGCGATATAGACGGACAGCGCTGGCTGGGTGTCTGGAGCCATGGCGTGTTTTTCCCGATAGGGCTCGAGCCTTGAAATACACACCTGATTGCCGGCTTGAATTGCCTGTCGGCAATGCGGCGGTTAAAGTGCCGCTCCCTGATTTTCCTGAGGTTTTTGCATGAGCCAGTCCTTTGATATCGCCGTAGTCGGCGCAACCGGTACTGTCGGCGAAACCGTTGTGCAGGTTCTGGAGGAGCGCAATTTTCCGGTGGGCAATCTGTACCTGCTGGCCAGCATCGAGTCCGCAGGCCACTCGGTGCCGTTTCGAGGCAAGAATGTGCGCGTACGCGAAGTCGACGAATTCGATTTCAGCACGGTGCGCATGGCGTTTTTCGCAGCGGGGCCTGCGGTCAGTCGCAGTCACGCCGAAAAGGCGGTAGCAGCGGGGTGCACGGTCATCGACTTGTCGGGCGCATTTACCTCAGCCCAGGCGCCGAATGTCGTGCCGGAAATAAATGCTACGCTTTTGCACAGCCGTGGTATCGCGCCTTGTCTGGTTGCCAGCCCCAGCGCTTCTGCCACTGCGGTTGCCCTGGCTCTGGCGCCGTTGCGCTGCCTGATCGATATTCAGTCGGTGACGGTAACGGCGTGTCTGGCGGTATCGGCACTGGGGCGTGAAGGCGTCAGCGAGCTGGCACGTCAGACCACCGAACTGTTGAATGTCCGCCCGCTGGAAACGCGGTTTTTTGATCGCCAGATGGCGTTCAACCTGCTGGCTCAAGTAGGTACACCGGACGCGTCGGGGCACCTGCCGCTGGAAAGGCGTCTGGTCGAAGAATTGCGCGAACTGCTGGCGCTGCCATCACTCAAAGTGTCTGCGACCTGCATTCAGGTCCCGGTGTTCTTTGGTGACAGCTTCACTGTAGCGCTGCGCACGGCCGGGCCGGTCGACGTGGCGGCGGTCAATGCTGCACTCGATTCTGCAGAAGGGATCGAACTGGTCGATGCGGGTGATTACCCTACACCGGTGGGCGATGCGGTGGGTCAGGATGTGGTTTATGTGGGACGCGTCAGGGCGGGAACCGACGATTCCGAGCAGCTCAATCTGTGGCTGACCTCGGATAATGTGCGTAAAGGCGCGGCGCTCAACGCTGTGCAGGTTGGCGAATTGTTGATAAAAGACTATGTGTAAAAGATACTTGGCAACAATTTGAATAATTGTTTTAGCGGCGATACGCCTTACACCCAAATGCAGGACTACCTCCCCGGATCTCGGGGAATCTTTAAACAAGGGATGGGCTATGGTTCAGGTTCGTAAACTGGTATTAGCAATCGCTGCGGCATCAGCGCTGTCATCGGGTATGGCGCAGGCGCTGGGGCTCGGGGAATTGTCGGTCAAGTCGACCCTGAATCAGCCATTGGTAGCGGAAATCGAGTTGACCGAGGCTCAGGGACTCAACGCAACGCAAGTTGTGCCCAGCCTGGCCACCACGGCCGACTTCGCGCAGGCGGGTGTAACCCGTCAGGCATTTCTCAACGATCTCACCTTTACCCCGGTTATCAATGCCAGCGGTAAAAGTGTCCTGCGCATTACATCCAGCAAGCCGGTGCGCGAGCCTTATGTGAAGTTCCTGGTTCAGGTGCTCTGGCCCAATGGTCGGTTGCTGCGTGAATACAGCCTTCTGCTCGATCCGCCGAAATTCTCTCCCGAGGCAGCCGCTGCGGCGGCTGCCCCGGCCCCCGCTGCGGCGCCCGCGGCGCCCGCGCAAC
>NZ_AWQP01000071.1:0-35095 GCF_000972175.1 Pseudomonas syringae pv. coryli str. NCPPB 4273 | reverse complement strand
ACTGCACGCCGCGCTACATGGTATCGTCGCCTGCGCAGGTGCGGCGGCCAGCAACCAAAGCTGCGGCAGCGGTGCAGCAGGCGCAGCGGCCTCCAGCCTGCTGACCGGTTTGTTCTCGCAAAGCAGCCCGGACGAAAGCGAAGAACAACGCGAAGCCAAGCGTAATTTGATCGTCAGCCTGGTGACGGGTTTGGCTGCGACCAGTGCTTCTATCGACCCGACTGCCGCGAATACGGCGGCAGGGGCGGCGGTGGATAACAATTGGTTGGCGACGCAGCAGATTGTTCAGGCCAAGAAAGAATATGACGAGGCCGAAGGTTATGCGGCCAAGCTTGAGGTGGCGGGCAAATGGGCATACATCAGCGGTAAACAGGACGTCCTGACCCATCTCGGCATCGGCAAGGGCCTGGTGCAGTCCGGCTGGAATGATGTGGCGGGCCTGGCTGAATTCGCGATGCACCCGATTGATGGTCTGAACGGCCTCAGTCAGCTGATCAACAACCCTGAGGCCAGAGCACAGTTTGGCGACAGCGTCGTCAATGAACTGAACACCAAAATCGCAACAGTCAAAACGGCCCTTGAAGTAGGCGGCGACGAAAACGCCGAAGCGCTGGGCAAGGCCATCGGCGAAATCGCCTGGCAGGTTGGCAGCATCGCGACGGGTGTAGGTGGCGCAGCGAAGGGGGGCGTGGCGCTGGCCAAGGTGGGGATCAAGGTTGGCAGCGCAGAGCTTGAAAAGATGGCAGTGGATGGCGTCAAGCTGGTCAAGACCGAAGCTTCAAATGCGGGTAAAACCTCGGCACGGCGTTCTATGGCCGATGCGCCAGAGACCACAATCAAGCGTTCTTCGGAAGAGCTGGCGGGTGATAATAAACCTACGACAGACGCTCCCATTAAAAATGAGAAACCTGATACATCGCCATATCCAGATAAGGCCGTGCCAGTAATGGACGAGTTTACGGTCAAGGCCTTTAACCCTTTCAACAGCGACAAATTTAAGGCGATGACTCCAGAACAACAGAAAAGCTTCCTAAAGGAATACAACAAACAACTCCAAGCACAGCAGAATGCTATCAATAGCATGAAGGTGGAAGACTTCAAGGCTGCTCGGGATGCCCTACGATAGCCTAGGACGCAATCCAGACGCTGTCGCCGCACAACAAAAGTTCGGTAAGGACTTCGAGAACGAAGTCAGGGACAGCATCACTGAGTCGTTGATGACCAAGGGCGCCGACTTCAAGACCGCCTCTGCTGAAGCGGCTGGCAGGGCCAAAGAAATTCGCTCTAAGCTAGCAGCGCTGCATGATCCTGATATGGTTGCAGGTGGCTGGTTCCGCCATGAACCTGTCAGAATGGGCGATACGCTGATCAACTCCTCCATCGGAGGCAGTTGGCCGAGCCGTTTGAAAGCATTGGATGAGGCCGTGTCTTCGGCCATTGCCAATGGTTCCGGGCAGGCAAATATGAATGTGAGACTGGAATTACTAAGAGGGCGCGGAAATTGAGAGACGAATTTCTTCAGTCACTGATCGACAATCTTGGCGAACCATACTCACGTAGAGAAGTGCCTGCGGCAAGTATCAAAAAGTATCGGTCAATATTACCCGAGGCCTTGCTTGGTTACTGGCAGAATGAAGGCTGGTGCTCCTTTGCTAATGGGCTGTTCTGGATTGTCGATCCGGAGCCATACAAGGCGACGCTTGATATGTGGCTGCGAGGCAGCGGACTGTTAGAGGTCGACAACTATCATGTAATCGCCAGGGATGCATTTGGTTCGTTGTATGCTTGGGGTGAGCGCTACCAGCGTAAAATTACGATATCAAGTCTAGCGGGCGGTATTGTTGCTCTGAAAAACCAACTGAGCAAGCCGAATCCTAATCCAGATAGGACACTGGGCATATTTCTTGGATCCTCCAGTAGGGAAAGTCTCGACTTCGAAGATAATCAAGGCAAGCCGCTTTTTCAGCGAGCATTGAAGAAGCTTGGGCCAATTGGCGAAGATGAGATGTACGGGTTTGAGCCTGCGCTTTGCATTGGAGGAAAGGCTGAAATCGAGCATATGGCAAAAGTGGATATGCATGTTCACTTAATGATTCTTGATCAATTGCGACGCTAATTAATTTAAGCAGAGTCGAAATTTATCGATAAGCAGTGGTGGATACGTAGTGCTTGAGGACGGGCAGGTCCCAGTTGCCGCACCAACTGATTATTCAAGCATTCCCATCCATCATATTTGCACCAACAAATGCAGTGCTGGTGCAAATGGTCAGATTGCTTGGTCCAAAGCCTTTCAAAAGTTTTTTGATGGCTCAGACCTAGATATAAACAAAGCAACAGAAAATCTCGTGGCCGTTCCTGGGCATAGGGGACCACATCCGCAGAGCTATCATCAATACGTATATGGTAGTCTAGATGACGCTACACGTGGATTAACTCCAAGTACAGCGCAATATAAAAATGCAGTAATAAATACACTTGACAGGATCAAGGCCGAAGCAATAACACCAGGCAGCTCTGTTAACAAATGGCTCACAGGAGATTGATATGAAATACTATTTATTGCGAGAAGATACAGATGTTTATAACCGCTGGTACTTAGGTGGCATAAAACACTGCAACAATTGGTTCTTTACAGATCCGCCTGTAGAATATATGGAGCCCTGCACTTATGAAGTCGAAATGCAAAGTGATGGTATCGCTCTAGATTTCTCCCTTGCAGGATATGCTTCTGTGCCTGTTGTCAGTGATAAAGTAAAAAAATCACTTGTTGGTATTTCCGATTTTGATGAATCTTTCAGGAATGTCGTGCTTGAACCTGCAAAAATTGCAGGTCACCAAGATGGGTTTTATGTAATGATTGTTGAAACACAACTAGATTGTGTAGATGAGACACGATCTATATTTGAAAAATATGAATCAGAAGATCCGGTACGCCCAGACAGGGCCGGTGAATATAGAGTTTTCTTGAATCTCGTTATTGATCCAACAAAGATCAAAAGAGAAAATATTTTTCGAATAAAAAAACATTTAGGTGCTTTGATTGTCAGTGAGAAGGTTAAACATAGAATGGAGCAGGCTGGCGTAATTGGCGCTATTTTTGAGAGTGTGAACGGGGAAAACAATGTTGTTTGCTAGATGAAAAATTACTTTCCGCCTATAAAATCAGCTGTTAGCCCAAACAAGCATAGCGCCCCTTTAGCCTGTTACGAACACTAACATCAACTCGAAATCTCGTGAATTATTCTTATATAAAGCTGTATTGAAAAATAAATTTTATGGCTTCGGCCGCTTAAACACTTACCTGGTCGGCGCCGTTATCGCCAGCAGCGACAAAGCCGTGCAGGACGGCAAGAACAGCCTGGTCACCTCCAGCCATCGCCTGGCAGGTTGGCAGCATCGCGACGGGCGTAGGTGGCGCAGCGAAAGGCAGCGTGGCGCTGGCCAAGGCAGGCATCAAGGTTGGCGGTGCGCAGCTTGAAAAGATTCCTGAGATCGCTAGAATCGAGAAGCTTGCGGCGAAGAATGCTAAAAATTCGAATCCGATTAGATCTATGACGGACTCTGAGGCGGGCGCACTTGTTGAACGGAATTTTTTAGAGGCGAAGCCCTCGGGTAAGGCTTTAAGAGAAGTCGAAGTGAGTTCTGGTTAAAAAGGAGCTTGGTCCAAAGAGCTAAACAAACCCGAGCCAAATACCATTTACAAGGTTGATGGGAATAAAGTCTACCAAATAGATGAATTAGGTCGCGTCGACAAAGTTGAGTCTAGTCTTTCCTTGAATAGGAATGATCGAAATACCTACCAACAGTGTGTGGCCGGAAAGTGCGGTATTGATGGCGATGAGGGCGGTCATTTAATTGCTAGTATCTTTAATGGCCCAGGTGTACGTCTTAACTTATTGCTCATGAACGGAAATCTAAATAAGGGTGTATGGAAGTCCATGGAGAATAAGTGGGCATCAGCTCTTAAAGAAGGGAAGTCGGTAGATGTGAAAGTTGAACCTGTATATAATGGGCAGTCTGTCCGCCCTGAGAAGTTTACTGTGACATATAAAATGGGCTCGGAGCGCCTTGTGAGAGAAACCTAAGTCAACAGTCCAGGAGGCCTATAATGAATGATGACGAAATCTATCAAGGCATTGGTGAGATTCTAGTAGCAATTGCCCCCGCCGGCGCGCAAGAAATAATTCTAGACGCTGAGCTGTCTTTGGAAAATGATCATTGTAAACTACTATTCGACTATGTCGGAGAAAATGGCGAGAAAAAGTGGTTTTTACCTGAAACAGCTAGAGTGGATAGCGACCTATTTGACCTTCTAGTGAAGATGAGGGTTTTTTTTGAAACCAATAAATTGTATATGGAGGGAAAGCCATGGACAGGATGTATAGTAAGGCTATCGTTGGATACGATGAAGATAGAGATAGATTTTAAATACGATTAGTTTTATTGAGGTGGTTGCAGGAGGCGATAAGTCTAGTTGGTATTTTAAAAATGCTGCGGGCCGATATTTTGGTAGGTGTAAGCGAGTTGTTTAATAATGATCATAGGGGTGATATCGGGATTTTTTGGAGTTAAGAAGAAAATTCTGCTGCTGAAATTCCAGCAGCCTCTGTAAACGCTAAAGTAGGACTACGAGAAGCCTTCAGTTTTCTAGCCAAGCCAGAGTAATATCAGCTTTGGTTTTTGCATGAAGAGAGCAATCTTCTACAGCAGCATCCACAGAAGAGCATCATCGGTGACGTCATGGGGGGTGAACAAATCAAGACACTGGTGCCAGGTGCTGAAAAAATTGGCAGGGCTCCTGATATTGGCCAGACTGGCATTGATGATTTGTACAAGGTAGACAAGCCAGGCGTTGACTACCTGATTGTTGAGTACAAATTTGGCTCGTCGAAGCTGAAGCCGACTAGAGATGGTCTTCAGATGAGTGATGATTGGATGACGGGTGCGACAACTAATTACAACCGCATTCTTGAGTCGGTGGATGGTGATGCTCAAATGGCGAGAAACATCCGTGACTCCCTACTTTCGGGAAGGGTTGAGAAGTGGCTGGTCCATACCGATCCATTTGGCAAGGTCACAGTCGGAATATTGGACAAAGGTGGAAAGTTTGTTGAGGGCCCTGTCGCAACATCAAAACTCATAGGGAGGAACTAAATGATACGCGCACCGCTCGGCAATGCTATCTACTGGGAGAAAGTCGTCACTGACACTGATAGCTATATTGCAAAGTCTCAGGGGCTTCTGCTTCAGCCGAATGCAAATCCTGATTATGCTCCTCAATACGCCTTTGAGATCGGGCAAGATCACTGGCACCAAATCCTGCGCAAATACTCTGCGGGACACCCAGTAACTGACTTGGCGCGCTACTTCCCCGGTCTATTGGACGCTTGGGAGGAAGCTGAACGTCTCGGAGCTACGGTATGGACTCCAGAGCAGCAATTCACGCGGCACCACTGGCGTGTCAACTATGACCATTACATCATTTGCTTCTGGCTGGTCGGGCTGGCATTGGCGCTTGAAATTCCAGGCGACCAATGGCGGCGCTTGCTGATACTGATCGGCAATGACGGCGAAGACCTACTACTAGATCGAGTCATAGCCAGCCGTAGTCCGGAACGAAAAATCGGAGACGTGCTTCTTTATCCCATGCCCTATGCACGATTGCTGAAGGCAGTAGATGCGCCAGCAGATTCGCAAGCATCGCTGCTTAAAGACTTTGTTGAGCACTGGTACAAGGACGTACGCATTGGAGCCAAATCCGGAGCAGACCCGCAGGCGGTCAGCTACAGGCACCCTTATTGGTATACCTATGGCGACGAAAACTTTGAAGGCGGAGCCTATTTTGGTCGCTGGTGTGTAGAAGCAGTAGCGGTGGTGAAAGCTTTTGGAATAGATGACTCGCTTTGTCTAGGCCATGAACATTATCCAAGAGACCTTTTGAGACCTGATGGCCCAAGTACTCACCCTGTCAGAGAGATTGTAGAGCCCTCTGCACCTGAGGTTGTTTCAGAAAGAAAACCTGGGTTGTTCGCTCGTATTCTTAAAAGGTTCTAGCCTAATAGGTACGTGATTTCCACACAACCCTCGGCACCGTCATGGCATTTTCAGCACGTGTCTGATGGCGTAGTTTAACAACGTGCTTTTTGATACGGAGATTGCTGCAAAACGCCCTTAACCAGATATCGATTCATTAGAACATCCGCGCGCCTGATGCCCCTCGATTCACGGTCCGAACATCAGTGGCGCGGGGCATGGCAAGGCAGCATAGTGAGTGTTCGGCAATCAACCGGATTGCCATGACAAGATCTGAGGCTGTGATGACCCGGACTGAACACTACCGAGCCTGCCACCTGTGCGAGGCCATTTGTGGTCTTGTGATCGAGACCGTCGTGGAGGCGGATTCTGCGCCGCGCATTGCCTCGATCAAGGGCGACACGCTGGACACGTTCAGCCGCGGCCATATCTGCCCCAAGGCGGTTGCGCTGCAGGACATCCAGAACGACCCTGATCGTTTGCGCCAGCCGATGCTGCGCAGCGGTGATCAGTGGCAGCCGATTGCCTGGCAGCAGGCGTTCGATCTGGTGGCGGAGCGGCTTTACGCCATTCAGCAGCGCCATGGGCAAAACGCGGTAGCGGTCTATCAGGGCAACCCCAGCGTGCATAACTACGGGTTGATGACGCACAGCAATTACTTTCTCGGCCTGCTCAAGACCCGCAATCGTTTTTCGGCCACGTCGGTCGATCAGTTGCCGCACCACCTCAGCAGTTTCCTGATGTATGGCCACGGCATGCTGTTGCCGATTCCGGATATCGATCACACCGATTTCATGCTGATTCTCGGCGGTAATCCGTTGGCCTCCAATGGCAGCATCATGACGGTACCGGATGTCGAAAAACGTCTGAAAGCAATCCAGCAGCGCGGCGGCAAACTGGTGGTCATCGACCCGCGCCGCAGTGAGACGGCTGCCATCGCTGACCAGCATCTGTTCGTACGTCCGGGCGGTGATGCGGCGTTGCTGTTCGGGCTGCTCAATACGCTGTTCGAGGAGGGGCTGACCCGCGAGAGCCATTTGCCTGTCGACGGCCTGGAGCAGGTTCGCCACGCCATTGCCGGTTTCACTGCAGAGGCCATGAGCCCTCGCTGCGGTATTGCTGCCGAACAGATCCGGCAACTGGCGCGGGATTTCGCGGCCGCTGACAAGGCGGTGTGTTATGGGCGAATGGGCGTGTCGACTCAGACCTTCGGCACGCTGTGCCATTGGCTGGCACAACTGATCAATCTGGTGACTGGCAACCTGGACCGTGTGGGTGGCGCACTCTGTACAGAGCCCGCCGTTGACCTCGTCAGCTCGACATCCGGCGGTCATTTCAATCTGTGGCAAAGCAGGGTGTCGGGCCTGCCGGAGTATGGCGGCGAGTTGCCGGTCTCGGCGCTGGCCGAGGAAATGCTCGTAGCGGGGGAGGGGCAAGTTCGCGCGTTGGTGACCGTTGCGGGTAACCCGGTTCTGTCAACGCCCAACGGCCGTCAACTGGAGCAGGCGCTCGAAGGGCTTGAGTTCATGCTCAGCATCGATCTTTACATCAACGAGACCACTCGCCACGCCGACTTGATCCTGCCGTCCACCTCGGCACTGGAAAATGATCACTACGACACCACCTTCAACACCCTGGCAGTGCGTAACGTCACGCGCTTCAATCGGGCCATTTTCGACAAGCCCGAAGGTGCGCTGCACGACTGGGAGATTTTCGTCGGGCTGGCCAGCGCCTTTGCCGACAAGGCCGAGCGGGCGCTGAAACCCACGTTGCCGCCTGCGCAGATGATCGATCGCGGGCTGCGTGCAGGCCTCTATGGCGACGCATCACCCCATAAGCTGTCACTGGAGACCCTGGACAGTCATCCGCACGGTCTTGATCTTGGGGCGTTGAAGGCCAACCTTGCAGAGCGCCTCAAGACCGCCAATGCTCGCATTCAGGCCGCGCCTGAGGTGATCATGGCCGACCTGGCGCGCTTTGCAGCCGAGCCTGCTCCCCAGGCCGGTGAGTTGCTGCTGATTGGCCGCCGGCATGTGCGCAGTAACAATTCCTGGATGCACAACTACCATCGGCTGGTGAAGGGCAAACCCCGGCATCAACTGTTGATGCATCCTGACGATCTTGCGTGCCGTGGTCTGAGTGACGGCCAGCAGGTCCGGGTCAGTTCCCGGGTCGGGATGATCGAGGTTCAGGTGCTGGGCAGTCTGGACATGATGCCCGGGGTGGTCAGCCTGCCGCACGGTTGGGGGCATTCACGTGCGGGGGTAAAGATGGCGATCGCGCAGAGCCTGCCTGGCGTCAGTGCCAATGACCTGACCGACGAACGGCAACTCGACGCGCTGTCCGGCAACGCGGCGTTGAACGGCGTACCGGTGCAGGTCGTGGCGTGTTAAGCCTCAAGACAGAGCGTCATGCTCGGGATTTCGTTACAATGCGCCACCGTGCCGACAACTGAGTCGGATATTTCAGCCGAGGTGCTCCATGGATATCATCGAAACGATCAAAGAGCAGATTGCCAACAACACCATTCTGCTTTACATGAAAGGCGCTCCGAACGCTCCGCAATGCGGCTTTTCGGCCAAGGCTTCCCAGGCATTGATGGCGTGTGGCGAAAAGTTTGCCTACGTCGACATTCTGCAAAACCCTGAAATCCGCGCCAACTTGCCAAAGTACGCCAACTGGCCGACTTTCCCGCAACTGTGGGTTGCCGGTGAGCTGGTCGGTGGTAGCGACATCATCACCGAGATGATGGCTGACGGTTCGTTGCAGACGTTGGTCAAGGAAGCATCCGCCGCCAAGGCCGAGTAAAGCCTCGCGCAGAGCGTCGCACGATAGTCGCGATTATCGCCTCCTACGCTCCAGCAAGGCTTTACGCACAAGAAAAAGCCCGCTCTCGATTGAGGCGGGCTTTTTCATTGCGGCGCGATGGGGAATCAGTCACCCATCTGCGACTGCAGGTAGTTCTCGATACCGACCTTGACGATCAGACCCAACTGAGTCTCCAGCCAGTCGATTTGCTCTTCCTTGGGCTCAAGGATGTCTTCCAGCAGCTCACGGCTGCCGAAGTCACCGACTGTCTCAAAGTGAGCGATCGCGGCTTTCAGATCGGCCAGACCTTTTTGCTCGATCTTCAGGTCGCACTCCAGCATTTCCTTGGTGTGCTCACCGATGAGGATCTTGCCCAGGTCCTGCAGGTTGGGCAGCCCTTCCAGAAACAAGGTGCGCTTGATCAGCTTGTCAGCGTACTTCATCGCATGGATGGACTCTTTATATTCGTGGCCACCCAGCTTTTTCAGACCCCAGTCTTCATACATGCGCGCATGCAGGAAATACTGATTGATAGCGACCAGCTCGTTCCCGAGGATCTTGTTGAGATGCTGGATGACGGTAATGTCGCCTTTCATGTTCGAGGTCCTGCCGGTGGCTTGTGTATATAAGTGCCGAGTGTGAGCTGCGCTTAAACGCCTGTCAAACCTAAGTTGTTGAATAATAAGTGAAATTAAATAGGAATAAGAATGTTTGAGTTCCGCATCTTGACGCTAAGCGCTTGAATTACAGGCATAAAAAAACCGGACGTGGTGTCCGGTTCTTTAAAAGAGGGGGTTCAGGCAGCTGAAAATTTTGCCGGATAGGCCAGCAAGGCATGGCTGGTTTGCAGCTCGGTCAGCGTATCACGCACCACTTCCTTAGCAAGGCAGGCGCATTTTCCACATTTACTCGCAACGCCGAGTGTTTCACGGACTTCACGATAACTGCAGCAGCCTTCCAGAATTGCATCCCGGATTTGACCGTCGGTGACACCTTGGCAGAGGCAAACATACATAAGCTATGGACCGTCGCTGGTTTATTGCTTGGTGCCGAGGAGCTTAATGTTAATGAGAATGCTTGTCAAAACTGTTTTGGGTTGTATTCAGATCGAGCGATGAGCGGTTGCTTTCGCAGGAAACGCTTCTTGGGTATGCCCTCTGAATCGTCCCGCTGCAGGCATGAAAAAACCGGCACAAGGCCGGTCCATTCACGGACGTGTCGACCTCAGTCGTCGAAATCTTGCCAACCGCCCATTTCTTTCCAGCGATTGACGATGCCGCAGAACAGCTCGGCCGTCTTCTCGGTGTCATAGCGGGCCGAGTGCGCCTCGCGACCGTCGAAGTCGATGCCGGCAGCCTGACAGGCCTTTGCCAGCACGGTCTGACCATAGGCCAGGCCGGCGAGGGTGGCGGTGTCGAAGCTGGAGAACGGGTGGAACGGGTTGCGCTTCATGTCCATCCGCGCGACGGCGGCATTGACGAAGCCGAGGTCGAAGCTGGCGTTGTGGCCGACCAGCACCGCGCGTTTGCAGCCATTGGCCTTGAGGGCCTTGCGCACGCCGCGGAAGATGTCGTTCATCGCGGTTTCTTCGCTGACGGCCATGCGCAGCGGGTGATCGAGCTTGATGCCGGTGAACTCCAGCGCCGCCGCTTCGATGTTGGCACCCTCGAACGGTTCTACGCGGAAGAAATAGGTGTGTTCCGGGAACACGAAGCCTTTTTCATCCATGCCGATCGTCACCGCAGCGATTTCCAGCAAGGCATCGGTGGCTGAATTGAAACCGCCGGTTTCTACGTCGACGACTACTGGCAGGTAGCCGCGAAAGCGCGCCGCCATCGGGTGACGGGAACCGCCGCCACCGCCGTGGCCTTCGTGTTCGTCGTCAAAATGATCTTCACTCACGCGTGTTCCTCCAGACGCCAGCGCAGCTTTTCACCAGCGCGCAGCGGGATAACAGTCAACTCGCCAAATGGCAGGCTGGCAGGGGCGGTCCACTCGTCACGCACCAGCGTGATGGTGTCCTGATTGGCGGGCAAGCCGTAGAACGCCGGACCGTAAAGGCTGGCGAAGCCTTCCAGCTTGTCCAGAGCGTTACGCTGCTCGAAAGCTTCGGCATACAGCTCGATGGCTGCGTAGGCGGTGTAGCACCCGGCGCAACCGCAGGCGTTTTCCTTGGCATGCTGTGCATGCGGCGCCGAGTCGGTGCCCAGGAAGAACTTGCCGCTGCCGCTGGTGGCCGCGTCGAGCAGGGCCGTCTGATGCGTATTGCGCTTGAGGATCGGCAGGCAATAGAAGTGCGGACGAATCCCGCCGACCAGCATGTGATTACGGTTGTACAGCAGGTGATGCGCGGTGATGGTCGCCGCGACATTGTCTGAAGCTTCATTGACGAACTGCACCGCTTCACCGGTGGTGATGTGTTCGAACACCACCTTCAGGGCCGGGAAGCGCTCGACTACACGGCGCAGGTGCTCATCGATGAAGACCTTTTCGCGATCGAATACGTCGATTTCGCCACGTGTCACTTCCCCGTGCACCAGCAGCAGCATGCCGACTTCGGCCATGGCTTCGAGGGCAGGGAAGATATTGTCGATGCTGGTGACACCGGAATCGGAGTTGGTGGTCGCGCCGGCCGGATACAGCTTGGCCGCGTACACGAAGCCACTGGCCTTGGCGGTGCGGATGTCGTCGGGCGTGGTCTGGTCGGTAAGGTACAACACCATCAACGGCTCGAAGCGGCTGCTGGCCGGGCGTGCAGCCAGAATGCGCTGGCGATAGGCATCGGCTTGCTGCGCGTTGCGTACCGGAGGCACGAGGTTGGGCATGATGATTGCGCGGCCAAAAGTTCGCGCTACGTCAGCAACGGTATGAGGCAAGACAGCTCCGTCACGGAGGTGAATATGCCAGTCGTCGGGACGCAGGAGGGTCAGGCGGTCAGACATTGGGGATTCCAGGCGGGTCAAACTCGCTGGGAATGCTACCGGAAAAGACTCTCTCAGGCATCCGCTATCAAGTTTTGCATGAAGTTACCGATAGCTCCCTTGTCAGTCGGTAATTTTCTGTTTCGCGTTCATTTCCAGTGGAGCCTCCCGTGCGCCAGCGATATTTAGCCCTGCTCAGCATGTTTGCCAGCCTCCCGGCGATGGCTATCAGTTTCCAGACGCGTCTGGAGAGCATTGAGTGGAAGGTCGAAGGCGATCAGTTCGAGTGCCGCCTGACTCAGCCGATCACCGACTTCGGTGCCGGTGAGTTCGTGCGCCGCGCGGGCGAGCAGGCGACGTTTCGCCTCAAGGCTTCATACAACATGCTCGGTAATGGCTCTGCGACGCTGCTGGCCGCTGCGGCGCCCTGGCAGCCGGGACGTGGCGATATCAACCTGGGATCGGTGCGCGTCAGCAATGGCGATATTCCCTTCAATACCTCTCAGGCTCAGGCCGGACGTCTGATCAGTGGTCTGATGGACGGGCGCAGTCCGCTCATTCGCCACTACACCCGCGACGGCGGCCAGATGGAAGTGCGTCTGCTGCCGGTCAAGTTCAGCAAGGCATTCAGCGATTACCAGGCATGCACTGCCAAGCTGCTGCCGATGAACTTCGATCAGATCAAACAGGCTGAAGTGGGTTTCCCTGGCGGCGGTATCGAGCTGGATGCCCGTGCCAAGGCGCGTCTGGACAATATGGTCGCCTATTTGAAGGCCGACCCGACCGTGAACCGTATCGAGCTGGACGGTCATTCGGATAACAGCGGCAATCGCCTGACCAACCGTGACCTGTCCCGCCGTCGCGCGCTGGCGGTCATGGATTATTTCAAGGCTCAAGGCATACCCGAGCAGCAAATCACCCTGCGCTTTCATGGCGAGCGCTACCCGCTGGCGCCTAACACCAATGAAGCGAACCGTGCGCGCAACCGTCGGGTCAACGTGCACCTCGAGCGCGTTGCGCCCGATGAGCGCCCGGTACCGGTTGCGTCTGCCAGCGCAGCACACACCTCTTAAAGCCTGTAAAAAGCATCTGTCAGACGTCGCCTTGTCGTCACAAGCTGTCGCGCCCCTGTAAATTTGCTGGTTTGAACGGTAGAATCAGCGGTTTTCCGTACAACCCGGTGGAGTGATGGCATGGCGGACGTAAACAAGGTAGTTCTCGCGTATTCCGGTGGCCTGGATACTTCGGTAATCCTCAAGTGGCTGCAAGATACGTACAACTGCGAAGTGGTGACCTTTACCGCTGACCTGGGTCAGGGTGAAGAAGTCGAGCCGGCACGCGCCAAGGCGCAGGCCATGGGCGTGAAAGAAATCTACATCGATGACCTGCGCGAAGAGTTCGTGCGCGATTTCGTCTTCCCGATGTTCCGTGCCAACACCGTCTATGAAGGCGAGTACCTGCTGGGTACCTCCATCGCCCGTCCGTTGATCGCCAAGCGTCTGATCGAGATCGCCAACGAAACCGGCGCTGACGCCATTTCCCACGGCGCAACCGGCAAGGGTAACGACCAGGTGCGTTTCGAGCTGGGTGCCTACGCGCTCAAGCCAGGCGTCAAGGTCATCGCTCCGTGGCGCGAATGGGATCTGCTGTCGCGTGAAAAACTGATGGACTACGCCGAGAAGCACAACATTCCGATCGAGCGTCACGGCAAGAAGAAATCCCCGTACTCCATGGACGCCAACCTGCTGCACATCTCCTATGAAGGCGGCGTGCTGGAAGACACCTGGACCGAGCACGAAGAAGACATGTGGCGCTGGACCAAATCCCCTGAGGACGCGCCAAACGTTGCAACCTACCTTGAGCTGACCTACCGCAATGGCGACATCGTTGCGCTGGATGGCGTCGAAATGACCCCGGCCACCGTGCTGGCGACCCTGAACCGCATCGGCGGCGAAAACGGTATCGGCCGTCTGGATATCGTTGAAAACCGTTATGTGGGCATGAAGTCCCGTGGCTGCTACGAGACGCCGGGTGGCACCATCATGCTGCGCGCTCACCGCGCCATCGAATCGATCACTCTGGACCGCGAAGTCGCCCACCTCAAGGACGAACTCATGGCCAAATATGCCAGCCTGATCTACACAGGTTACTGGTGGAGCCCTGAGCGTCTGATGCTGCAGCAGATGATCGACGCGTCCCAGGCTCACGTGAACGGCGTTGTGCGCCTGAAGTTGTACAAGGGCAATGTGATCGTCACCGGTCGCAAGTCGGATGATTCGCTGTTCGACGCCAACATTGCCACGTTCGAAGATGACGCAGGTGCCTACGATCAGGCCGATGCAGCGGGCTTCATCAAGCTCAACGCATTGCGCATGCGGATTGCAGCCAACAAGGGCCGCAAGCTGTTCTGATACCGCAAGTTGTTAGACAAGTGCAGCCCATTCAGGGCTGCACTTCAAATACGCTCGGCAGGGTCATTCCTTCCAGGCGTCATGTAAAAAGACGTTGAACCAGTGAAGTCAGTGGTTGATAGATGGGGTACATGTGCTATGCAAGATAGCAGCGTGTAGCCGACGGCAGAAATATCATGTGTCACAGGTATTCAGTCGTTGAGTATCTTCTTACCGCTAGCGTCGAAAAAGTGCTTATTTGTTTTAGTGTTTTCCTACAACAGCTGTAGAAGTTCAGGGCAGGGAATAACAGAGTTTCCCGTCGGCTCCCTGAAACGTATCGCGCTGTTTATTTTTTTGCGTCGTTATTCAGAGCGTGTCGTTCTCCTGTCGTTGCCTGAACTCAAACCGGTACGCCTTGCCAATGCCGAGTACCTGGCGAAGGCTCAGATCGAGTATCCGGGCAATCTCGGACGCGGTGTAACCCAATGCCGAGTAATGCATGGCGTGACCTGCAACCACGTCATCGATGTCCGTAACGTCATCAAGGGCCTCCCTGCTGGGGGTACGCAGGGGCTGGCTGAGGTTGATGGTCACGCCATTTTCTGTGGCCAGCCGGCGAACATCCCTTTTATTCATCCGCAATGAATACTGTAGCGCGGTGAAACCGGCGCCCTTGGCCGCCAGGTACTTCAGTTGCTGTACTTTGCCCGCGAGTTCAAGTCTGTGTTCCTCGGCAGGTTGTGTACGCGCTGATGAAGGGGTGGCTAATCCTGCGGTCTCTCCTTCGGGTATGACTGCAATAACACCACCGCTGGCAACAAAGGCTTCCACTGCGGTGGTGAGATCAGACGCGGTGGGCGTTGATGACCGCGTACGAGCGTATTTAGTGTTCATGGTACATCCCTTTTTGAACATGGTTATACACAGCGCCCAACTCAGAAGAGTTGCCAGGCGCCCTGAGAGTTTCCAGAAAACAGCGATGCCGGATCGGCTATATACCCAGTGCCCGAATTCATCCGCCGCGCACTACATGAAGCCTGCTTGAACGCAGCGCTGATGAAGTGCGCAGGTACAGTACACAGCGGCAGGAATTCATATAGCTGCGCGTGTTCAAGGGCGGTAAGTAATAAAGTTGCTGTTAAAAAAGTAACGACTGGTAATAAATTTTGCAAGGGGAAAATGGCGGGTTACAGGAATTGATTGAGCGGTTTTTATAGTGTCTTACGAGTTGTAAAGTTGCGTCCACTAATCGTGTAGTCCGTTTCCTATTCGAAAGAACGTGTCTGGCTTTGAAATGAAAAATGGTATTTGCTACTTGTCGAAAGAGCTATTTATGGTCTTGAATGATGTAGGTTTATGCTAGGGTGTCTGTAAGATTTTGCGACACTAAGGCGGTGGAGCTTGCTGGATAACGCCATGTCAATGAGCGGTTCGTAGAGGTGTGGCACTTTGAGTCTTTGCGTTTGTTTGTAGGATTTTTCTTGATGTCTTGTGAGGTTTTTCCTTAAATAAATATTTGTACGAAATTCTGTAAATAATGTGTAATTTTTAAACCTTGTTTGCGTATGTAGCGTGTGGAATGTATCCAATGGTCTCCGATCATCGGTGTGCAGGGTAGGGCATCCGCATGCAGAGACTTTTTCAGTCGCCCTGCCACAGGGGCGTTATGTGCAGGTATCGCTTTCCATGCGGCAGACCGATAGCCGTGGGCTGTGACAGCAGGCGTGCGCTACCCGGATGCGCAAGGAGCGACCTGTTTTTAAATGATTCAGCTAAAGGGAATTGGTTTTAAGTTGCTGGCGATAAGCCATGTATTGGGTCGGTTTGTGACACTGATGCAGGAATGCGCTGGCAATACTGTTAACAGGTGCAGCAGGGTCTCGTTTTGAATGCAAGTGTTCGGCGGTCGCCTGTTGTACGCATTTATCCACTGATGCTGCGATGCTTGTGCTGCGGCGATCAGCAACAATATTCACCAGGTTCCGAAAAGGAAGGCTCTGTGAGAATTAATAAAAAATGTACGTTTCTGCCAAGTATTGTAGGAAGTTTCTGCTGTAATTGTAGGAATGGTCTTTGGCTGTCAGTCCACAAGGGTGAGCGCCATGCAAAGCAGTAAACGACTAAGTTATTGTGCTGGCTCTGAAAATTCGAATAGCGAAAAATGGACTGCCCATGAATAAAGTGCTGATCGTGGATGATCACCCCGTCATTCGCCTTGCTGTACGCATGCTGATGGAGCGTCATGGCTATGAGGTCATCGCGGAGACTGACAACGGTGTGGATGCGCTGCAACTGGCGCGTGAGCACCTCCCGGATATCGTCATTCTTGATATCGGTATCCCCAAGCTCGACGGGCTGGAGGTAATCGCCCGTCTGTCAGCCATGACGTTGCCATTCAAGGTTCTGATCCTCACCTCCCAGGCGCCGGGCCACTTCTCCATGCGCTGCATGCAGGCCGGGGCCGCCGGCTACGTCTGCAAGCAGCAGGATCTGACCGAGCTTCTCAGTGCCATCAAGGCGGTGCTGTCAGGGTACAGCTACTTTCCCAACCAGGCGTTGCACACTGTTCGCTCCAGTATGGGCAACGCGAGTGAGTCGGATATGGTTGACCGACTTTCCGGCAGGGAGATGATGGTTCTGCAGCAGTTGGCCCGAGGCAAGACCAACAAGGAAATTGCAGACGGCATGTTTCTGAGCAACAAGACCGTCAGCACGTATAAAACGCGTTTATTGCTCAAGCTCAACGCGCATTCGCTGGTCGATCTGATCGAGCTCGCGCAGCGTAACGGGCTTGTCTGAGTAAGGGATTGTCTGGAAAGAGTCGTGGCTGATGCCCGGTCGTGCAGGTCAGCTATCGAGCCTTCATTTTCCGTATTGATCACGTATTGAAGCCTCTTCTGCGAGAGGCTTCAAATGCCTTGATCGAGCAAGTCAGTGCGAGGTTTCAGGGCTGCCTAGAAATCGAAGTCGTAATCAGCCAACTGCTTCTGCAAACGCCGCTCTTCAAGCAGGTTGTCGATGGTGCGTCGTTTACTCAGGTTGGTCTTCGCCGGCTCGACAGTCACTGGTTCTGTGTCGTCCGTGTCGACGGAGACGAGGTCGTCGTCCACGTCCAGTTGTTCGTTGTCAGTGCTCATGAAGTCGACTCCAGGGCTTGGGCTCTCTGGCGCTTCTTATATCGACAATCCACAAGTCGGTAAAAAAGATTTTTTCAATCGACAAGACAGCAATGAGCTGTCTGGCTCAATCGTCGGACGTTTTTGCCTTGTAATCGCACAGATCTTCTATACGGCAACTGCCGCACCGCGGTTTACGGGCCTGGCAAACGTAGCGCCCGTGCAGAATCAGCCAGTGATGAGCGTCGAGCAGGTAGTTTTTCGGCACAAATTTCATCAGTTGCCTTTCCACCTCCACCACATTTTTCCCTGGCGCGATGCCTGTGCGGTTGCTGACGCGGAAGATATGCGTGTCTACCGCCATCGCGATCTGGCGGAAAGCGGTGTTGAGCACCACGTTAGCGGTTTTGCGTCCGACGCCCGGCAGCGCCTCGAGTGCTTCTCGGGTTTGTGGTACTTCACCGTTGTGCAGCTCCACCAGCATGCGGCAGGTTTCGATCACGTTTTTGGCTTTGCTGTTGTAAAGGCCGATTGTCTTGATGTACTCGGAAAGCCCCTCTACCCCCAGTTCGTGGATGGCCTGTGGCGTGTTGGCTACCGGGTAAAGCCTGGCAGTTGCCTTGTTGACGCTTACGTCGGTGGCCTGGGCGGAAAGGATGACGGCTATCAACAGTTCAAAAGGCGTGGTGTAGGCCAATTCGGTTTTTGGGTCCGGATTGTCCTCATGCAGCCTGCGAAAGATTTCCTGGCGTTTTGCGGCGTTCATGGGCGGCGCTTTTCCTCGGAGTTAGCCTGTTCGGGAGGCGGCAGAAGTGCTGCGAGTGTCTGCTCGGCAGCTTCGTATTCGCGCTGCAATTCCACGAGCCTGGCGGCCTGCTCCGCAATGGGAGGATGACCAAACGCCTTGAGCGACTTGTTGAGTTGCGCGCGGCTCATGGCCAGCGCAATTCGGGCTTTTTTCAAGGCTTCATCCGGTCCGGCAGGCTTGTCGTTCCGGGCGAGTGCCACAGCGGATCGAGGCAGCACGTCACGAGCGGATTCAACGCGCTGCGACCGCGCAAGGCGCTCTGCCAGGCGCTTTTGCTGTTCACGGTGCAAGCGTGCATTTCGTGCTTCGAAACGCATCCGGGCATGGCTACGCTTGCGCTGCCGCGCCTCCTGCAGCTCGGGGGTAGGGGCCAGACCGCCGACGATGGGCGTGACCGTTGCCAGTGGCAGCGGGTGCATTTCAATGCAATCCACCGGGCACGGCGCAACGCACAGATCACAGCCTGTGCATTCATCGATGATCACGGTGTGCATCAGCTTGGCTGCGCCGAGAATGGCATCCACGGGGCAGGCCTGAATGCATTTGGTACAACCGATGCACTCTGCTTCGCGAATGAAGGCAACCTGTGCAGGTGCAGTGCCGCGTTGCATATCCAGTGTCAGGGCCGGAACAGACAGCAGTTCGGCCAGCTGGGCTATCGTTTCGTCGCCGCCCGGGGGGCACTTGTTGATGGCTTCGCCGCCAGCGATGCCTTCGGCGTAGGGCTTGCAGCCGGGATGGCCGCACTTGCCGCACTGAGTCTGCGGCAGAAGGGCGTCGATACTGCGGATGAGGTCCACGTCGGGAAGCAGGCGAATCAATTCAGTCATGGTCTTGCCAGGTGACCAACAGGTGTTCTGTCTATCCGGAGAGCAGCATTATCGGACAGATCAGGGGGCTTGCGAATGCGCAAAGGCCCGGGATCCGCCTGATGGCAGGATACCGGGCCTCGCGTCGTTTACTTGATGCGCTGGCCTGGCTTGGCGCCGCTGTCGGGGCTGAGCAGATAGATCTCCTCTCCGCCGGGGCCTGCTGCCATCACCATGCCTTGCGAAGTGCCGAAGCGCATTTTTCGCGGCTTGAGGTTGGCGATCATCATGGTCAGACGGCCTTCGAGTTCGGACGGGTTCGGGTAGGCGCTCTTGATGCCTGAAAAGACAATACGCTGCTCGTCGCCGATGTCCAGGGTCAGACGCAGCAGCTTGTCGGCACCCTCTACCTGCTCGGCCTTGAGAATCAGCGCGACGCGCAGGTCGATGGCGGCAAAGGCGTCAAAGTCGATTTCCGCTGACAGCGGGTCTTTGGCGAGTTCGCCATTACCGGCAGGCGCGGTGTCCGCCGACGAGTCGGTAGCGGTCAGGTCTTCTTTGGAGGCAGTGGCCATGGCCTCGACCTTGACCGGGTCGATACGGGTCATCAGTGCCGAGAACGGATTGAGCTGATGATTGGCCAGCAAGGTCTTGTGGTCTTCCCAGGTCAGTGGTTCGACGTTGAGGAATTTTTCTGCATCGGCGGCCAGATTCGGCAGGACCGGCTTGAGGAAAATCACCAGCTGGCGGAACAGGTTGATGCCCAGCGCGCATACGGCCTGGACTTCATCCTGCTTGCCTTCCTGTTTGGCCAGCGCCCATGGCGCTTTTTCCGCGATGTAGGCATTGGCACGGTCCGCCAGGGCCATGGTCTCGCGCATGGCGCGGGCGAAGTCGCGGGCTTCGTAGGCGTCGGCAATGCTGGGTGCCGCCGCCAGAAACGCGTCGGTCAGCTCGGGCGCGGCATTGGCTTCGACCATCACACCGGCGTTGCCCTTGTGAATGAACCCGGCGCAACGGCTGGCAATGTTAACAACCTTGCCGATCAGGTCGGAGTTGACCTTTTGCACGAAGTCTTCGAGGTTCAGGTCGAGGTCGTCGACGCCACGGCCCAGCTTCGACGCGTAGTAATAGCGCAGGTACTCGGGCGGCAGGTGGTCGAGGTAGGTGCGCGCCTTGATAAAGGTGCCACGCGATTTCGACATTTTCTGGCCATTGACGGTCAGGTAGCCGTGGACGTTGATGCCGGTCGGTGTGCGCAAGGCCGCACCTTCCAGCATGGCAGGCCAGAACAGAGCGTGGAAGTTGACGATGTCCTTGCCGATGAAGTGATAGAGCTCGGTGGTCGCGCCCTTTCCCCAGTACGCATCGAAGTCCAGGTCCGGACGACGCGCACACAGGTTCTTGAAGCTGGCCATGTAACCGATCGGCGCATCAAGCCACACGTAGAAGTACTTGCCGGGCTCGTCAGGAATTTCAAAGCCGAAATAGGGCGCATCGCGGGAGATATCCCACTGCTGCAGGCCACTGTCCAGCCATTCGGCGATCTTGTTGGCAACCGCATCCTGCAGGGTGCCGCTGCGTGTCCAGCGCTTGAGCATGGCGTCGAATGCAGGAAGGTCGAAGAAGAAGTGCTTCGAGTCCTTGAGCACCGGCGTGGCACCGGAAATCGCCGACTTGGGGTCTTTCAGGTCCGTCGGGGCATAGGTAGCGCCACACTTTTCACAGTTGTCGCCGTACTGGTCCTCGGCCGCGCATTTCGGGCAGGTGCCCTTGATGAAGCGGTCGGCCAGGAACATTTTCTTTTCCGGGTCGAAGTACTGGGTAACCGAGCGCGTCGCGATATGACCTGCATCGCGCAGGCGCTTGTAGATCATGCTCGACAGCTCGCGGTTCTCGTCCGAGTGCGTTGAGTGGAAATTATCGAAATCCACCAGGAAATCGGCAAAGTCGGCGCTGTGTTCGGCCTTGACGTTGGCGATCAGTTGCTCTGGCGTAATGCCTTCCTTTTCGGCACGCAGCATGATTGCCGAGCCATGGGCGTCGTCCGCGCAGACATAGATGCATTGATTGCCGCGGTGCTTCTGAAAACGCACCCACATGTCGGTCTGGATGTACTCGAGCATGTGGCCAAGGTGGATGGAACCATTGGCATAGGGCAGGGCGCTGGTAACGAGAATCTTGCGTGGCTCGGACATGGGGCTCGGCTACTTGAAGTGAAACGGAGACCGGCCACTATAAAGGTCTGAACGATTTTTTTCACCCGTGCGGTTGTGGGAATGCTCCTGAAAGGTTGGGCGCGGTTCAGTGAAATCATGTGGGCTGCTGGCAGAACAGGTACGATAGTCGGCTGTTCCAGTCAGTCTTTTTACGGAGTAAGCCCATGAGCGCAGTCAATCGCGCAGCGGTGGAGACGATTCTTCGCCAGTACACCGACCCCTATCTGAATCAGGATCCGGTCACTGCCGGTTGCGTCCGGTCCATCGATATTCAGGGGGCACAGGTCAGCGTGCAACTCGAATTGGGCTATGCCGCCGACCTGTTCAGGAACGGCTGGGCGCAAGTGTTGAAAACGGCCATCGAGAATCTGGACGGCGTCAGTTCGGCCACCGTTGCCATCAGCAGCGTGATCAGCGCGCACAAGGCCCAGAGCCAGATTCCGGGGCTTGCCAATGTGAAAAACATTGTCGCCGTCGCGTCCGGCAAGGGCGGTGTCGGCAAGTCCACGACCGCCGCCAACCTGGCCTTGGCGCTGTCTCGCGAGGGCGCTCGCGTCGGTATCCTCGATGCCGATATCTATGGGCCGAGCCAAGGGGTGATGTTCGGTATTCCTGAAGGCACGCGGCCGAAAATCAAGGACCAGAAGTGGTTCGTGCCGGTCGAGGCGCATGGTATCGAGGTGATGTCGATGGCCTTTTTGACCGACGACAACACGCCGATGGTCTGGCGCGGACCGATGGTGTCGGGGGCGTTGCTGCAGCTGGTCACGCAGACTGCCTGGAATGATCTGGATTATCTGGTTATCGACATGCCGCCCGGCACCGGTGATATCCAGTTGACGCTCGCGCAGAAAGTCCCGGTGGCGGGTGCCGTGATTGTCACCACGCCACAGGATCTGGCTTTGCTGGATGCGAAAAAGGGTGTCGAGATGTTCCGCAAGGTCAACATTCCGGTGCTGGGCGTGGTGGAAAACATGGCGGTGCACATCTGCTCCAACTGCGGCCATGCCGAGCATCTGTTCGGTGAGGGTGGCGGCGAGAAGCTGGCGACGCAGTACGATGTCGAGCTGCTGGCGTCACTGCCGCTGTCGATGCTGATTCGCGAGCAGGCAGATGGCGGCAAGCCTACGGCGATTGCCGAGCCGGAGAGTCAGATTGCGATGGTGTATCAGGAGCTGGCACGTCACGTCGGTGCGCGGATCGTGTTGCAGGAAGCTGCAAGTCCAGCCATGCCGACGATTTCGGTAAGCGACGACTGATTGCATAGCGATGATCGGGCGGGGGAGGTGCTTCGCTTCTCTCGTTCTGGTCAGGTGTTCAGCCAGTGAGAGGTCAAAAGGCGGGCAATAAAAAACCCCGCTTTTGAGGGCGGGGTTTTTAAGCGAATCAGTACAAGTTAGATAACTTGAACTTCTTCAGCTTGCATGCCTTTCTGACCGCGGGTAGCGATGAAAGAAACCTGTTGGCCTTCTTTCAGGCTTTTGAAGCCGTCGGATTGGATAGCTTTGAAGTGCACGAACAGGTCGTCACCGGATTGTGGAGTGATGAAGCCGAAGCCTTTTTCATCGTTGAACCACTTAACGGTACCAGTTTGGCGATTGGACATAGTATATCTCCTTGGACAAAGTTAACTGCGGCGTAGGAAGAGCCCTGGCCGAGACTGAGTGCAAAGAGCTGGAAAATTCATGGAGATGGTTGGATCGAAATTCAACATCGTGTAGAGATTCTCAGTGACACAAGCAACACAGTGACGCCACCTTAACCCTTTTTTCCGAACGTGCCAATGGTCTGTTGATGATTATTTCCATTCACAGCGAAACAGCCCGGCCGCTCACGCAAACTCGCGATCTGTTGCCTTTGAACCCTCGGCCTCAGCCCGGTAAGATGCCGGATATCTTTTTCACCTCGCTATTCAGGACACCGCCATGAGCATCAAATCGGACAAGTGGATTCGCCGCATGGCGCAGGAACACGGGATGATCGAGCCCTTCGTAGAGCGCCAGGTACGTGGCGAAGGCGCTGATCGGGTGATCTCTTTCGGGGTGTCCAGTTATGGCTACGACGTGCGTTGTGCCGACGAATTCAAGGTCTTCACCAACATCAATTCGGCCACGGTTGACCCGAAAAACTTTGATGAAAAAAGCTTCGTCGATATCAAGAGCGACGTGTGCATCATCCCGCCCAACTCGTTTGCACTGGCGCGCACCGTCGAATATTTCCGCATTCCGCGTAACGTTCTGACTATCTGCCTGGGCAAGAGCACTTACGCGCGCTGCGGCATCATCGTCAATGTCACGCCGCTCGAGCCTGAGTGGGAAGGCCATGTAACGCTGGAGTTTTCCAACACCACGACACTGCCGGCCAAGATCTACGCCAACGAAGGTGTGGCGCAGATGCTGTTCCTGGAGTCCGATGAGGAGTGTGAAGTGTCCTACAAGGATCGGGGTGGCAAGTACCAGGGCCAGCGTGGCGTCACCCTGCCACGCACCTGATTTGCGCTTCAGGTGACTAGTGGAATTGAATTAATACTCTATTTCGCACTCTATCTGCTCACATGCTTTCGCATCATTCATTACGTGCGAAGGCCTTTGATCTGGAGTGCCCTATGAAGACTACTTTCAAAATCTCTGAACAGGTTCAATCTCCGCTTAACGAGATCGGGCTGCTCGCCTGGTCATTGATGGCTCATTCCGATCTCAGCCCGGAGCTGAACATGGTCGGTGGCGGGATCCCGGGTGATCCAGGCCCCGATACTCCGTTTCAGCCTACCGAGCCAGGCGGGCCTACTGTTCCTGACGAGCCGCCACCTGCACCTGTGGCCTGATTATCACAAGACTGCCTGCTGCTCTCGCGAGCAGCGGGCAGTTTTGTATAGGGCGACCGGCGACGCTATGCCACTCGCCACACCGCATCACCGCCGGTCACGTAGATCGTACTGTCTGGTGCGGGGCGAATCTGAAAACCGCCCGTGAATTCGCCGAACGCTGGCAGCAGACTGACTTGCCGGCCGAGGTAAAAGCACGCCAGCCGCAAGCTTTGCCGGCCGCGCCCGTGTAGTCGATACACAGGATGAACGTGCCCGGCCAGTACGTGCAGATCAGGGTGCGGATCGGGCTCGTGCTGCAGGGCAAACGGCCCGAGTGCCAAGGGCTCTGGGACCACATCGATGCCTAGATAGGCGGGCGGATCGCCAGCCCGTTTGTCGTGGTTGCCGCGGATCAGCGTGATGCGCAGCGTCGAGTGCTCTGCCCGCCACTGCTCCAGCGCCGCCAGCGTGCAGACCGCGTGAGATTCCGGTGCGTGCAGGAAATCGCCCAGAAAGATCAGATGATCGCAGGGATAGGCATTCAAAAGGCTGTCCAGGCGGCGCAGATTCGCCTGTGTAGTGCCGTGTGGCACCGGCTGGCCGAGCTTGCGATAGGCGGCCGCCTTGCCAAAGTGCGCATCGGCAATCAGCAAGGATCGTTCGGCGGGGTAGTAGATGGCCTTGTCGGCCAGCAGCCACAGCTCTTCTCCTGCCAGTGTGACAGCCAGATATGGGTTCATTGTTCAGGCTCCGGGCCAGCGGCTTTCTCCAGGTCGCGGACCATGCGCGCGATGCGGTCGGCAAGTTTCTCCGAACTGAGGCTTTCGCGAAAGCGCTCGACCAGCAACGGAAAGGCTAGCGGGGTCGCGCGTTTTATCGCGTGCAGGTCCAGCGTGCGGCTGTTGATCTGGCGCAACGTCAGTTCCAGACGCTGCAGGTCCAGTTCCTGACGCAGGACTTCCTGTTCGGCCTGGGTCAGCAGCATGTTGTCAGCGTCGTATTGCTTGAACACCTCGAAGAACAGCCCGCTGGATGCCTGAAGCTGACGGTTGCTCTTGGCCGCGCCAGGGTAGCCGGAAAACACCAGACCAGAGATACGCGCGATTTCCCTAAAGCGCCGCAGGGCCAGTTCGCCAGCGTTCAGGCTGGCAATAATATCGGGTAAAAGATCCGTTTCGCTGAACAGGTTAGCCTGCAACGTCTGCGCCCAGTCGATCTCGCTGGCGCTGAGCAGCTCCAGCCCATAGTCGTTGACGGCGATGGAAAAGGTCAGTGGCCGATGCCGGCTCAGGCGCCAGGCCAGCAGGCTGCCCAGCCCCAGGTGCACATGACGACCGGCGAACGGGTAGAGGAACAGATGCCAGCCTTCGCGGGATTTGAGTGTCTCAGCCAATAATGTGTCGCGTCGTGGCAGCCCTGACCAGTGCTGCTGGACTTCCAGCAGGGGTTTGATGGCGCGCATTTCCGGGCTGTTGAATTCGCCTCGTGCAGCGGCATCGAACTTCTCCACCACGGCATCTGCCAGTTCGCTGGACAGTGGCATTCGACCGCCATTCCAGCGTGGTACGGCGGCTTTCTTGCCGGTCGCGCGCTTGACGTAGGCCGTCATGTTTTCCACTCGAACCAGCTCCAGCAAGCGTCCGCCGAACAGAAAGCCGTCACCGGGTTTGAGTCTGGCGATGAAGCCTTCTTCGACGCTGCCCAGCGAGCCACCGCCGCCGCCTTTTTTCCAGTATTTCAGGTTGACGGTGGCCTCGCTGACGATGGTCCCCACGCTCATGCGGTGGCGTCTGGCAAGACGCGCATCGGGGACCCGCCAGACGCCGTCCTCGTCAGGTTCGGCGCGGCGGTAATCGGGATAGGCGGTCAGCGAGTGGCCTCCGTTGCGAACAAACGCCAGCGCCCATTGCCATTGCTCGTCGCTGAGGTCGTGGTAAGCCCAGGCGCTGCGTACTTCGTCCAGCAGTTCATCGGGCAGGAAGCCACCGCCCAAGGCGATGCTGACCAGGTGCTGGACCAGCACGTCCAGCGGTTGGTGTGGGGATTCGCGGGGCTCGATCATCCGGGCTTCGACGGCGTCATGGGCGGCAGCGGCTTCGACCAGCTCCAGGCTGTGGGTCGGCACCAGTGTCACGCGCGAAGGACGACCCGGCGCGTGGCCCGAGCGCCCGGCGCGCTGCATCAGGCGCGCGACGCCTTTGGGCGAACCGATTTGCAACACGCGCTCGACCGGCAGAAAATCCACGCCCAGGTCCAGACTGGAGGTGCACACTACGGCCTTGAGTGCGCCTTCTTTCAGCGCGCGCTCGACCCAGTCGCGGACCTCTCGCGCCAGCGACCCGTGATGCAGGGCAATCAGCCCGGCCCAGTCGGGGCGGGCTTCCAGTAGCGCCTGATACCAGATTTCCGACTGCGCCCGGGTATTGGTGAACACCAGACAGCTCGCGCTGCTTTCCACCTCGGCCACGACCTGCGGCAACATGCGCAGGCCCATGTGCCCGGCCCACGGGAAGCGTTCGATGGACGGCGGCAATAGCGTATCGACCTGCAAGTCCTTGACGATTTTGCCTTGCACGGTCACGCCGCCGTCGCCGATCAGTACCTGCTGCGCGTGTTGCTGATTGCCCAGCGTCGCGGAAATGCCCCACACGATCAGTTGCGGATTCCAGCGCCTCAGGCGCGCCAAGGCCAGTTGCAACTGCACGCCGCGCTTGTTGCCGATCAGCTCGTGCCATTCGTCCACTACCACCATCTTCAGTGTCGACAAGGCGACCTGAGCGTCGGCACGGGTCAGCAGCAGCGTCAGGCTCTCAGGGGTGGTGATCAAGGCAGAGGGCAGCCGCCGACTCTGCCGGGCGCGTTCGCTGCCGCTGGTATCGCCGGTGCGCAAGCCGACCGACCACGGAATGTCCAGTTCTGCCAGTGGCGCCTCAAGGGCCCGGGCGGTATCGGCGGCCAGGGCGCGCATGGGCGTGATCCATAGCACACTCAGCGGCTCGGCAGGCGGTTTGCGTTTGCGGGGTTTGTTGTCAGCGGTTAGCGTATTGGCTTTGGCGAATCCGTTGAGCGCGGCGAACCATACGGCGTAGGTCTTGCCCGAGCCGGTGCTGGCATGCAGCAAGCCGGACTCGCCATTCTTCACCGCCGCCCAGACCTCTTTCTGAAACGCAAAGGGCTTCCAGCCCCGGGCGAGAAACCATCGTCGAGCGAAATCGGTGGGTCTGCTCATCCGTTTGAGTGTGCTCTGAGTGGCGTTAAGTCAGAGACAGCAGAGAAAGGGTAATAGTTTTAAATGGTTATGTGACTGATCGTTCCTGGATTGCCTATCGTGCCGATACCAGGGATACCACCATGACTATCGTGCCGATGCTCCGCGTCGGCATGCCGTTCTGGACGCTCTGCGTCCTCTTGATGACGCGGAGCGTCATGAAAGGCATTCCCACTTGAGCGTGGGAACGAGATTTGAGGGTGGTGCAGACGTGTGTACGCAGCAGTCCGTGCTACTTCAGATTGCCGCTCAAGAACTGCTGCAAACGCTCGCTTTTCGGGTTGTTGAGGACTTCGTCCGGGTGGCCGGATTCTTCGATCTGGCCCTGGTGCAGGAACACCACCTGGCTCGCCACCTTGCGCGCGAACCCCATTTCGTGGGTGACCAGAATCATCGTCCGGCCTTCTTCAGCCAGGCCTTGAATGACCTTCAGCACTTCACCGACCAGCTCCGGGTCAAGCGCGGATGTCGGTTCGTCGAAGAGCATGATTTCCGGCTCCATCGCCAGCGCACGGGCGATGGCCACGCGCTGCTGCTGACCGCCGGAAAGAAACGCGGGGTACTGATCGGCAACACGCTCCGGCAGACCGACCTTTTCCAGGTATTTGCGCGCGCGCGCCTCGGCTTCGGCCTTGGGCACGCCCAATACCCGGCGCGGCGCCATGGTGATGTTTTCCAGCACGGTCATGTGCGCCCACAGGTTGAAGTGCTGAAACACCATCGCCAGCCGCGTGCGGATACGCTGCAGCTCATCCGGGTCGGCAACGCGCATGCCGTCCTTGTCGCTGACCATGCGCACTTGCTTGCCATCCAGGCTCATCGCCCCGTCACTGGGCTGTTCGAGAAAGTTGATGCAGCGCAAAAAGGTGCTCTTGCCGGAGCCACTGGCGCCGATCAGACAGATGACGTCACCGCTGCTGGCCTTGAGCGATACGCCTTTGAGCACGTGGTTGTCGCCATAGCTTTTGTGCAGGCCATCGATGGTCAGTTTGTACATGACAGGTCCTCAAGGAGAAAGTAGATAGCCGCTGCGATAGGCGTGGGTGCCGGCGATATGCGCAATGACCATGCCGGCAGTCGCCATGCGGCGCAGGGAACGCGCATACAGCAGGCCTGCGTTGAGGGCATGGATGCAGGTCACGGTGTCGCTGATCGGGTCGATGACCTCGGCAATCAGCTGGCCGGCCTCGACGTGTTCGCCGGGCATCGCGCAGAACACCAGCAGGCCGCCGACCGGCGTAGCCACCGGTTCGACCGCTGCCAGTGGCGTAGCGGGGTAGAGCAGTTCGGGGAGTGGCTGCAGATCGCCGTCAATGATGCCGGCATCGATCAGGTAATGAATGATCGCCTGACAGTCGCGACTGGCCAGCGCATGGTTGACATCGCCTTGCCCGCGCAGCTCCAGGGTCACCGAAAAGCTGCCCATGGGAATCGGAAAGCGCTCGCCAAAGCGTTGCTGCAATTGCCACCAGACCAGCGTGAAGCACTCATCGAACGACTGCCCGCCTGAGTCGGTCGCCAGCAGGCTGGCTTGCGCGCCCAGGTAGCGGGATAAAGGTTCGACTTTCGGCCACGCCTCGGGCGTGGTGTACAGGTGCTCGACCGACTCGAAATCACAGTGCAGGTCCAGCACCATGTCGGCATCGCAGGCCAGGCGCTGCAGGGTCAGGCGCAACGAATGCAGTTGTGTGGTCGCCTGTACGGCATTCAGCGCCGCCAGCAGGCTGTCCCTTACCAGCGCGCAGTTGTGCTCTGCGTCGTTAGTCAGTCGGGCTTCGATGTCATCACCGACCTGAGTGCAGAGGTCGCTGAACCCGCGATTGAAGTTCTGGCCGCTTTCCAGCTCGTAGCGGCCCAGCGGGGAGTCCATCAGCACTTGTTCCAGACCGATCGGGTTGGCGACGGGCACCACAACGATTTCGCCCAGCAGTCGCCCGGCGTTTTCCAGTTCGGCCAGACGCTGCTTCAGGTACCAGGCCACCAGCATGCCCGGTAGCTCGTCGGCATGCAGCGACGCCTGAATATAAACTTTGCCGGTGCCGTTTTGCGGCCCGTAATGAAAGCTGTGGATTTGCCGGCCAGTGCCGGGCACTGGCGAAAGCAAGTCATGGGTGTGATGGCGCATGTTCAGTCCTGATTAATGGGCTGGGCCGAGAAAGGCCAGCCAGCGGCGTTCGGCAAGGCGGAACAGCCCGACCAGAATGAACGTCACGGTCAGGTACATGACGGCGGCGATACCGAAGGACTGGAAGGTCATGAAAGTGGCGGAGTTGGCATCCCGCGCGACTTTCAGGATGTCCGGCACCGTGGCGGTAAAGGCCACAGTGGTCGAGTGCAGCATCAGGATCACTTCGTTGCTGTAATACGGCAGAGAGCGGCGCAGCACCGACGGCATGATCACGTAGGCATAAAGCTTCCAGCCGGTCAGGCCGTAGGCCTTGGCCGCTTCGACTTCGCCGTGGGCCATGCTGCGGATCGCCCCGGCAAAGATCTCCGTGGTGTAGGCGCAGGTGTTCAGGGTGAAAGCCAGGATCGTGCAGTTCATCGCATCGCGAAAGAACGCATCGAGCATCGGCTGTTCACGCACCGCGGCAAGGCTGTAAATGCCGGTGTAGCAGATTAGCAGCTGTATATAGAGGGGCGTGCCACGAAACAGGTAGGTGTAGAACTGCACCGGCCAGCGCACCCAGCGGTTTCTCGACACCCGCGCAATCGACAGCGGGATCGACACGCAGAAGCCGATGACGATGGAGGCGCTGAGCAGCCACATGGTCATCGCCAGACCGGTGACGTTGACGCCATCTGTATAAAGGAAGGGTTTCCAGTATTCCTGCAGCAATTCGATCATCGCTGTGCCTCCCGGCTGCCTGCGGCGTAATACCGCTCAGCCCAACGCAGGGCGAAGTTCGAGGCGCTGGTGATCAGCAGGTAAATCAGTGCCGCCAGCACCAGAAAGTAGAACAGCTGATATGTGCTCTTGCCCGCATCCTGTGACGCCTTGACCAGATCAGCCAGACCGATGATCGATACCAGCGCAGTCGCCTTGAGCAGAACCTGCCAGTTGTTGCCGATCCCCGGCAGCGCGTAACGCATCATCTGCGGGAACACGACGTAACGAAAGCGCTGGCCGCGTTTCAATCCATAGGCCGTCGCTGCCTCCACCTGACCGCGAGGCACGGACAGAATCGCGCCGCGAAAGGTCTCGGTGAAGTACGCACCATAGATGAAGCCCAGGGTGATGACGCCTGCGCCGAACGGGTTGATCTCGATGTATTCCCATTCCATCGCGTCGGTCAGCATGGTGAGCCAGGTTTGCAGGCTGTAGAAAATCAGCAGCATCAACACCAGGTCCGGAACACCACGGATCAGTGTCGTGTAAATTTGCGCCGGCACGCGCAGCAGCGCGGAACTCGACAGTTTGGCGCTGGCCCCGATCAGTCCGAGCAGAATGCTCAGAGCAAGCGACAGCACAGCCAGTTTGACGGTCATCCAGGTGCCTTCCAGCAACAGCGGGCCAAAGCCCTTCAGGCTGAATGCCGAGAGTCCCAGGTTTTGCATGAGTGCATCGAGCATGGATAGGCCTTGTTACCAACAAAAACGCCCACCGATCGGGCGACGAATGATCGCCGAAATCGATGGGCGTCGGGGTGTTATTTACCGCTGTAGAGGTTCAGGTCGCCAAAGTGTTTTTTCTGGATTGCAGCGTAGGTGCCGTCGTCGTGCATCGCCTTGATGCCTTTATCCAGCAGCGCTTTAAGTTCCTTGTTGCCCTGGGCAATGCCGACCGCAGTCTTGGCTGGCAGCAGTTCGCTGTCGATAGGCTTGCTGACTTCGTAGTCAGCACCGGCTGGCGATTTCAGGAAGCCCAGTTCGGCCTGCAGCATGTCCTGAATCGAGGCGTCGAGACGACCGGAGGTCAGGTCGGAGTAAACCTGATCCTGGTTGGCGTAGGCCTTGGTGGAAATACCTGCCTTGTCCAGTACGGCCTTGGCGTAGGCTTCCTGGATGGTGCCTTGCTCATAACCCACGGTCTTGCCTTTCAGGCTGGCCGGATCAGCGGTAAAACCTGCACCCTTCTTGAACACCAGCGAGGTCGGGCCGGAGAACAGTTCGTTGGAGAAGTCGATGACTTTTTCGCGAGCAGGGGTCACGGTCATCGAGGAAATGACGCCGTCGAATTTACGTGCCTTGAGGCCGGGGATCATGCCGTCGAAGTCGCTTTCGACCCATTTGCATTTGACTTTCAGCTCTTCGCAGATCGCGTTGCCCAGATCGATATCGAAGCCGACCAGGCTGCCGTCGGCCGCTTTGGATTCGAACGGTGCGTAAGATGGATCGACGCCGAAGCGCAGTTCCTTGTATTCCTTGGCCATGGTGTTACCGGCGGCGATGCACAGAGCCAGTGCAGAAAGAGTCAGCCATGCTTTTTTCATTGTTCAGTCCTTAAAACCTTAAATGGGGCGTTGGGAATACGCGAAGCGTGCTACCGGCAAGTGCCAGACAGGCATTGGTTAGCAATTTCCGAACCAGAGGAACGAACGTGCGTTTGAAATGTAAGGGGTTGTCGCTATTTCATATAAACGGCTGGCAATTGGCCGCCCATGCGCGCTTACAGGGTTGCTGTTCATCGCCCGGTCCTACGCACGATGCTTTTCCAAGTAAGAAAGAGCGGAAGATTGGTAACGAATCAGGAAGTTTCCTACAAGCGAGCGGGATGATTTGTCTGGTGGTGTTTAAAAAAGGTGCACGCCATTTGGCGTGCGCCTTTTTGGTGCCCTAGTTCAGCAGGTCCTGCAGCGTCGCCAGACTGTCGGCTTCGGCGACCGGCTTGTCCTGCCGCCAGCGCAGCATGCGCGGGAAACGCACAGCGATGCCGCTCTTGTGGCGCTTCGACAGGGCGATCCCTTCAAAGCCCAGCTCGAACACCAGCGTCGGCGTTACGCTGCTGACCGGCCCGAACTTCTCCACTGTCGTCTTGCGAACGATGGCGTCGACCTTGCGCATTTCTTCATCGGTCAGCCCCGAGTAAGCCTTGGCGAACGGCACCAGTGTGCGCTCAGTGGCGTCGGGCGGGCCGTCCCAGACTGCAAAGGTGTAGTCGCTGTACAGGCTGGCACGTCGTCCGTGACCGCGTTGCGCGTAAATCAGCACGGCGTCGACACTGAACGGGTCGATTTTCCATTTCCACCACACCCCCATGTCCTTGGTGCGGCCGACGCCATACAGCGAGTCGCGAGCCTTGAGCATCATGCCCTCGACGCCCAGGCTGCGCGAGGCTTCGCGCTGGGTGGCCAGGTCCAGCCAATCCTTGCCGGTGAGCACCGGGGAGGGCATCAGCACCTCGCTCTGGCAGGTTTCGATCAGGGCTTCCAGTTGCGAGCGGCGCTCATGTTGCGGGCGACTGCGCCAGTCATCGCCTTGCCACTCCAGCAGGTCATAGGCGAGCACCACGACCGGAACGTCGGCAAGAATCTTTTTGCCCAGCGTCTTTCGGCCTATGCGCTGTTGCAGCAGGGCGAACGGTTGAACCGAGGGCGCAGCCGCAGGCGCATCGCTGTTCAAGGCAAACTCCGCATCGGCATCGGGGTTCGCATCGGGGGCTTTCCAGACCACGATTTCGCCGTCGATCACCGTGCCGTCCGGCAGGCACTGCACCAGGCTGTGCAGCTCCGGAAAACGGTCGGTCACCAGTTCCTCGCCACGCGACCAGATCCACAAGCGCCCGTCACGTTTGACCAGTTGCGCGCGAATACCGTCCCACTTCCATTCCACCTGCCAGTTCTGCGACGTACCAAGCAACGCCTCGAACTGATCGGCGGGCTGTTGCAGCGAGTGGGCGAGAAAAAACGGGTAGGGCTGGCCGCCGCGTTGGGCGTGCTCATCTTCGGATTCAGGCGCGATCAGCTTCAAATAGCGCTCGGCGCTGGGCCGGTGCGACAGGTCGGTGTAGCCCACCAGTCGTTGTGCGACACGCTTGCTGTCGATGTCTGCCAGCGCCGCCAACGCACGGGTGACCAGCAGCTTGGACACGCCGACGCGGAAACTGCCGGTGATCAGCTTGATGCAGACCATCAGACTGCTGCGGTCCAGCTGCGACCAGAACAGCGGCAGCCGCTCGGCGAGTTCTTCAGGCGGCAGACCGCGCAATGGCAACAGCTTGTCTTCCATCCAGGTGGCCAGACCTTCGTCATTACTGTGGTCGGCCTGGGGCAGCAACAGCGACAGGGTTTCCGCCAGGTCGCCGACTGCCTGATAGCTTTCTTCGAACAGCCATTCCGGCAGATTTCCCAAGGTCATTGCCTGTTCGCGCAGCACTCTGGTAGGCACCAACTGTCGTGGGCGGCCGCCTGACAGGAAGTAAACCGCCCAAGCGGCGTCCTCTGCTGCCGCCTTTTCGAAGTAGTCGCGCATTGCGGCAAGTTTGGCGTTGCTTGACGTGGTCGCGTCCAGCTGTGCGTAGAGTTCAGCGAAGGCTTTCATGACTGAGCCTCACCCGTGCCTGCCGCCTCGGGTTCGCCGGCTGCCGGGTTGCTGTCTTCCTCATCGCCGTATTCGGTGCTGAAGCCCTGTGCATCCAGGCCCAGTTCACGCAGGTAGCGCACCAGTATGCCGACCGAACCGTGGGTCACCATGACGCGTTCGGCGCCGGTCTGTTCCACAGCCCATAGCAAGCCTGGCCAGTCGGCGTGATCGGACAGCACAAAACCGCGATCCACACCGCGCCGGCGTCGTGTGCCGCGCAGCATCATCCAGCCGCTGGCAAACGCATCGCTGTATTCGCCGAAGCGCTTCATCCAGCTGCTGCCACCTGCCGAAGGCGGGGCCAGAATCAACGCCTGACGCAGCGCGGGGTCGGTCTTTTTGAAATCGCCGGCGTATTGGGTTTCCGGGATATAGATACCGCCTTCGCGATACACGCGGTTCAGCGGCTCGACGGCACCGTGGACCAGAATCGGTCCGATCTGCGCGTCGATGCCGTGCAAAATGCGCTGGGCCTTGCCGAACGAGTAGGCGAACAACACGCTGGCCTTGCCCTGGGCTGCATTGGCACGCCACCACTGGTTGATGCCTTCGAAGATCTGCGCCTGCGGCGCCCAGCGATAGATCGGCAGGCCGAAGGTCGATTCGGTGATAAACGTATGGCAGCGCACCGGCTCGAAGGCCGCACAAGTCCCGTCCGGCTCGACCTTGTAATCGCCGGAAGCTACCCAGACCTCTCCTTGGTACTCCAGTCGCACCTGCGCCGACCCCAGCACATGCCCGGCCGGATGCAGGCTCAGTTTCACGCCGTGATGAGTGATGGTTTCGCCGTATTCCAGGGTCTGCAGATTGATGTCCTGCCCGAGGCGCGAACGCAAAATACCCTCGCCACTGGCCGCCGACAGGTAATGCTCATTGCCGGTACGGGCATGGTCGCCATGCGCATGGGTGATGACGGCGCGTTCGACAGGACGCCATGGATCGATATAGAAATCACCAGGTGGGCAGTACAAACCTTCGGGGCGAGCAACGACAAGATCCATGGGGCAACCGTATGGATGGGCTTGTTAGCTATGAGCCGGGAAGGATCTGGAAGTTCGGGGAGTTTGCGTGAGCGCTGCGGAGCGTGAGGCGCGACAGCAGGTGAATCAGGGCTCGACTCAAGGTCATCTTTTCGCCTCTGACTATCGTTCCCATGCTCCGCGTGGGAATGCAGTTCGTGACGCTCCGCGTCACACAGGGGCTCTGCGATGTCAGGTGGATTGAGGTTCGGCTCAAGTCACCTTTTCGCCCCTCGGCGAGTTACTTTGATGGGGCCAAAGTAACCAAACCCCCTGGCTCCGTTTCCGGCCCGACTTCGTCATGTCACTTACGTCGCACTCTGCGTCGTCAGTGCCATCGCGGTTGAAAAGCACTTTAGGGCAATTTGGCTAA
>NZ_AWQP01000070.1:0-62554 GCF_000972175.1 Pseudomonas syringae pv. coryli str. NCPPB 4273 | reverse complement strand
ATAATCTGTTGACTTCAGTCTGACACCACAAGCACCCACACGAATTGCTTGATTCAGTTGTTAAAGAGCGGTTGGTTAAGATCTTTCGCCTCAACCGAGGCGCGCATTTTACAGCGTCCTCTGTATCTGTCAAGCGGTTATTTTAAGAAGTTTTCAAAGTTTCCTTTGCAACTTCAACCACTTGCGCCTCGATCAACTCTTGAGTTGCTCATCAGCGGGAGGCGAATTCTACAGCGTTACAACCGCGTGTCAAACTCTTTTTTCTCACCGCTGTCGATCAATCCAGACCCGACCTCCTTCCTCGCTGACTCTTCACTCAAAAACCTTGCAAACTATTGATCTACAAGGCTTTTTCGTTTCCGTCTGCGCCGGAAGTGGGGCGAATTATAGACACCTCAGCGAGGGCGTCAACCGTTAATTTCAAAATCGCCGAAATTAACCTTAAAGGCCCCTTGGCTATATAGAAGAGCCCGTCGCAAACGCTTTCTTCTATATAGCTACAGCACCCCTGCCTCGCGCAGCAGAGTGATCTCTTCCTTACCAATCCCCAGCAGCGCCTGCAGCACTTGCGCCGTATGCTCTCCCAGCAATGGCGGCGCCCTTGTGTATTCGACCGGCGTCTCAGACAGCCGTATCGGGCTGGCTACCTGCGGAACACGTCCGGCCAGCGCATGAGGAAGCTCTATGGCCAGGCCCCGCGCCACCACATGCGGATCAGCAAACACCTGGGCCAGGTCATTGACCGGCCCGCAAGGCACACCGGCGGCCTCCAGCTCACTGACCCATTGCGCAGTGGTCTTGAACACCGTCACCTGGCGAATCAACGGAATCAGCTCGGCACGATGAGCCACTCGCAGCTTGTTGGTCAGGAAGCGCGGATTTTCCGCCCACTGCGGCTGCCCCGCCACAGCGGCAAACTTCCTGAACTGACTGTCATTGCCGACGGTAAGGATCAGGTCGCCATCAGCCGTGGGGAAGTCCTGATAGGGCACGATGTTGGGATGAGCATTTCCCAAGCGCTTGGGCGCTACCCCCGTCGTCAGGTAGTTCATGGCCTGATTGGCCAGGCAGGCTACTTGTACATCCAGCAGCGCCATATCGATGTACTGGCCGATATCGCTTTGATCGCGATGCGCCAGAGCGGCGAGAATGGCCGTCGTCGAATACAGCCCCGTCAGAATGTCAGTCAATGCGACGCCGACCTTCACCGGCCCGGCTCCCTCTTCACCGTCCGGCAGACCGGTAAGGCTCATCAAGCCACCCAGCGCCTGGATCATGAAGTCGTAACCCGGACGACGCGCATACGGCCCGCTTTGCCCGAAGCCGGTAATGGAGCAATAAATCAGCCTCGGGTTGACCGCCTTCAGCGACTCGTAATCCAGTCCGTAAGCCGCCAGCCCGTCGACCTTGAAGTTTTCGATCACGATGTCGGACTTTGCCGCCAACTCGCGCACCAGCCTTTGCCCTTCAGGACGCGTGAAGTCGATGGTCACAGACTGCTTGTTGCGATTGGCGGACAGGTAATAAGCCGCCTCGCTGGTGTTCTGCCCCGCAGCATCCTGAAGGAATGGCGGCCCCCACGAGCGAGTGTCATCGCCACACCCGGGGCGCTCTACCTTGATGACGTCAGCGCCGAGGTCAGCAAGGATCTGCCCGGCCCATGGCCCGGCGAGGACTCTCGACAGGTCGAGCACCCGGATATGCGAAAGCGCCCCCATGATCAGCCCTCCTTAATAGAAAGCCTGAATGCCGGTCTGTGCACGCCCAAGGATCAACGCATGCACGTCGTGCGTGCCTTCGTAGGTATTCACAACCTCCAGGTTGACCAGATGCCTGGCGATACCGAACTCGTCCGAGATGCCATTGCCGCCCAGCATGTCGCGGGCCAGACGCGCGATATCCAGCGACTTGCCGCACGAGTTGCGCTTCATGATCGAGGTGATCTCCACGGCAGCCGTACCTTCGTCCTTCATGCGCCCCAGGCGCAGGCAACCCTGCAAGGCCAGAGTGATTTCGGTCTGCATGTCTGCCAGCTTCTTCTGGATCAGCTGATTGGCCGCCAAAGGACGCCCGAATTGCTGGCGATCCAGGGTGTATTGCCGCGCGGTGTGCCAGCAGAACTCTGCGGCACCCAACGCGCCCCAGGAGATACCGTACCGTGCCGAGTTGAGGCAGGTGAACGGCCCCTTCAGACCGCGCACATCGGGAAAGATGTTCTCTTCGGGCACGAACACGTTATCCATGACGATCTCGCCAGTGATCGATGCGCGCAAACCGACCTTGCCGTGAATGGCCGGAGCGCTCAGGCCTGCCCAGCCTTTTTCGAGAACGAAACCGCGAATATCGCCGGCATCGTCCTTGGCCCACACCACAAACACATCGGCGATCGGGCTGTTGGTGATCCACATCTTGCTGCCGCTCAAGCGGTAACCACCCTCGACGCTCCGGGCACGGGTGATCATCGCTCCGGGGTCGGACCCATGATCGGGCTCGGTCAGGCCGAAGCAGCCGATCCATTCGCCCGAAGCCAGTTTGGGCAGGTACTTCTCTTTCTGGGCCTGCGTGCCGAACTCGTTGATCGGCACCATGACCAGCGAGGACTGCACACTCATCATCGAACGGTAGCCCGAATCGATACGCTCGACTTCACGCGCGATCAGCCCATAACACACGTAATTCAGGCCGCTGCCACCGAACTCTTCCGGGATGGTCGCCCCCAACAGCCCCACCTCGCCCATCTCGCGAAAGATGGCCGGGTCGGTTTTCTCGTGACGGAATGCTTCCAGCACGCGCGGGGCCAGCTTGCTCTGGGCGAACTGCTCGGCCGTGTCGCGGACCATGCGCTCTTCTTCAGTGAGCTGTTGATCCAGCAACAAGGGGTCAATCCAGTTAAAGCTTGCCTTACCGCTCATGCCAGTTCCTCGCGTTCAGATGAAATCCTGCAGTGATCCTAGTCCTGGCCCATGCCAGCGACAAACGAGGTTTTATCAAGCATGTGTGCTAATTTCTCACTCCATGACACAGAACTGCGCTCTAAAACAAAAATATCAGTGAGAATAAAGTACATGAGACGCAAGATACCCAGCACCACTGCATTGGTCAGTTTCGAGGCAGCCGCCCGTCACGAGAGCTTCACCAAGGCCGCTAACGAGCTCTCCCTCACGCAAGGCGCTGTGTGTCGGCAAATCGGCGGACTGGAAGAGTTTCTCGGCGTTGAGCTGTTCCGGCGTTCGCGCAGGGGCGTAAAGCTCACGGAAGCCGGGCTGTCCTATAGTCGTCGTGTGTCCCAGCAACTGGACGCGGTCGAGCGCGACACACTGTCGGTCATGGGCCAGCAAGGTGCCAACGCCATCGAACTCGCCGTGGTGCCGACCTTCGGCACTCAATGGCTGCTGCCGCGCCTGAAGGACTTCCAGCACAAGCACCCCGACGTCACGGTCCACCTGACCAACCGCACCCGCCCGTTCCTGTTTGCCGACACCGACTTCGACGCCGCCATCTATTTTGGCGATGCCGACTGGTCCGGCACCCAGTCGCATCGGCTGATGGGCGAAAACTCCATGCCGGTCTGCAGCCCCTCTTTTCTTGAAGGTCGCGACAGCCTGACAGCACGCGAGCTGGCCGAATTGCCGCTGCTGCAACAGACCACCCGACCCTACGCCTGGCGCCAATGGTTCAATGCGCAGGATCTGGATGTCGCGCGCGACATGACCGGCCCGCGCTACGAGCTGTTCTCCATGCTGGCGCAGGCGGCCATGCACGACATGGGCGTTGCTCTGATTCCCCCCTTCCTCATTCAACGCGAACTGCAGGAAAAGCGTCTGGTGATCGCAAACACTCGGTCGCTGCCCGGCAGCAAGGCCTATCACCTGATGATTCCGGAGCGCAAAGTGGAATCGGCATCGCTGACTGCGTTTCGTGACTGGCTGATCGAACAGGCCCGGGCTTACCAGTTGCCCCAGGAAAAATTCAACCAATATCTCAGGTAGCCCATAGCTGCTGGCACCTACAGATATAACCTTATGTCGCCCTGAAGTAACTTCCGATCGCTCACAGAAAACGGGACATAACCCTTTATTTATAGGGTCTATGGGTCGATACGGCGCATTTATCGGATTTTCGGCAGAAAAACTTTTATCACCTGTTTTTCGTGAGGAATATCACCACAGACCTTACAGATAAAGGGTTCTGTCGAATAAGTGCGACAATAGGTCACAGTGTGACTTGTAGTTCATCTATAGTTTCGTTACAGAATGTATTGAAGCCCGCAAACTTCGCCTGCAAAATGCCCCGCCCCTGCTGCAAAGGGGTGTGCTGATTGGCCAAGCCAGACGCACCAGCCGTAGTGCACTGGCCTACATACGAACGATAAAAAATCGCGCAGGAGATTTGTCGTGCACATTGGCGTTCCTCTCGAAACACAAGCGGGCGAAACCCGGGTAGCTGCTACCCCGGAAACCATCAAAAAGCTGATCAGCCAGGGTCACCGGGTTACGGTGCAAAGCGGCGCGGGCCTTCATGCCAGCGTTCCGGACAGCGCTTACCAGGCTGCCGGCGCAGTGGTCGGTGACACCAACGAGACCTACGCGGCCGAACTGATTCTCAAGGTCGTCGCACCTGACGATGAGGCGCTGAGCCTGATCAAAAGTGGCTCGGTGGTCGTCGGCATGCTCAACCCCTTCAATAACGAACTGATCGGCAAGATGGCCGCACGTGGCATTACCGCGTTCGCCCTGGAAGCCGCGCCGCGCACCTCCCGGGCGCAAAGCCTTGATGTGCTGTCTTCGCAAGCCAACATTGCGGGCTATAAGGCAGTACTGCTCGCCGCGCATCACTACCCGCGCTTCATGCCCATGCTGATGACCGCTGCCGGCACCGTCAAAGCTGCCCGGGTGCTGATCCTGGGCGCCGGCGTTGCCGGTCTGCAGGCCATTGCCACCGCCAAAAGGCTGGGCGCCGTGGTGGAAGCGTCGGATGTGCGTCCGGCAGTCAAGGAGCAGATCGAGTCGCTGGGCGCGAAATTCATTGATGTGCCCTACGAGACCGACGAAGAGCGTGAATGCGCCGAAGGCGTTGGCGGCTACGCACGCCCCATGCCGGCCAGCTGGATGCAACGCCAGGCCGCCGCCGTGCATGAGCGCGCGAAACTGTCGGACATCGTCATCACGACCGCGCTCATTCCCGGCCGCAAGGCCCCGGTGCTCCTCGGCGCAGAAACCGTGGCGCAGATGAAGCCCGGCTCGGTGGTGATCGACCTGGCCGCTGCACAGGGCGGCAACTGCCCGCTGACCGTTGCCGATCAGGTGGTTGTCGAGCACGGCGTGACAATCGTCGGCCACACCAACCTGCCCGCCCTGGTCGCAGCCGATGCATCGGCGCTCTACGCCCGCAACCTGCTGGACTTCATGAAGCTGCTGTTCGACAAGGACGGCACATTCTCGATCAACCTCGAAGACGACATCGTCGCCGCATGCCTGATGTGCCGCGACGGGCAAGTTGTCCGCAAGAACGGCTGAGGACACACCAATGGAAGAGCTGATTTCCCCCGGCGTCTACAACCTGATCATTTTCGTACTGGCGATTTATGTCGGTTACCACGTGGTCTGGAATGTCACGCCTGCGCTGCACACGCCGCTCATGGCGGTCACCAATGCGATCTCCGCCATCGTCATCGTCGGCGCCATGCTCGCCGCTGCGCTCACGGTCACCCCGCTGGGCAAGACCATGGGCACGCTGGCGGTCGCACTGGCGGCCGTGAACGTGTTTGGCGGGTTTCTGGTCACTCGGCGGATGCTGGAAATGTTCAGGAAAAAGGCCCCCAAGGCAAAGGATGAGGCGCCCAAGTCATGAGCATGAATCTGGTTACCCTGCTGTACCTGATCGCATCGATCTGCTTCATCCAGGCACTCAAAGGCTTGTCGCACCCGACCACCTCGCGCCGTGGCAACCTGTTCGGCATGCTCGGCATGGGCCTGGCGGTCATCACCACGATCGGCCTGGTGTTCAAGCTCGCGGCGCTGTCTACCGCTGAAGGGACCAGCGCAGGCATCGGCTACATCGTAGTCGGCCTGCTGGTGGGCGGAACCGCTGGCTCGATCATGGCCAAGCGCGTCGAAATGACCAAAATGCCGGAGCTGGTGGCGTTCATGCACAGCATGATCGGCCTGGCAGCGGTATTCATCGCTATAGCAGCCGTGGTCGAGCCTCAATCACTGGGCATCGTTCGCAATCTGGGCGATGCGATCCCGGCCGGCAACCGTCTGGAGTTGTTCCTCGGGGCAGCCATCGGGGCGATTACCTTCTCGGGCTCGGTCATCGCTTTCGGCAAACTCTCGGGCAAGTACAAATTTCGCCTCTTTCAAGGCGCACCGGTACAGTTTGCCGGCCAGCACACGCTCAATCTGGGCCTTGGCCTGGCCACGCTGTTCTTCGGCCTGACCTTTATGTTCACCGGCAGCCTCACTGCCTTTGCGATCATGCTGGCGCTGGCCTTCGTCATCGGTGTGCTGCTGATCATCCCGATTGGCGGGGCCGACATGCCGGTGGTGGTGTCGATGCTCAACAGCTATTCAGGCTGGGCAGCGGCCGGCATCGGCTTTTCGCTGAACAACTCGATGCTGATCATCGCGGGCTCACTGGTGGGTTCCTCGGGCGCGATCCTCTCCTACATCATGTGCAAGGCGATGAACCGCTCGTTCTTCAACGTGATCGGCGGTGGCTTTGGCGGCGCAACGGACTCGGCAGGCCCGGCGGGTGCGAAGGAAGCACGCCCGGTGAAATCCGGCTCGGCAGACGACGCCACCTTTTTGCTGACCAACGCCGACACCGTGATCATCGTGCCCGGCTACGGCCTGGCAGTGGCTCGTGCCCAGCACGCACTCAAGGAACTGACCGAGAAGCTCGTCCACCGCGGCGTCACCGTGAAGTACGCCATTCACCCGGTGGCCGGACGCATGCCCGGGCACATGAACGTGCTGCTGGCCGAAGCCGAAGTGCCTTACGACCAGGTGTTCGAGATGGACGACATCAACTCCGAATTCGGTCAGGCCGATGTGGTGCTGGTGCTCGGTGCCAACGACGTGGTCAACCCGGCCGCCAAGAACGATCCGAAATCCCCTATCGCCGGGATGCCCATTCTGGAGGCGTTCAAGGCCAAGACCATCATCGTCAACAAACGCTCGATGGCCAGTGGTTACGCAGGTCTGGATAACGAATTGTTCTACCTGGATAAAACCATGATGGTCTTCGGAGACGCCAAAAAGGTGATCGAGGACATGGTGAAGGCCGTCGAAAACGCCTAGCCTGACCACGCTCCATTGAAGCCCCGGCTCGCTTGGCGACCGGGGCTTTTTACATTCCGCGTAACAGTGTTTTGCGCTGGAACCCGCTAATTAGAGCGGTCAAATGCGACCTTGGTAGCAGGACGAAGCTCGACCAAGGCTCTAGACTTGTCGTTCGCTTCTATCTACGAGACAGACCCATGTACCGTGACCGTATCCGCCGGCCCTCCCTGATGAGCAAGGTTATGAGCGCAGCCGACGCAGCCGCCTTGATTGAAGACGGCATGACCGTCGGCATGAGTGGCTTCACCCGTGCAGGCGAAGCCAAGGCCGTACCCCACGCGCTGGCCGAGCGCGCCAAAGTGACGCCGCTGAAAATCAGCCTGATGACCGGCGCCAGTCTGGGCAATGACCTGGACAAGCAGCTGACCGAGTCCGGCGTACTGTCCCGGCGCATGCCCTTTCAGGTCGACAGCACGCTGCGCAAGGCGATCAACAACGGCACGGTGATGTTCATCGATCAGCATTTGTCCGATACGGTCGAGCTGCTGCGCAATCGGCAGATCAAGGCGGTGGACCTGGCTGTGATCGAATGCGTGGCGATCACCGAAGAGGGCCATCTGGTGCTGAGCACCTCCGTGGGTAACTCGGCCAGCTTCGCCATCCTGGCCAAACAGGTCATCGTGGAAATCAACCTGTCCCAGCCACTGGAGCTGGAAGGCCTGCACGACATCTATATACCCAGCTACAGACCGACACGCCTGCCGATTCCGGTCCTGGAGGCCGATTCGCGTATCGGCAGCCACGCAGTAAAGATCGACCCGGCAAAAATAGTCGGCATTGTCATCAGCAACCAGCCTGACTCGCCCTCCACGGTCACACCACCTGATGCGGACACGCAGGCCATCGCCAATCATCTGGTGGAGTTCTTCAAGAAAGAAGTGCGCGAAGACCGGCTGACCGACAAGCTGATGCCACTGCAGGCCGGGATAGGCAACATTGCCAACGCGGTGATGCACGGTCTGCTGGCGTCGCCCTTCACGGACCTGACGATGTACTCCGAGGTGCTGCAGGACTCGACATTCGACCTGTTCGATGCAGGCAAACTGACCTTTGCCTCGGGCAGTTCCATGACCTTGTCGGCGGCCAAGCACGCCGAGGTCTTTGCCGACTTCAATCGCTACAAGTCCAGGCTGGTATTGCGCCCGCAGGAAATCTCCAACCACCCCGAGGTGATCCGTCGCCTGGGTATCATCGGGATCAATACCGCGCTGGAGTTCGACCTGTACGGCAATGTGAACTCCACCCACATCTGCGGCACACGCATGATGAACGGCATTGGCGGCTCCGGAGACTTCTCGCGCAACGCGCACCTGGCAATCTTCGTCACCAAATCGATCGCCAAAGGCGGCGCGATCTCCAGCGTTGTGCCCATGGTCAGCCATGTCGACCACACCGAACACGACGTCGACATCCTGGTCACCGAGCAGGGCCTGGCGGACCTGCGCGGTCTGGCGCCTCGCGAACGCGCCAGGGTGATCATCGATAACTGCGTGCACCCGGATTATCGCGATGCGCTGAACGCCTATTTCAATGCCGCCTGCGCCGTGGGCGGGCATACCCCGCACATCCTGCGCGAAGCACTGAGTTGGCACATCAACCTGGAAGAAACCGGGCGCATGCTGCCAGCCTGAACAGGACAGTTGGAAGTGAGCAAGCGCTTTTCCGATTCACTTTCAGCTGGCACCCAAGGGCTTATGAAAAAACTGTACTGCTGTACCGGTCATAAAACTGCCTTGAAAGGTCAAAATCACCACAATCGACCACAAAATGCACCCTTAAAGTGCAGACCGGTACAGTTGCCCCATTTATGAACAAAACAGTGCCAAATCACAGTTAACTGAACCCTCACAATACAGGTGAACTGTGTCTATGGAAGCTGGACGCGCACGAGGAAAATGGGCACCAGTCAAGCAACTCACTTATCCCGCCACAAGCGGAAGGAAGTCACACCATGGAACGTACAATCAGTTCCGATCTGTTCAGCGAAAGCACCGTTACCACCGCAAAAGCTTCTCTGCCTCTGCGCGTATTCGCCAACCTGATGCTCTGGCAGCGTCGCCTGTCCAGCCGCCACCAGCTGGCCCGTCTGGATGCACGCCTGCTGGCTGACGCCGGTATCAGCGAATCCCAGCGTTACGAAGAGCTGAGCAAGCCGTTCTGGCGCTAAACAAGCGCCCGCTGGTCCTTGACCGTCAGGTCTCCTGCCAGCAACCCGAATTGCTTCATACAAGACCCGTCTCAGGCAACTGAGACGGGTTTTGTCGTTTCAGGGGGCAGATTCAGAGAGCCTTGGCTAAACCAGTACAGATTTAACAAAATCAAAATACGGCAGGTACAGTCATCAAATATTGCAAACTGTGTAAGTCGAAGCCGTCGACCTTCATGACAACTGCAGTATGGGTGGGATAGTCTAGCGCTCTACCTCAGCCCTTCGGCTTCGCAGGCAGTCTGTGCCCACTTGTCCACAACGGAACTCGATCATGTCTCTGCTACGTAACCTTGGCGCTGTCTTTCTGTTGACCGCCGCAGCCGGTGCAAACGCCTCCAGCTTCATCGTCACCACCGACGCAGTGGTCGATGCCGTCAATGCATCGACCCGCGCGACCTCCAACGTGTCCTCTTCCCTGAAAGACGACAAGATCGTTCTTGCCGCCCGTGACGACGCCGCCAGCTTCGTGGCCAGCTCCGGCGACATCCGCAGCGCTCGCCTTGAAGGCGCGTTGCAGCACATCCGCCAGGTCCTGCCTGAACTGCAAGCCAGCGACAGCCAGCTGGCTCAGGCCATTCTGGCCATCTGACCGCTGCGCCCCGGCTACGTGCCGGGGTAGCTCTGGCCCGCGCATTGCGCTAGCCTTGGAGCCTGTTTTGCCGGTTCGTGAAAGTCATGCGTTTAGTGCACCTTCTGTATATCGCTCCCTTTGCCAGCCTGATGTACGTCAGTCAGGTTCAAGCGTTCGATACGACCACGCAAGGCCTGGTCAAGACCGCCTATGCCACCAGCCAGGTCTCGACAGGACCGTTCGATAACAAACTGATCATGGCTGCCCGTGACGATGCTGCTGCATTCATCGCCAGCGACGGAGAAATGCGTGGCGCCCGGCTTGAGTCAGCGCTGCACGCCCTGCGTCAGGCAGATGCAAAACTTCATGCCAGCGACCTTGAACTGGCGCAGGCAATCCTCGTCCAATAGCCACTTTCCCCTCTTCGCGTAACTGGAGACGTCACTACATGCGTACCCCGCTGATTGCTGCTTCCCTTGGCCTGCTCTTGCTGGCCGATTTTGCCCAGGCCCAGACTGTTGTGGCCACGAGCAACATCATCGTTCGTGCGTTCGGCCGTACCATCGATTTCACTTCCGACACCACCACATCGATCCGCGACTCCAAGGTCGTTCTCCAGGCCAAAGACGATGCTGCCAGCTACGTTGCCACTGGTGGTGACATCCACGGCGCCCAACTGGATGCTGCGTTCGATACGCTGCGTACCCGCGTGCCGGAAGCGCGCAATGCAAGCGATCAGACCCTGGCTGAAGCAATCCTCGCATTGTGAGGCGGTTTCGCGCCTGGCTGCTTGCTGGCGCGCTGTCGCTGGTCGGTACGCATGCCTTTGCCAGCCTGAAGCTGGAACTGCACACCGACGGCCTCGATGCGCCCCAACAGCAAGCCAGCCAGGCGCTGCTCGACGAAGCCCTGCACGCACTACCGCCCAGCTTCGTCGAAGCACTGGACCGCACCGTCGAGGTAAGCTGGTCCGCTGACATGCCGCAGAACGCCTACGGTCAGGCCGCCGGGCCCTATCAGCTGTACCTCAACAGCCACCTGCTGGCCTCGTTGACGGACGGCTCGGCAGCCACGGCCCAGACCGGCCGGCCACACGGTACGGTGCGTCGTGAGTTGCTCGCCACTGTCCTGCATGAGCTGACCCACGTCTACGACCGCGCCCGCCTGTGGTCGCCCAGCGAGCGAGCGGCGATTTTTCGCTGTACCTCACGCAGCAGTTCGCTGGGCAAGGTCGGCCTGCCTGACAACTGCCGCGGCCAGACCGAGCGACGCTTCACCCTGAGTGACGATCCACGCCTGCTGGACCTGGCGGGATGGCAGCAATATGTCGGACGTCGCGGCGACCGCGAGGAACATAACGGCCAGGTCGCCCGCAGTCCGGACATCTACGAAACCACCAGCCCGCTGGAATTCGTGGCGGTGAACATGGAGTACTTTCTCCTTGATCCGGCCTACGCCTGCCGTCGCCCTGCCCTGTATGCGTATTACAAGGAGCGTTTCGGCTGGGCACCTGCAGCCCATAACGAATGCCCGAAGTTCTACCCCTACCTGAACGCCGGCAGCGACTTCGGCCGAGAGCCATTGGGCAAGCTGGACCCGGAGCGGGTCTATGCGGTGGATTATCTGCTGGCCGAGGCGAACCAGAACTGGGCAAGCCGCTGGGGCCACAGCATGTTGCGCCTGGTGATCTGCAAACCCGGCCGCCCGCGTGGTCCGGATTGCCGACTGGACCTCGATCAGCACCTGGTGCTGTCGTACCGGGCGTTTGTCGGCGACGTGCAGCTGTCCAGCTGGGACGGCCTGATGGGTGCCTACCCGTCGCGCCTGTTCGTCCTGCCACTGGCGCAGGTCATCGATGAATACACCAAGACCGAACTGCGCAGCCTGGCGTCGGTACCGATCAAGCTGTCGCGTCCGGAAATAGAAGGGCTGGTGCAGCACGCCGCCGAGATGCACTGGAGCTACGACGGCAACTACTACTTCCTCTCGAACAACTGCGCCGTTGAAAACCTCAAACTGCTGCGCGCCGGTACGCACAACCCCAAGCTCGTCGGCCTGGACAGTATTTTGCCCAACGGTTTGCTTGAAGTCCTCGAAGGCCGAGGGCTGGCTGATACCAGCGTACTGGACGATCCCAAGGAGGCGCTGCGTCTGGGCTATCGGTTCGACTCCTACCGCGACCGCTATCAGGCGATGTTCGAAGTGCTGAAGAAGCACTTGCCGATCAAACAGAACACCGTGGAAGACTGGATGGCGCTACCCGCCAGTGAGCGCAGCCAGTGGTTCGGCAAAGCCGATCTGCGTACCAGCGCTGCGATTCTGCTGCTGGAGCAGGCCAGCCTGCGCAGGCAACTGCTGTTGGCCCAGGATGAAGTGAAACAGAGCTATCTGGGTGCACGGGAATTGAAAGACGGCAAAGTCTCCAACGCCACCAAAACGCTGCAGGAAATCCTCGCCAGCAGCGGGTTCCTCAGCCGGCCTGCCGAGCTGCTGGGCAGCGACGGGTACGGTTTGCCACAGGCGGGTGAATGGCAGCGTCTTGAAGCAGAAAGCAGTCAGCGCCAGAAACAGCTCAAGCGCCTGACCGGCGATCTCGACAAGGAAGTGCGAGCCCTGCTGGAGCCTGAGCGCGCCAAAGAGATTGCCGCCAACGAAGCCAACCTCAAACAGGTGTCCGAGCACCTCAGGGCGTTGCACAAGGCTGCAGGCGGGCTGCAGTTGCCGTGATCAGGCCGCTTTCTTTCTCGGTTTAAGGTATTTGACCAGGCCCTGGAACCAGATCACCAGGGCCGGGTTGCCCTTGATCTGAATATCCTTGTCCTGAATGCCTTTCATGAACGCCAGCTGCTTGTTTTTCGCCTGAAGGGTATCAAAGCCGAAGGCTGCATCACGAAACACGATGGCAAACGCCGGCTCTGCAACCGTGCCGCTTGCACTGCGGATCCGCTGATCGTGGACCACGAAGTGACGTGCAACCTTGCCATCTGCCGTCTGCAGCTGAAAGGTCAGGTCTTTGCCAGCCAATTGCTGCTGGAACGCCGGATTGTTACGACTGGCGCGGGCCATCAGCAGGCCCAGCATCCACAACAGGAAACGAAATTTCATACATGGCCTCTGAACACGCAGGTTCCGACTCGGAATCGGCGTGGCAGTGTAGCGGGTTATCGGCGCAAAACCTTTAGGAAAAGAAAGGATTTCGAGGGAGATCGGCACAAAACAGTTACCGAACATGAGGATGCTGCTCCGCGTGGGAAGCAGCATCCCACTGGCATCAACGAATGCTGTTGATGCTGCCTTTGTTACCCGTGACCTTTACATCGACCTTCTTGAAGATGAAGTAGTCTTTGACGCTGACTTCGTAGCGCGGCGCGACGATCAGATCGGCGCCGGAGGATTTAACCGCCTTGAAAGCGGCTGCCGCTTTGGTCGTCGAGACCGGATCAGGCAACGCCAGACCCAGGCCGCCACCGCCACTTGCGCCACCGTAGGTCACGCCGCCGGCGAACTGATTATCGCCGCCGAAGCTCAGGAAATTGAACAGCACGTTGGTGGACGACTCGCCGCTGATGGTGCCGCCAACCTTGACGTCAGCCTTCAGGTCGGTTTTGACCGTGCCTTCCAGCGGTGCGCTTGGCTGGCTGACGTTGTAGCTCACACAACCGCTGGTCGTGGCGATCAGAGCCGCAACAGCAGCAAACTTCCATGGCTTTTTCATTCTGGATTTCCCAAGAGTAATTGAAGGGGTGCAGCAGGAACGGCACTCTAAGGGAATCAGCAACAAGAAAAAGTCAGGCAAAGCTGTGGCTTTGGAAGGCAATTACATGGAATGGAGTAGGACAATTCTCACAGGGAGCGAGAGGCATCATCGGCGTCATACGACAGAAACAAGAAACGGGCACCCAATCCGATTGGTGTGCCCGCCTGTGGGTTGTGCGTCTCCCGCCGAGGCGCACAACAGGGTGTCAAGGATTGACGCTGTCTTTCAGGGCTTTCCCCGGTTTGAAGGCAACCGTGTTGCTTGCCTTGATTTTGACCGGCTCCCCGGTCTGTGGGTTCTTGCCAGTGCGGGCGCCACGGTGGCGTTGCAGAAAAGTACCAAAACCTACCAGCGTGACACTGTCCTTGCGGTTCAGTGCGCCAGTAATCTCTTCAAGGATGGCATTGAGAACGCGATTGGATTGTTCTTTGGTGAGATCCGCCTTTTCAGCGATGGCGGCTGCAACTTCTGGTTTACGCATATGAAGCCTCTTTTACGGTTTTTTGTTTTTATGTCCCGCGCCGCTTTTGTAAAAAAACGGCAACAAGGCGCCGCGACAGCTCTACGTAGCGGCAGACAAGACCGAGGATGGCATGCCGAACTGACCCGCGCCAGTGCATGAATGCGGTTTATTGGCAGAAATACAGGGTCAATCCGACAAAATGACGTGAAATCACGCCAATAACGCAGGTAACACCTTGTTGAGTGCGAGTTTTTCCATAACCGCAGCGCCTGTCAGGGCATAGCCCAGCAGATGGCCGTCGGCGTCGTGACACAGCGCCTTGATATCAGCGCCCTGCCCTTCGACGCTCCAGTGGCCATCGCTGCCACGCGGCGGCGGCGAAACCACCAGCGGGCAGGCGGGCGTCTTCACGGTGATCGGCATGGGCCCGTATTTGACGGAAGTCGGGTTTCCGGCCAGCGTCTGGGCCAACGCACGAGCGCAGCTCATCAACGGCATCACGTAGAGCAGGTTCAGGCCATCGACTTCAGCGCAATCACCCAGCGCGTGGATGTTGGCGTGGGAGGTTTGCAACAGGCGGTCGACCAGAATGCCGCGCCCGGTCTGCAAGCCGGCAGCAGCGGCCAGCTCGATGCGAGGACGCAGGCCGATGGCTGACACCACCAGGTCGCAGTCCATCACCTGCCCGTCCGACAAGTGCGCTTGCAGGCCCTCACCATTGCGGTTCAGGCGGGTCAGTACCGGCCCCAGATGGAAACGTGCGCCCAGGCTTTCAAGACCGGACTTCACCGCAGCCGCCGCCTCAGGGGGCAACAGGGTCGGCATGACCTGTTCGCACGGCGCCACCAGGTCCACTTCATAGCCGCCCAGGATCAAGTCGTTGGCGAACTCACAGCCAATGAGTCCTGCGCCGAGAATCAACACCCGACGCTTGCCCGCCGCAGCCGCGCGGAAACGGGCGTAATCCTGAAGATCGTTGATCGGGAAAACGGCGTCGCCGGCGTCGCCTTCCACCGGTACACGAATGGTTTCGGCGCCCCAGGCCAGCACCAGGTCGCGGTAATACACCGCCTCTTCGCCGATCCACAGGCGTTTGTGACCGGCATCGATCCCGCTGATGCGCGTGTGCGTGCGGATCTCGGCCTTGAGCTGATCAGCCATGGCGCCGGCTTCAGCCATGCTCAGGCCGTCGGCTTCCTTGTTTTTGCCAAAGCCGGTAGAGAGCATCGGCTTGGAGTAGGAACGGCCATCGTCGGCCGTGATCAATAACAGCGGCGTGTCTGCGTCCAGCTTGCGAAACTCTCGAGCGAGGTTATACCCCGCAAGGCCGGTGCCGATGATGACGACAGGTGCGCTCATTGTTCTTCCCTATTTCACTGTGCCTGGTGCTCGTTGTTGCCAGCCCTGGTTTGCGGGCAGCAATCAACCGATTTCGATCATTTCAAAGTCCATCTTGCCCACGCCGCAATCCGGGCAGAGCCAGTCTTCCGGCACATCCTGCCAGAGGGTGCCGGGCGCAATTCCGTCATCCGGCCAGCCATCGGCTTCGTTATAGATCAGGCCGCAGACGATGCATTGCCACTTCTTCATGTCAGGTTCTCTCGTTTATCAGGCTCAATAGCGTACGACGGTCAGTTGCCGTCTTCTGAAGGGCGTTGTACTGATCGGCAGGCGCGGATGCAAGCCTGATTCTATAACCCGACGTTCTGCCGACCGTCGGTCGAGACCGGCAATCATGCTAAGCTCGCGGCCTCGTTGGCTGCCGGAACTGGCTTACCGTGACCCAGCAATCCCCCGCATTCATTGGCCCTGTCTGGCTCGAGCGCGAGCAATTGATCGACGCGCCGGACCCGGTAATGCTCGACTGGTTGTTCAATCAGAACTCCCTTACTCGTCGCCTGGACCGTTTGTCTGACGGTCGTTTCAGCGTATTTCCGCAGTTTGAAGGCTGGCAGTCCTTGCGCCCTGACGAGTGCCTGGCGCTGGGCCTGCCAGAGGCTGGCGAAGGCTGGGTGCGCGAGGTGTACCTGCGCGGTAACGGCAACAACTGGGTGTTCGCGCGCAGTGTCGCCGCGCGCAGCGCCCTGCTGGATGGCGGCCTGAATATGGATGAGCTGGGCACTCGTTCGCTGGGTGAGTTGCTGTTCAGCGATCCGGCGTTCGTGCGCGGCACGCTTGAAGTGTGCCATTACCCCGAGGCCTGGCTGCCCGCTGCGGATGCAGCGCGCGGGCTATGGGCACGCCGCTCACGCTTCGATCGAGGCGCGTTGAGCGTGCTGGTCGCCGAAGTTTTCCTGCCCGCCCTGTGCACTGCGATTCACGACAAGGACCACGTCTGATGTACCTGTCCCTCCTCAAATCCCTCAATCGTCTGAGCCCACGCGCCTGGGACTTCATCCAGCTGACACGCATCGACAAGCCCATCGGCGTCTACCTGCTGCTGTGGCCGACCCTGTGGGCGGTCTGGATTGCAGGCAAGGGCGCGCCGTCGCTGCAGACCGTGTTCATTTTTGTGCTCGGCGTCTTTCTGATGCGGGCGGCAGGCTGTGTGATCAATGACTTCGCCGATCGCAAGGTGGACGGCCACGTCAAACGCACCGAGCAGCGTCCGCTGGTCAGCGGCAAAGTCAGCTCCAAAGAAGCGCTGGTGCTGTTTGCGGTGCTGGTCGGCCTGAGCTTTGTGCTGGTGCTGTTTACCAACGCGGCGACCATCTGGCTGTCGTTCGGCGGTCTCGCCCTGGCGGCCAGCTATCCGTTCATGAAGCGCTACACCTATTACCCGCAAGTGGTGCTGGGTGCTGCGTTCTCGTGGGGCATGCCGATGGCCTTCACTGCCGAAACCGGCGAGCTGCCCGCTGCAGCCTGGTTGCTGTATATCGCCAACCTGCTGTGGACCGTGGGCTATGACACCTACTACGCCATGGTCGATCGCGACGACGACCTGAAAATCGGCGTGAAATCCACGGCCGTCCTGTTCGGCGATGCCGACCGGGTCATCATCCTGACCCTGCAGGGGCTGGCACTGGGCTGTCTGATGCTGGCCGGTGCGCGCTTCGAACTGGGCGCGTGCTTCTATATCGGCCTGCTGGCAGCGGCGGGCTGCTTCGCCTGGGAATTCTGGAGCACCCGAGCGCGCGAGCGAGACGCCTGCTTCAAGGCCTTTCTGCACAATCACTGGGCCGGGCTGGCGATATTCCTGGGCATCGTCGCCGACTACGCGGTGCGCTGAGTACAGCCACCGCCAGCCTGCGCACGACTGAAATAAATTCCGGATCGCGAGGCCTTCGGGCCCCCGCGGCACGTCAGCGTGCTAGCCTCATTCAGACCTGTCACACGACTGCAATAATTCCGTTATCTAATGCGCCCCAAGACAGTTAAATGACAAGAGGTTCGAGCATGGCTGGCAGGAGCATCCTGATCGTTGACGACGAAGCGCCAATTCGCGAAATGATCGCCGTTGCGTTGGAAATGGCTGGATACGACTGTATTGAAGCCGAAAACTCTCAGCAGGCCCACGCGATCATCGTGGACCGCAAGCCTGACCTGATTCTGCTCGACTGGATGCTGCCAGGCACGTCCGGCATCGAACTGGCCCGGCGCCTCAAGCGTGACGAACTGACCGGGGACATCCCGATCATCATGCTCACCGCCAAGGGTGAAGAGGACAACAAGATCCAGGGCCTGGAAGTGGGCGCCGACGATTACATCACCAAGCCTTTCTCGCCCCGCGAGCTGGTGGCGCGCCTCAAGGCCGTGCTGCGTCGTGCTGGCCCGACTGACGGCGAAGCGCCCATCGAAGTCGGCGGCCTGCTGCTCGACCCGATCAGCCACCGGGTCACCATCGACGGCAAACCCGCCGAAATGGGCCCGACCGAATACCGTCTGCTGCAGTTCTTCATGACCCATCAGGAGCGCGCCTACACACGCGGTCAGTTGCTGGATCAGGTGTGGGGCGGCAACGTCTACGTCGAAGAACGCACCGTCGATGTTCACATCCGCCGCCTGCGCAAGGCCTTGGGGGATGCGTATGAAAATCTGGTACAAACCGTGCGCGGCACTGGCTATCGTTTCTCGACCAAGAGCTGACAACCGCTGCGTCGACGCAGGGCAATGGCCGGTGCAGACCAGACAAGGATTTACCCCTAATTGAATCAAAATTGGCACGGCACTCTGATACGCCACATGTTGTTGCTGGTCACCGCCTGCCTGTTGGTCGGCCTGATCAGTGGCCAGTATGCCTGGAGCCTGGCCGCCGGGCTGGGACTGTATCTGGCCTGGACCCTCAAGCAACTGTTACGCCTGCACGACTGGCTGAGCAGCCACAAGGCCGACGAGCCGCCTCCGGACGGTTACGGTCTGTGGGGCGAAGTCTTCGACAGCATCTACCACCTGCAACGTCGGGATCAGCGCGTCCGCGGCCGCCTTCAGGCCGTCATCGACCGCGTTCAGGAATCCACCGCCGCGCTGCGTGATGCCGTGATCATGCTCGACAGCGACGGCAACCTGGAGTGGTGGAACCGTGCCGCTGAAACCCTGCTGGGTCTGAAGACGCCGCAGGACAGCGGGCAGCCGGTGACCAATCTGGTGCGGCATCCACGCTTCAAGGAATACTTTGCGCTGGGCGACTACAGCGAGCCGCTGGAAATCCCGTCGCCGACCAATGATCGCCTGCGCATTCAGTTGCTGATCACCCGTTATGGCAACAATGAGCATCTGATGCTGGTGCGCGACGTGACGCGCATTCATCAGCTGGAGCAGATGCGCAAAGACTTCGTCGCCAACGTGTCTCACGAGTTGCGGACACCGCTCACGGTGATCTTCGGCTACCTGGAAACGCTGCTCGATAACGTGGACGAGGTCAATCCACGCTGGGTCCGTGCGCTGCAACAGATGCACCAGCAAGGCGGGCGCATGCAGACGCTGCTCAACGACCTGCTGTTGCTGGCCAAGCTCGAGGCCACCGATTACCCCTCGGACAACCACCCGGTGATCGTCAATTCCCTGCTCAAGACCATCACCGCCGATGCCAACGCGCTGTCGGGCAGCAAGAACCAGCAGATCCACCTCAGCCTGGAAAGCAACATGCGCCTCAAGGGCAGCGAAAGCGAACTGCGCAGCGCGTTTTCCAACCTGATCTTCAATGCCGTCAAATACACCCCGGCCGAGGGCGTAATCCGTGTTCGCTGGTGGGCCGACGAACGGGGCGCGCACCTGAGCGTGCAGGATTCGGGGATCGGCATCGAGACCAAACACCTGCCGCGCCTGACCGAGCGCTTCTACCGGGTCGATACCAGCCGCGCGTCCAATACCGGCGGTACAGGGCTCGGTCTGGCCATCGTCAAACACGTGCTGCTGCGCCATCGCGGCAACCTCGAGATCAACAGTGTTCTCGGCAAGGGCAGTGTTTTTACCTGTCACTTTGCCAGCGGTCAGTTGTCCAAACCCGCGAGCGACGATTCAGACTACTAGGCAATCCCGCTTCGAGCCGCTACATTGCCGGGTTCATGGCGTCTTCTCTGGCGTGACACGACCCTCTTCCTGATTAATACGGACCCTGCAAAACCCCATCATGGACCCTTCCCCTAGCTTTAACCTGTCTTCACTCTTCGCCGATTTCGGCATGATTCTTTTTGCTTTGTTCCTGGTCCTGCTCAACGGCTTTTTCGTTGCGGCAGAGTTCGCCATGGTCAAACTGCGCTCGACCAAGGTTGAAGCCATTGCCGACAAGAACGGCTGGCGCGGGCACATTCTGCGCAAGGTCCATGGCCAGCTGGACGCCTACCTTTCGGCCTGTCAGCTGGGTATCACCCTCGCCTCTCTGGGCCTGGGCTGGGTCGGTGAACCGGCCTTCGCGCACCTGCTGGAGCCATTGCTCGCAGCGGTGGGCGTGGACACTCCGGAATTGATCAAGGGCGTGTCGTTCTTTACCGCCTTCTTCATCATTTCCTATCTGCACATCGTGATCGGCGAGCTGGCCCCCAAATCCTGGGCGATCCGCAAGCCGGAGCTGCTGTCGCTGTGGACAGCGGCGCCGTTGTACTTCTTCTACTGGTTGATGTACCCGGCCATCTACCTGCTCAACGCCAGCGCCAACGCCATTCTGCGCATCGCCGGCCAGGGTGAGCCCGGCCCGCACCATGAACACAGCTACAGCCGCGACGAATTGAAACTGATCCTGCACTCCAGCCGTGGCCAGGACCCTAGCGATCAGGGCATGCGCGTGCTGGCGTCGGCGGTGGAAATGGGCGAGCTGGAAGTGGTCGACTGGGCCAACTCCCGTGAAGACATGGTGTCACTGGACTTCAATGCGCCGCTCAAGGAAATTCTTGCCTTGTTCCGCCGCCACAAATTCAGCCGTTATCCGCTGTATGACGCTGAACGTGGCGAGTTCGTCGGCCTGCTGCACATCAAGGACCTGCTGCTGGAGCTGGCAGCGCTGGACCATATTCCGGAATCGTTCAACCTCGCCGAGCTGACCCGCCCGCTGGAACGTGTTTCCCGGCACATGCCGCTGTCGCAGTTGCTCGAGCAGTTCCGCAAGGGTGGCGCGCACTTCGCCGTTGTGGAAGAAGCCGACGGCAAGATCGTGGGCTACCTGACCATGGAAGACGTGCTCGAAGTGCTGGTGGGCGACATCCAGGACGAACACCGCAAGGTGGAACGCGGCATTCTCGCCTATCAGCCGGGCAAGCTGCTGGTACGCGGAGATACGCCATTGTTCAAGATCGAGCGCCTGCTGGGCATCGACCTGGATCACATCGAAGCCGAGACTCTGGCCGGCCTGATCTACGACACGCTCAAGCGCGTGCCGGAAGAAGAGGAACAGCTGGAAGTCGAAGGCCTGCGCATCATCATCAAAAAGATGAAAGGCCCGAAAATCGTCCTGGCCAAGGTGCTGAAGCTGGACTGACCGATCAGCGCCGCCTGTTCAGGATCGAACGCAAGGTGTCCTCCCGGACGACTATCGTTCCTCACGCTCCAGCGTGGGAATGCCTTGCGTGACACTCCGCGTCACAGGTCTGAGTTGCGCCCCATGCTCAGGATAGGACGCAGGGCGTGGGAGCAATGAATGGCCCCCTGCTCAATTCCCGCCGACGGCGAAGTTGGGCAGGCTCTGCACCGGTGTGGCGAATTCATAGGGGATCGAGATCAGTTCATTGCCCGAGTTGCGCTGCACGACGAAGTGCAGATGCGGGCCGGTGCTGTTGCCGGTGTTGCCCGACCGCGCCAGCGCTGTTCCGACGCTGACCCGTTGACCTTCCCTGACACTCACCGAGCCGCGCATCAGATGCAGGTAGACGCCCATGGTGCCGTCGTCATGCAGGATGCGCACAAAGTTGCCTGACGCATTCGAGCCCCGTCCTGACTGGCTGTTTTCGATCTTCACCACCGTGCCGCCGCGCGCGGCAATGATCGGCGTTCCCTCGGGCATGGCGATGTCCATTGCATAGCGCCCCTTGACGCCGTAATGGCTGTATCTGCCATTCGGGCCCTGAGTCAGGCGAAACGGTCCACCAATCCACGGCAGCGGGTATTTGTAGGCCTGCACCGAGCCTCTGGGATCACCCAGGGTTGAACTCAGCACCGAGGCGTAGTTCATCGGCTTGCTGCCCACCTTGGGGCTCAAGACCACCACGCGCTGGTTGCTGCGCGCAGGGATCGTACGGCGCAGCGTCGCTGACGAGCCAGATACCCCCAGCACGTTGGTCACACTGGAAAGCTTGAGTTCGACTTCAACCGGAGCGTACAGATCGTTGCGCACATACAGGCTGTGTACGCCCTTTTCCCGCCTGACACTCAAGTGCACCTGGCCGTCGATACGCTCGACCATGCGGTCGCGAAACACCATGACCGAAGCGCCGGGCGTCGGCCGGTCTGAAAAGGACACCACGCCATCGGCATCGGTGAACTTATAAATCGTGACAGCCCCGGCCGACTGCACAGTCAACGTCAGGGCAAACAGGATAAGCAGGCGTTCAAGCATCGGAGAGGGTCGGGTTCAAGGGCACTGGGTGCCAAGCCTAGCAGCCTTGCAGGCAGAAGAGGATGCAAGGGTATCAATCGGACATCAATGAAGCGTCAAGGAAGGCACGCCAGAGGCCCGGTACGCGGTGTCGTATGACACCGCGCAAGGCTGACTCGGTCAGGAGGCCTGATAAGGCTTGAGGTACGTCACGGAAAAGTGCGCCTCGGGAAAGTCGAGTTTCAAGCGGGGCAAAACGAATCCGCCACAAGAGCGGCAGGTTTCCATCACGGTGAACACCTTGATATGGGTCAGTCTGGTAGACGCCATATCTTCCTTGAAGATCGTCGCAATCAGCCTTTCAGAATCGAGGTGACGCCCGAATTTCCTGACCACCAGATGATCGACGTCCCTGATGACCGGCAAACTGGTAAAACCCGGATCAGGCTGACGCCCGGCCATGCGGGCCCTTGCATCACGGTAGATCACCCCGTCGATGACCCGCTCGGTTTGCTCGGCGACATCCGGCTGCAGCTTCAGGTCCCGGGCTTTTTTGCCTCCGGAAAGCGCGTAGTAGACGATCCGCTCGCCCGACTCGGTGTAAGCCTGCAGGAAAGACAGATTGGCGCCCCTGACCTGCTTCATTATTCGTTTGGGTGCATTGGGCATCACGATAGTTTCCAGGTTCAACCTCTCCCATTTGATCGGAGAACCCTGTGTCGGCAGCAGGTGATTGAGCACTTCGACAATATGCTGCTGTTCCGGCAGGCTTCGCTGGGTGATTTTTTTGAAATCCGGAATGCTGTTCCTGGCCAGCTCAACGAATTTCTTCTGAATATCCTCGCCAGACATGATATTCGCGGCAAATCGCAGGAGATCATTCGGCTTCTGATTAGCCATGCACCACTGCACATAGTCGTCGTAATTCTTGACGGGTTCTGCCCAGGACACAAGCCATTCGTCGCGCGTGGAATCGTCCAGCAGGTCAAACAGCAGACGTGCAATATTTTCCTGGTCCTGCTCGGCATCGGGAAGCTCACGAACCAGTCGATACTGTTCGGAAACTCTGATGTACTCGTTGATCTGCGCCACATCGGTCACACGGGAAAACTTCAACTCGAGCCCACTCCCGGTGATGGCAGCCTTGTAGAAAACGCCCGTATCCGGCTCGATATAAATCCAGGGCACGCTCTCCGTATCCAGCCGGATACCGCGCAGGGTTCGGGCATCTGCGATGCCCGATGCGATAGGCCCGAGCTCGATGACAGGTATATGCACATATATCCAGAAGGCGTCTTGCAACGGGAAATTTTCCGGCAGCCCCAAAAGCCCTTTCTCCGTCAGCGCACCAGAAAACTCTGACAAGTAAACTGGCGTCTCGGGCAACGCAAAGAGCGCTCGCTCGGCTTCGGAAAGCGCTACGACCCCTTTTCCCGCAGGTGCTTGCGTCGAGGTGGAGGCGGAGGGTTCAGCGGGATCAGCCCATTTGCAGAACTTGCCTTCGTTGACGAAGACATCGATGTCCGGAATCGTGGAGTCGGCACCCAGCGACAGTCGGGCCAGGCCGAATTCGCGGGCGTCCATCGCATTGCTCGGATATTTGCCAGTGCGTGTGGGGGACGTAGACCCTTCGCTTATCGGCTCTGGCGCAGGCGTTATCAGCTTCACACCGTGGCTGCAGGGAGCCTGTATCAGGTTACGTCGAACCCGACAGACCGCTTCGGTTTCCTGCAACGAAGCGGAACGTCGAGAAAGCCTCTCGACCGCCAACGTGCGCAGCGCCGCATCGTGGGCGTGGGTGTCGAGGTGGTAGATCCGCTCATCCACGAGGATATCGAATACCCCCTCCTCCCTCTCGATGGCCTGCACCTTACAGCCTTCGACGATTCGTATCTCACAGGCCCCCTCACCGACCGGGATAACCGGCGCGATGGCCGGGTAATGCTCGGGGCCTATACGCTCCTGCGCTGAAAAAACTGAAAACTCCGTGAGATTGTTCTGCGACAGGGGCGTCAGTCTTTTCCCGAATACTGCGTCGGATCGCGGATCGCAAAGCCTGAAGTCCGGCTGTTGCGCAGTACCGACATCGCGTACAGCCACATCGCGTCTGCCATCGACCATCACGACCCTGTCCACAGACTCCACGTTCACCGGCCGTGGCGTGGCCACGCTGTCGGCGAGTCGATACATGCCTTTGTCCAGACCGAAGACGGTATCGAGCAGTGACTGAGATGAAAACACGGTGCGCAGCGACGGCACCTCCTCCAGCAGTGCAGACCAGCCACGCACGCCCAGTTTCAATCCACACCGCCCCAGGTCTCGTACGGCGAACACGGCACTCTGCTCTGCCAGGCCGCCGATCAATGTGCTGACTGCCTTGCCGGTGAGTCTGGCGACTGACTCGACACTCATTTCGCCAGCCCGCAGGATGATTCGAGCTGTCGAGCCGGCGAACTGTCCAAGCGGAATCAGCGCGAAAGCCAGATCCGTCACGCAGTCGAGGATCACGCTGCCAGACCGATCACCGCTGGCCAGGTCCTTGATGCAGCCATAAAAAGGAATGATCAGCCGCGCAGCCATGTCAGCGAACTCGCGCTCCCTGGCCCAGATTTTTTCCCATTCCGTCTCATGTAGATGCAGCGCCTTGCTTTGCTCGAGAAACCGGTCAAGCAAATGTGCTGCGGCCTTGTTCGCCAGATGTTCCAAAGCGCTTTGCTGATCGGCATCGGCCTGGAAGATCAAGTCGCCGGAGGGCACCAGCGTTCCTGGCTGCGGTCGGTGATAAGCGATCGCGGAGCGTGAAACGGTGCCGTTGAGGTAAGCGTCGCTGTCCATTGGCCATAAGGGCGTAACGCTGGCTTTTTCGATACGCCGCTGGTGAGCCTGTTTGCGGCTGAGCGCTTCGGTAATCGGAATAGTGCCCGACCACGTGACACCCTCGACCTCATAGGTGAAGGCTTGATGCACCTCACCGGCTACACCGGCTGCCGGTATCAGCTCGAAAAAACGCTCGTTCACCGAGTGACCGTGAAAGTCGCTGCGGTGGTCGCCTTGCTGGCATCGAATGAAGAGCCCCTGCGTGCCCTCTTGTGCGCCGAATCGCACCCGACTGACCTCGCAGGTCGAGTTCAACAGGGTATTTCGATGCTGCGCCTGCATTTCGGACAACAGTCGCCTGATGATGCTGGCTTGTGCACTGACCAGCGATTGCTGAAACCGATCAAAAGCACTGGCGTAGGCATCGGGAATCGTAGGCTGCCCCTCGATATACACCTCGCCCATCATCAGCAGCTCGACCACCGTCGCTTGCGGCTTGCCAGCGGCTATCAAACGATCCAGGGAGTAGGATACTGCCACCGTAAACCCGTGCGCCTGCAATATTGGCCAGTGATCGATCTTGATGCTCTGATCCCACAGCCGCTGATCGACGCCTGCTTTCTCCAGCATCTGGTGCGCCAGCTTCTTTCGGTCCGCAGGCTTTATTCCCAGCAGGCTGTTCAACTCCTCCGCATGCAACGCCTGCTGAGTATTCAGAAAAGCCAGCGCCTGACTGATCTGCCCGGCGGTTGCCTGATGTACATCGTCAGTGCCCGCCCCTTGAATAACGCCCTGCGCAGTGGCGTAGCGCAAGGCCGGGACCACCAGCGTGCGCGCCCACAAGGCATGAATCCCGGCATCGCTCGACTGAGCCAGACCCGCACTGACCCTGACCAGCTCATCATAAGGTGCGATTTGCGACAGACCTGGCGTCAGCGCCTCGACCAGCGCAACGCTGTGAATCAGCGCCACACTTTGCAACGAGCGCCCGTATTGAAGATGATCGGGGACACTCGCCACCAGAAGCTCAGGCATCACCTCGCGTAAAAACAGGTAACACAGCATGTCGAGAGTGCTGGAACGCGCCTGCGGATAGTGCGCACGAATCAACTGACGAACCCTGTCGTAAAGCTGGACATGGCTGTATTCACACACCCAGCCGCGGCGCAGGGCAACGTCCAGCGGCTCGCCATCGAGCTGCACAGTCGCCGCAACCCGATCAGCGATCACTCGCCCGGCGAGCGCCTGCATGATGCGCGGCGACGCCTGTTCTCCAGGCCGCCCTCCGTACCAGTCCATGTAACCCAGCAGCGGTGCGAAGAGCGATTTGAACTGGGCGGTCTGGCTCAAGGCAGACCAGGTGTCGTGGGGGCTGAACCGCAGATAGCTTTCCGTGGCATCAAGCTCGCACAGCAGCTCGATACCTGATTGTTGAAACAGGTAATCGAGATGCCGCACCGTGCTCCAGACCTCAAGCGCCGGGACATCCACATCAAGGCTATGAGCGCTGGGCAGCGACTTGTCCGGCTCGCTGCTTGAATGCAACACCGGCATCATCAACAAGGCGGCAAGCGCTATCAGCGACTCGAATGATAATCCTGAATGCTCGGACCTGAGACTGATCGCCAGAGAAAGCGTGCGCATGCCCGGTACCAGGGTGGCGTCGCGGATAGCGGCGTCCAGCCAGCGCGCGTTACCGGGATTGACCACATGGGCCGCGAGCCGGCGCAGATACTCGCCACGGGTAGCCAACGACATCGCCGTCGAAGGATCGACCTGCAGGTCACTGTCGGGCCATTCATTGGCGGGTATCGCCGCGAGTCTGAGCGCTACCGAGGCCTGTATGTCGGGCTTGGCCAGCCGCTCATCGAGCGAACTGAGCAGTGCGTTATCGCGGTAGTCGGCATCCGGTGTCAGCCCGACAAGGGCCTCGCAGAACAGACGCAAGGCAGAGCGCCTGGTCACGACAGATGCGGGGTGGGCAGTTGCAGTGCCTGGGGTTGATTGCAGCGGGTTGAGCGTCATTGGGGGTTTTTCCAGTAGGTATTTGCATTTTCATGCGACTGGAAAAACTAAATAGAACCCTGCGCTACCGCGAAAGAAGCACATCTGTATCGAACAGGCAGGAAACAACGTCGCTGACTGTAAGCTGCACGCCAACGCAGCGTCGGCATGCCATTCAGATCAGCGGCAGGTGGAGGTCAGGCACCCGGGATGAAGTGCTTCTGCGCCGTACCACGAGCGATCAGACGCGACAGGTAATCGAGCTTCTGCGCGTCGTGATCGACAAAGCGGAAGGTCACTTGCAGCCATTCGCTGTCGGGCTTCTGCTCGAACGCGGCGACGGAGTGCAGATAGCCGTTCAGGCGTGCAACCTCGTTGTCCTCGCCCTGCTCAAGGTCCAGCACCGCGCTGTCGAGTACCTGGGGCAGGTTTTCGCTGACGCGAATCACCAGTGTGGCGTCTTTCAGGGTGAGGGCCTTGATCACACACGACTGAGTGCCGTTGGGCAGGCGCAACTGGCCCTGGCCGCGACCGGTCGGCTCTGCCGATCTGACGGGTGCAGGAGCAGGCCTGGGGGCTGCGGCAGCGGCTGCAACAGGCCCGGCACGAACCACTTCGGCCTTGCCACCGGTCAATGCACTCAGTGAGTCATTGAGCGGCGAGTTCATGCGCGCCGGAGCTGTGGACATGACGGCGTCGAGCTTGCCGACTTTTGCCAGCGCTTTCTTGACCTTGGTCAGCAGCTGTTCATTGGTGAACGGCTTGCCGACAAAATCGGTCACACCGGCCTGAATGGCCTGCACGACGTTCTCCTTGTCGCCACGGCTGGTCACCATGATGAACGGAACGGTTCTCAGGTAATTGTCCTGCTCACGGCACCATGTCAACAGCTCCAGGCCGGACATTTCTGGCATTTCCCAGTCGCACAGAATCAGGTCGAACGCCTCTTTGCCCAGCAACGTCTGAGCCTTGCGACCATTGACCGCGTCCTCGGTATGAATCCCGGGGAAATAATTGCGCAGCCCTTTCTTGACCAAGTCGCGAATGAAAGTCGCGTCATCCACCACCAATACACTGACCTTACTCATCGACGCTCCTGCGGGCGTGTTCACCTGGAGGCGAACTGCGGTATGCCAACACGCCCTTTGTTTCGGCAAGCATAGCGTTGACTGGTAGCCAACTGCCATATTGATTGACTGCGCCGCGACATTTAATCCGCAGGCGACGGGAAATACTGATCTGCGCAACGAAAAACGCCCAGCGCGTGCTGGGCGTTTTTCTCGCAGGCAATCTTACTTATCGTCAGCGTTGCCCGGAACATTAGCGGTTTCGCTCGATATACCCTGCACTTCTTCCTTCATGCGCTTGAGGCCCATGTGCCGCACGTCGGTCCCGCGCACCAGATAGATCACCAGCTCGGAAATGTTGCGTGCATGGTCGCCGATTCGCTCCAGAGAGCGCAGCACCCAGATGACGTCCAGTACCCGGGAGATCGAGCGTGGATCTTCCATCATGTAGGTCGCCAGCTCGCGCAGAGCCGTCTTGTACTCGCGGTCGATGGTCTTGTCGTACTGCGCAACCGACAGGGCCAGCTCGGCGTCGAAACGGGCGAACGAGTCCAGCGCATCGCGCACCATGTTGCGCACCTGATCGCCGATATGACGCACTTCGACGTAGCCGCGCGGTGCCTCGCCCTCTTCGCAGAGCTTGATGGCACGGCGCGCGATCTTGGTCGCTTCGTCACCAATGCGCTCCAGGTCGATCACCGACTTGGAAATGCTGATGATCAGGCGCAGGTCGGACGCTGCAGGCTGGCGACGCGCCAGAATGCGCAGGCATTCTTCGTCGATGCTGCGCTCCATCTGATTGATCCGGTCGTCGACCTCGCGAACACGCTGGGCAAGACCGGAGTCGGCCTCGATCAGCGCCGTGACCGAATCGTTCACCTGCTTCTCGACCAGGCCACCCATTTCGAGCAAATGGCTGCGAACGTCTTCGAGTTCAGCGTTGAACTGTTGGGAAATGTGATGCGTATGGCTGTCTTTGTGGATCATGCTGGGTGTCCTTGGAACGTCCGGTTAATTGCGAAAACGCAGCGGTGGTTCAGGGCTGACGAAGCACGTACTACCCGTAACGACCGGTGATGTAGTCTTCTGTCTGTTTTTTTGCCGGGTTGGTGAACAGGGTATCCGTATCACCGAACTCGACAAGTTTGCCCATGTACATAAACGCGGTGTAGTCCGACACCCGAGCCGCCTGCTGCATGTTGTGGGTAACGATCACAATGGTGTATTTCGATTTCAGTTCGTAGATCAGTTCTTCGACTTTAAGGGTCGAAATCGGATCGAGTGCCGAACAGGGTTCGTCGAGCAGCAGGACTTCCGGCTCCACGGCGATCGTTCGGGCAATGACCAGACGCTGCTGCTGCCCCCCGGATAAACCCAATGCCGACTCATGCAGTCGATCCTTGACTTCATCCCAGAGCGCAGCGGCTTTCAGCGCCCACTCGACAGCTTCATCGAGCACGCGCTTCTTGTTGATCCCCTGAATGCGCAGCCCGTAGACCACGTTTTCATAAATTGTCTTGGGGAACGGATTGGGCTTCTGAAACACCATGCCGACGCGGCGACGCAACTCGGCGACTTCCTCGCCCTTGGTGTAGATGTTGTGCCCGTACAGGTTAATCGCGCCCTCGACCCGGCAACCATCGACCAGGTCGTTCATGCGGTTGAAGCAGCGCAACAACGTCGATTTGCCACACCCGGACGGACCGATGAACGAGGTCACCTTCTGCTTCGGGATATTCAGGGCAATGTCGAACAGCGCCTGCTTGTTGCCATAGAACAGATTCAGGCCCGGCACTTCGATGGCCACGCTCTCGTCGGCCAGATCCAGGCGTTGCTTGTGACGCCTCAGGGCCGACATGTTCATGCCACTCGTCGGGCTTTCATGCTGCATGGATTGCTCCTGTGCGAACGGTTCGCGCCAGCGAACGGCCGCGTTTGCCAAAGGGCGAATTCGGGATCAATTGTCGAGCGCCTTGTACTTTTCCCGCAAATGATTACGGATGCTCACCGCTGACAGATTGAGCAAGGCGATGACCAGTACCAGCAGCAGCGCGGTGGCATACACCAGCGGGCGTGCGGCCTCGACGTTGGGGCTCTGGAAGCCGACGTCATAAATGTGGAAACCCAAGTGCATGATCTTCTGATCGAGATGCAGATAAGGATAGTTGCCGTCCAGCGGCAGCGACGGCGCCAGCTTGACGACGCCCACCAGCATCAAAGGCGCAACCTCGCCGGCGGCACGCGCCACCGCGAGGATCAGCCCGGTCATCATCGCCGGGCTGGCCATCGGCAGTACGATTTTCCACAGCGTCTCGGCCTTGGTTGCACCCAGTGCCAGCGAACCTTCACGCAGGGTCAGCGGAATGCGCGCCAGGCCTTCTTCCGTCGCCACAATCACCACCGGCACGGCGAGCAGTGCCAGCGTCAGCGAAGCCCATAACAGGCCCGGCGTACCGAACGTCGGAGCCGGCAGCGCTTCAGGAAAGAACAGCCGATCCACCGAGCCGCCCAGCACATAGACGAAGAACCCCAGACCGAACACGCCGTAGACAATCGCAGGCACACCGGCGAGGTTGTTCACCGCGATGCGAATCAACCGGGTAACCGGACCCTGGCGCGCGTACTCACGCAGGTAGACTGCCGCCAGCACGCCAAACGGCGTGACGATCACGGCCATGATCAGGGTCATCATCACCGTGCCGAAGATCGCCGGAAAGATACCGCCTTCGGTATTGGCTTCGCGTGGGTCGGCGCTGAGAAATTCCCACAGCTTCTCGAAGTAGAAGCCAAGCTTGGTCACCGTGCCCATCGCATTGGGCTGATAGGCACGCACCACTTTGCCCAGGCTGAGTTCGATCTCTTTGCCGTTGCCATCACGCGCGGTCAGGCTGTCGCGATCAAAGGCCTGGTGCAGCCCGTCAAGACGCGCCTCGATGACCTTGTAACGCGCATCCAGCTCGGCCCGCTCGGCAGCCATGTCCGCTTGCGCGGCGGCATCCAGTCGGCCATCGAGTTCCAGCTTGCGGGCCTGAAGGCGCAGGCGCTCGATTCCGTGATTGATGGCACCAATGTCTTTCTTTTCCAGGGTATAGAGTTCGTCAGCCAGCTTTTCGACGCGCTTGATGCGCTCTTGCAGGGCCGGCCAGGCCGCGTCGCCTTCGGCCACGACCCGCCCGCCTTCCTTGACATTGACCAGGTAGCCGTAGAAATTGCCCCACTCGCGACGCTCCAGCGTCATCAGGTCTGCAGGCCGGCTCTGCCCGGTCAGCCATTCGCCTACCACCCAGTTGAAGTCACTGGGGTTGATATCGCGATTGCCGACCTTGAACAGCTCGCGGGTCATGAACTCCGGCCCTTGATCAGGCACCGGCAGGCCCGCACTTTTGAGGCGCGCACGAGGCACTTGCTCCTGCTCGACCCGCTCACCGACCAGAACGCTCGATTCCTGATTGGGGACTGCGTACTGCGCGCTCACCAGATCGGCGGGCCAGAAATGCCCAAGGCCACGCACGGCGATCACCGCCAACAGGCCGATGGTCATGATCACAGCGATGGATACGGCACCCGCACTCATCCAGACGCCGGGGGCGCCACTTTTGAACCAGTTCCTGAGGGAGTTCCGCTTCACCAACGCCTACCTTCCTTACAGCGACGAGTATTGCTTGCGCAGACGCTGACGAATCAGCTCTGCGAGGGTGTTCATCACGAAGGTGAACATCAACAGCACCAACGCCGCCAGAAACAGCACCCGATAATGGCTGCCGCCCACTTCCGACTCCGGCATCTCCACCGCGACGTTGGCCGCCAGCGTGCGCATGCCTTCAAACAGGTTCATGTCCATGATCGGCGTATTGCCGGTCGCCATCAGCACAATCATGGTTTCCCCCACGGCCCGGCCCATGCCGATCATCAAGGCAGAAAAGATGCCCGGGCTGGCGGTCAGGATCACCACCCGCGTCAGGGTCTGCCACGGCGTCGCGCCCAGTGCCAGCGAACCCAGCGTCAGGCTGCGCGGCACGCTGAACACGGCGTCTTCGGCAATCGAATAAATGTTGGGAATCACCGCGAACCCCATGGCGATGCCGACCACCAATGCGTTGCGCTGATCGTAGGTGATACCCAGGTGGTCGCGAATCCAGGTGCTCATGTCCCCTGCGAAGAACCAGCTCTCCAGGTGCGGGCTCATACTCAGCGAGAACCAGCCCACCAACAGCACGACCGGAATCAGAATCGCGCCTTCCCAACCATCGGGAATACGCAAGCGAAGTGAATCAGGCAGGCGGGTCCAGAAAAAGCCCGCCAGCAAAATGCCGATCGGCGTGAGCAGCAACAGGCTGAAGATGCCGGGCAGATGCCCTTCCAGATACGGGGCCAGAAACAATCCGGCAAAAAAGCCGAGAATCACCGTCGGCATCGCTTCCATCAATTCGATTACCGGCTTGACCTTGCGGCGCATGCCCGGGGCCATGAAATAGGCGGTATAGATCGCGGCAGCCACGGCCAGCGGCGCGGCCAGCAGCATGGCGTAGAACGCCGCTTTCAGCGTGCCGTAGGTCAACGGCGCCAGGCTCAGCTTGGGCTCGAAGTCGGAGTTGGACGCCGTGGACTGCCAGATGTACTTGGGCTCATCGTAATTCTCGTACCAGACCTTGCCCCACAGCGAACTCCAGGAGACTTCCGGGTGCGGATTGTCCAGCGTCAGCGGCAGCAGCTTGCCAGCACTTTCAATCAGAATCCGGTTGGCGCGTGGCGATAACGCCAGAATGCCGGGCCCCTCGGCGACCTTGTCGATCAGCAGGGTGCGGTGCGCGGTGCTGTGGAATACGCCCAGCTTGCCGGAAGCATCCAGAGCGATGAAGCCCTTGCGGCGCTGCTCGGCCTTGATCTGCGCGATAGGTGCGCTGCCCAGACTGAAATCACGGATGCGCATCAGGCGCTGCTCGCCGTCAGTGTCCCGCGCCATGAACCACTGGGACAGGCTGCCCTTGGAGTTGCCGATGATCAGCGAAATGCCGCCGACCAGTTGAGCGCTCGCCGTGATCTCGGCGTTGCCGTCTTCCAGCAATTTATAGCGGCCATTGAGGCTGCGATCGCGCAGGCTGAACACATCCGCCTGCGCGCGCCCGTTGATGACATACAACCATTGCTGGCGCGGGTCGATGTAGATCGCCTTGACCGCCGCGGACATCTGCGGCAACTCGACACGCGTCTGCTCGCGGGTCATCTCGCCGGTCATCATGTTTTCTTTCTGTTCAAGCGAGATGACATGCAACTGAGTGCCGGTCGACCCTGCCAGCTTCAGGCTGTCGCCATCGGAGCTGACGGTGACATGCTCGACCGCACGCCCGTCCTCATCCAGTACCAGAGGCGCTTCACCGTAGGGCCAGGCCACGCTTGGGGTGATGGTTTTCTGATCGTTCGGGTAGGTCGTCAGGTACGAGTGCCTGAACACCAGCACCTGGCCGTTGGACAAACCCAGGGCTATCAATGGCGCGCCGGGCTGATCCTTGCCGATGGACGCGACGGACACGCCAGCGGGGAGCGGCAAGGCAATGCGCTGCAGCTCTGCGCCGTCCTCGATATTGAAGAAGACCACTTCGCCCTTGTCGGAAATGCGCATGCCGATCTGGTTCTGCTCTTCGATGGTGATCATCAGCGGCGCACCAGCGTCCTGCAGCCAGGCAGCATTCAGTGCTGGCTCGGCGGTCAGGCTGGCGCCTTTGAAAAGCGGCGCAACCACATAGGCAAGGTAGAAGAAGATCAGCGTGATGGCCGCCAGCACGGCAAGGCCGCCGATGGCGACGTACCAGTGAGTGAGCCGGTCCTTCAGCGCACGGACACGACGCTTTCGCACCATCGCGGCCGTATTGAAATCAATACGCGCTGGAGGCGAGCTCAGGTCCATCGTCGATTTGAACAGCTCATTCATGCGCACACACCGTAGACGCCTTGTATGACAGAAACATTACAGCAAGGTGACGCAAGAAAGCCCGCCGCCTGCGAAACCGGCGGCGGACTGTTCAATTTGTGTGCAGGCCAGTCCATTGAGCCTCGCTCGCAACGCGTACGTGACTACTTTACCGCCACGCCGCTTGCGCCCTGCAGGCCAAGATCGGCCAGCGTCTTCTCCACGACACGGGCGGGCAGCGGGATGTAACCGTCCTTCATCACCACTTCCTGGCCCTGTCTCGACAGCACCAGCTTCACAAATTCGGCCTCCAGCGGCGCCAAGGGCTGGTTCGGCGCCTTGTTCACGTACACATAAAGGAAGCGCGACAGTGGATAACTGCCGTTCAGGGTATTGGCTTCGCTGTCTTCGACAAACTCGCCCCCTTCCTTCTTCGCCAGCGGGACCGTCCTGACGTTGGATGTCTTGTAACCGATGCCCGAATAACCGATGCCGTTAAGCGAATTGCTGATCGCGCTGACCACCGAAGCGGAGCCGGGCTGCTCGTTGACGTTGGCCTTGAAGTCGCCTTTGCACAGGGCTTCTTCCTTGAAGTAACCGTAAGTGCCCGACACCGAGTTACGACCGAACAACTGGATCGGTTTGCCTGCCAGATCGCCGGTCACGCCGACATCACCCCAGGTTTTCGCATCTGCCCTGGCGCCGCACAGGCGGGTCGCGGAAAAGATCGCGTCCACTTGCTGCAGGGTCAGGCCCTTGATCGGGTTGTCCTTGTGCACGAAAACCGCCAGGGCATCCACCGCGACCGGGATGGCGGTCGGCTTGTAGCCATGCTTCTGCTCGAAAGCCGACAGCTCGCCGTCTTTCATCTTGCGGCTCATCGGGCCCAGATTGGCCGTGCCCTCGGTCAACGCGGGTGGCGCCGTGGAGGAGCCGGCCGCTTGAATCTGGATGTTCACGCTCGGGTATTCTTTCTTGTAGGCCTCGGCCCACAGGGTCATCAGATTTGCCAGGGTATCGGAGCCGACACTGGAGAGATTGCCCGACACACCGGAGGTCTTGGTATAGGCCTTGATGGCAGGGTCGACCGCAGCCAGCGTATTGGCTGCCGTCACTCCGGCGGCAACCAAGGTCAGTGCAGTCATCAAACGCTTGAGTGTCATCCTTGCGCTCCTGGCAGGGTATGTAGGTGTCCACGAGCCTTTTTCGGCCAGTCTTATGACTACTCTATGAATTGATTATGACAATAAGATGAAAAGGCTATCGACCTGCGCAGGTAGATAGCCTTTGGCTGTAGCGGTGCCCGAGCGATTCAACAGCGGACGATAATCAGCGCTTTCGGCTCAGCAGAAACACACCGATGGCCATGCCAAGGCCGCAGAGGATCGCGACGTACCACGCAGGCCCCATCGGACTGCTCTTGAGCATGAAGGTCACGACCATCGGCGTCAGACCACCGAAGATCGCGTACGCCAGGTTGTAGGAGAACGACAGCCCCGAGAAGCGCACCACAGGCGGGAATGCCTTGACCATGACGTAAGGAACCGCGCCGATCGTACCGACGAACAGGCCCGTCACCGCATACAGCGGGAACAGCACATCCGGATGGCTGCCGAGGATGTGATAGAACGTCCAGGAACTGATCAGCAAACCTGCGCTGCCCAGCAGGAACACCCAGCCTGCGCCGAAACGATCCGCCAGTGCGCCCGCAGCGATACAGCCCACGCTCAGGAAGACAATGGCCAGGCTGTTGGCTTTCAGCGCCGTAGCAGCCGGAAAGCCATAAATGGTTTGCAGAATGGTCGGCGTCATCAGGATCACGACGATGATGCCGGCAGACAGCAACCAGGTCATCAGCATCGACAGCGCGACGGCGCCACGATGATCGCGCAGTACCGCCTTGAGCGGCACCTCCTCGGCCAGTGCCTTGCGCAGTTGCAGCTCGGCAAACACCGGCGTTTCATGCAGCAGGCGGCGCAGATACACCGACATCAGGCCGAACACGCCACCCAGCAGGAAAGGGATACGCCATGCGTAATCCGATACCTCGACCGGGGTATAGATGCTATTGATCGCCGTAGCTACCAGCGAGCCCAGCAGGATGCCCGCTGTCAGGCCGGCGGTCAGGGTGCCGCAGGCATACCCGACACGACGTGCAGGCACATGCTCGGACACGAACACCCAGGCGCCCGGCACTTCACCGCCAATGGCGGCCCCTTGAATAACGCGCATCAACAGCAGCAGAATCGGCGCCCACATGCCGATCTGCGCGTAGGTCGGCAGCAGACCCATGATCAGCGTCGGCACCGCCATCATGAAAATGCTCAGCGTGAACATTTTCTTGCGCCCCAGCAGATCGCCAAAGTGCGCCATGATAATGCCGCCCAGAGGCCTCGCCAGATAACCGGCGGCGAAAATGCCGAACGTCTGCATCATGCGCAGCCAGTCGGGCATGTCCACCGGGAAAAACAGTTTGCCGACCACCGCCGCGAAAAACACGAAAATGATGAAGTCGTAGAACTCCAGCGCACCACCCAGGGCCGACAGCGAAAGGGTTTTGTAATCGCTGCGAGTCAGAGGCCGCGCAGGCTGCGTGGAACTTGGAGGAACAGATGACATGACAAGGCTTCTCTTTGCTTGTTCTTTGAAAAGGGGCGAGCGACAGCAACGCTGGCTGCTGCGGGGTGCCGTGCAGAAGCGATTGTCGGGAGCAAAGGCGCAGATAGGCACCAAAATTGCGTGTACAGGCAGTCTTGTTACCTGTAGAGGTCCAGCAAGATAGCAAATTGCTACAAAAAACACATGGCAGAACTGCCACTGACACAAAATGAAGACCCACGGTCGTTCTATGACGCAACGCCCGATATACTCGCAAGTCGTCAACAGCCTTGGGAAGTTGTGCGAAAACGTCTGAATCAGCGGGTTTCGCAGAGTTTCCCTTTGGGCCACACCGGCGCTGAACACATAATGTTCATGCTCATGGTTTTGAATGGCACCTGTTAACCGCGACATACAATAATGAGAGTCATGGGTCAGAGGCACCCTAGGCATGATCGAGCTCGAACAAGAAGATCCAACCCCGCAAGGCGACCTTGCACTGCAAATCACCGCCCTTCCCCGCGAAACCAATGGCTTTGGCGACATCTTTGGCGGCTGGCTGGTGTCCCAGATGGACCTGGCAGGCACAGCGATGGCCAGCAAGGTCGCGGGTGGCCGTGTGGCGACCGTCGCCATCGATCGCATGGCGTTTCTGGTCCCGGTCGCGGTCGGCGAACAGCTTTCCTTCTATACCCGCACCCTGGAAGTCGGACGCACCTCGATCAAGATGATGGTCGAAGTGTGGAGCGACGACCCGCTCACCAGCGAATGGCGCAAGGTCACGGAGGCTGCGTTCGTGTTCGTCGCCATAGATGCCAGCGGCCGGACGCGCTCGGTTCCCGCGCGACGGTAATTTGTCGCTCGGTCACGGATTGGCTGCCGGTTAAACTCGTCTTGCGTGAAGCGGTCTATTTTCGTCACGGTCATTGAGTGAGAACTTTGCATGCCAACATCCCCGGTTGAACCCACCGTTGAATCCATCCTTTACGATGAGCTGAACTGCTGGCGTATTTGCCACGGCGAAGCTGAGCTGCTGGTTGCGCAACAAGGCGCACACATCCTCAGCTATCAAGTAGCCGGGCAGCCGCCGCTGGTGTGGCTGAACGAAGAGGCCGTTTTCAAACGCGGCAAACCCATTCGTGCAGGCATGCCGATCTGCTGGCCGTGGTTCGGCAATCTGGAGCGCAACCCGCAAAGCGTGCAGGCGATGCGCGACAGCAGCGAGCCTGCCAAGGCGCATGGCGAAGTGCGAGCGCTGGACTGGCAGTTGCTGGGTATTGGCGCAGATGGCGATGCACTGCTGGTGGAGTTCGTGCTTCCCGAGGCAGAAGGCCACTTGCCGGGCTGGCCGCACAACGTCGCCCTGAAACTGAGCATTCGTCTGGACCACGCACTGAATGTCAGTCTGGTCAGCTACAACTGCGGCACTGAACCTGTGGTGATCAGCCAGGCGCTGCACACCTATTTCGCCGTCAGCGATGTGCGTCAGGTCAGCGTCGAAGGGCTCGACGGCCTGCGTTACATCGAAACCCTGGCAAACTGGGAAGAGCGCGAGCAGAGCGGCGACCTGACCTTCACAGGCGAAACCGACCGCATCTACAAGGACACGCCAGGCGTGCTCAGCATTGTCGACCCGGAGTGGCAGCGACGCATCCACATCCGCAGCACGGGCTCTAACTCAGCCATTCTGTGGAGCCCGTGGATCGAGAAGACCAGCAAGTTCACCGACATGGCAGCAGACGGCTGGCAGCGCATGGTCTGCGTCGAAACCGCCAACGTGCTGGACGACGTGATCACGCTGGCACCGGACCAGATGCATGTTCTGGGTGTGAGCATCTGGAGCGAGGCGCTCTGATCAGTTATTGATCAAACCTATCAAAGGTCCGACTCAACCACCACACGGACCTTTGAGGCATCCATCGCGTACGCTGCATCGGCAAGGTCGTTACTGACCTTCTCGATTTTCAGGGTGCCTTCTACCCACAGCGGTGTGTAGAGGTCATCCAGTTTCAGCCCCTTGGGGTAGCGCACCAGCACCAGCTGGTTGGGCGGCGGTGGCGGCACATGGATGCAGGCGCCTGGGTAAGGCACGATGAAGAACAGCGTGCTGCGGCCCTTGGCGTCGGTTTCGAGAGGCACAGGGTAGCCGCCGAGACGAATCGTCTTGCCGTTCATTGCCGGGACGGTTTTGGTCGAATACATGACTGCAGGCAGACCCTTGCTCTGCTTCAGCCCACCCTTGCTGTCGAACGTGCCCATGGCTTCCGGAGAATTGTGGTCAATCTCGGGCATGGCTTCGAGGGCTTTTTGATCGGACTTGGGCATCAGCTCAAGCCAGTCGGTTTCCGGCAACTGGGCGTATGCGGGACCGCAAAGCGCGGATAACAGCAGAAGAGTCATCAACAGGAAGCGACGCATGATAAAGCTCGGCAAAGGGGTGGAAAGTTGCCGAGCATTCTAGCCCTCTGCGCACTGTAAAACAGAGGGCTGACGCATAAGCGTTATTTCTTTTTGATCATGCCGTAGATAACCAGCAGGATGATTGCACCTACCAGCGCGCCGAGGAAACCTGCACCCTCGCCTGCCTGATAGATACCCAGCGCCTGACCACCGTAAGTGGCTGCGAGCGAACCGGCGATACCCAGCACGATGGTCATGATCCAGCCCATGCTGTCGTCGCCCGGCTTCAGAAAGCGAGCCAACAGACCAACGATCAGGCCGATAAAGATGGTTCCAATGATACCCATGCCATTTCCCTCTGTATTAAGTGAATATGCCCGGGCTAATAGCAGCCCCGACCTACTGCTATCTGAGAACAGCGGCAGGGAATGGTTCCGGCGAAGTGGCCAGTTTGCTTCGGGGTGGAGAATTCTTCATGAATGACGGGGCTGAACCTACCTGAACCGAGGCCAGGCGTCTCGAACAGTGCTTCAACGCGAAACATAGGCACGACAGTTAGAAACGCTCGTTCCGCACGCTCTGCGTGGGAATGCAGTTCTCGACGCTCCGCGTCGCAAAAGGACGCGGAGTGTCCTGAAACTGCGTGCCAACACAGAGCATCGGCACCCTACCCGCTGGCCTGATCAGCCCTTGATCAGCGCCTCTACCAGCTTCACCTGACGATCCAGCGTTGCGCGGTCTACGCTGCGGATCGTGGCGTGTCCGACCTTGCGGCCAGCCTTGAACGCCTTGCCGTAGTGATGCAGGTGGCAGTCTTCGACAGCGACGACCTTGTCCACTGCCGGGACTTCACCGATGAAGTTGAGCATGGCGCTTTCGCCGACCTTGGCTGTGGAGCCCAGCGGCAGACCGGCAACCGCCCGCAGGTGGTTTTCGAACTGGCTGCACTCTGCGCCTTCGGTGGTCCAGTGACCGGAGTTGTGCACGCGCGGCGCGATCTCGTTGGCTTTCAGGCCACCGTCGACCTCAAAGAATTCGAATGCCAGCACGCCCACGTAATCCAGCTGCTTCAGGACGCGGCCGGCGTAGTCTTCGGCCAGTGCCTGCAAAGGATGATCCGTGCTGGCGAGGGACAGGCGCAGGATGCCGCTGTCATGCGTGTTGTGCACCAGCGGGTAGAACCGGGTCTCGCCATCACGCGCACGCACGGCAATCAACGACACTTCACCGGTGAACGGCACGAAGCCCTCCAGCAGGCACGGCACGCTGCCCAGTTCGGCGAATGTGTCGACCACATCGGCCGCCGAACGCAGGACTTTCTGGCCCTTGCCGTCATAACCCAGGGTGCGGGTCTTGAGCACGGCAGGCAGACCGATGCTGGCTACTGCGGCATCCAGGTCGGCCTGCGACTGGATATCGGCGAATGCCGGCGTCGGGATACCGAGGTCCTTGAACATGCTTTTTTCGAACCAGCGATCACGCGCAATGCGCAACGCTTCGGCGCTCGGATAGACCGGTACGAACTGTGACAGAAACGCCACGGTCTCGGCCGGAACGCTTTCAAACTCGAAGGTCACCAGATCGACTTCATCCGCCAACTGACGCAGATGATCCAGATCGCCGTAATCGGCACGCAGATGCTCGCCAAGTGCCGCAGCACAGGCATCCGGCGCGGGATCGAGAAAGGCGAAGTTCATGCCCAGCGGCGTACCTGCCAATGCCAACATGCGGCCCAGCTGGCCGCCACCGATTACACCGATCTTCATGGAAAAACCTCAGGCGTGGCGTGGGTCTGGATTGTCCAGGACGCTGTCTGTCTGTTCAGTGCGAAATTTCTTCAGCGCTGCGTGGAATTGCGGGTGCTTTGCGCCGAGGATGCTTGCTGAAAGCAGCGCTGCGTTGATTGCACCCGCCTTGCCGATGGCCAGGGTCGCGACCGGAATACCGGCCGGCATCTGCACGATCGACAACAGCGAATCGACACCCGAGAGCATTGAAGACTGCACCGGAACGCCCAGCACAGGCAGGTGGGTCTTGGCAGCGCACATGCCCGGCAAGTGAGCGGCACCGCCGGCACCGGCGATGATCACTTCAATGCCACGGCCTTCCGCTTCGTCGGCGTACTGGAACAGCAGATCCGGTGTGCGGTGAGCTGACACCACCTTGACTTCAAAAGGGATGCCGAGCTTTTCCAGCATATCGGCGGTGTGGCTAAGGGTGGACCAATCGGACTTGGAGCCCATGATCACGCCAACCAGTGCGCTCATCGTCGTGCCTCTCATCGGGCGCCCGCAGGCGCGTCTGAAAACAACAAGCCACGCGGGGGAACCGGCGTGGCTTGTTGTACGAATAATGACCGGTTTAACCGGCCAAAGGCCGCGCAGTATACCGCAAAGTTGCCTTTTTAAAGCACCCGCAATCACCTTCTGTCAGCGCGACACGCAGGACGCGGGTGTCAACAGCGCGGGCGGGTTTGAAGAGCGCCGGATAGCGGGCTCCGTTCATCGATGCCTCTTACATCAAACCAGCGCCTGCCCTACTGCCTTTATCGCAATCGTCGGCTATTACGGCTTATCAGTATTTGCTTAACTGGCGCTGCGACATTGAAGTCGCCCTATCCATCCATATCTCAAGGACGAGAACGTATCAATGAAAAACACACTTAAAATCTGGCTGTTACTGGCGGCCTTTTCTTATCTGCCGTTCGCCAGCGCAGGTGGCCCGAACCTGGGGTTATTCCTGATCATGCACGACCAACTCACAAGCTATGAGCGCGCCGAACTGGCGGAAAAGTACCTGAATCCCCTGCTTGCCCAACTGGAAGAAATCACTGGGCGCAGGACAACCGTCACCTTTATCAAGGACGAACCCGGCCTGACCGACTTCGCCTATCGCGGGGACGACCTGGACAAGCTGCTATACCGGTTGTCAAAAGAGAGCATCCAGTATGCAAACGCAAAAAACCTGCCGGCACCATCGGAGCGGCACAAATATGTGCTGGTGACGTCCAATAAACTCAACGGTTCGGTACACGGCGTTACAGCAACCAACTATCACGTCGCAATGGCGTCCCTTAAAGCTTACAACACGCTGCCACACGAAGTCGGCCACCTGTTTGGTGCTGAGCATGAGGCAGCAACCGGTTTTCCATGCCAGACGACGATGTGGGAAAAATCCCATTCGACGATTATCCCCTGCTATTACTTCAGCGACGCCAACAAGCAACTGATTCGCGACTACGTCGACAACATACCCGGCGTTGAGTGAATGATCGGCCGGGCATGAATCATCATGCCCGGCCATCTTATGCTCAGCCCGCTGCCGCAGGGCTTTCAAGCTTGCGCCACAACAGGCGCACGTTGGCCTTGCGTACCAGTGCGCAGCGGTAAAGGCGGATCTCCAGTGGCACATGCCACTGCGGTCCGCCACACACCACCAGTTCACCGCGCGCCAGTTCGGCGCGCACACTCAGTTGTGGCACCCAGGCAATCCCCAACCCTTCAAGCGCCATGCTTTTCAGGCTGTCGGCCATGGCCGTCTCGTAGACTGTGGTGAAGCGCAGATTACGTTGGCGCAGCAACAGGTTCACCGAACGCCCCAGAAAGGCCCCGGCGCTATAGGCAAGCAGCGGCACACTGCCCTCGCCTTCCATATCGAATAACGGCCGCCCCTCGGCATCGGCGGCACAGACCGGCAACATCTCGGTATGCCCCAAATGCAGCGAGGGAAAGATTTCGGCGTCCATCTGCAGCGCGGCATCGGGATCGTAGAACGCCAGCATCAGATCACAGCCACCTTCACGCAACGCATGCACCGCATCACCGACGTTGGTGGCCACCAGCCGGGTCGCAATGTTCAGCCCTTCGTTGCGCAACTGGGCGATCCAGCGCGGAAAGAAGCCCAGCGCCAGGGAGTGCGCCGCAGCCACCTGCATGACCTCGCCCTGCCCGCCTTCCAGATGATGCAGATGGCGCACGACTTCGCCCAATTGCTCGACCACCGTCCGGGCCGTGACCAGAAACAATTGTCCGGCAGCGGTCAGCTCGATGGGTGTCCGCGAGCGATTGACCAGCGTCAGCCCCAGCGCCGACTCCAGACTGCGAATACGCCGGCTGAATGCCGGCTGGGTCACGAAGCGACGCTCGGCGGCCTGAGAAAAGCTGCGAGTGGCCGCCAGGGCGCTGAAATCCTCCAGCCATTTGCTTTCCAGATTCATCAGGTCCTCCCGGACAATGGATGACGGCTTCGACAGGCCATTGCGCATGCCCAATGGCAACGATTTGCAGCGTCCCGATAGGACGCCCGTCGAAGCAGTGCGGATACATGCCCGGGCGGCGCAGCAGCAGCGATCGAAGAAAGGCACCGGTGCGACATTTTGCCCCCTTTACGCACTGAACGGAATCCAGGTCACGCCCTGATTATGCCGTTCTTGCATAGGCCAGCGTTTAACAGCATTGGTCAACCGAGGGCGGCAAGCCCACTATTCGTGGCGTTCCGGCATTGTCCGTGCCTTTTGAGACTTTTTTTATCATGTCCTCGTCTGCATCATCGCGCATCGAAAAAGACCTGCTTGGTGTTCTCGAAGTACCTGCCAACGCGTATTACGGCATCCAGACCCTGCGAGCGGTGAACAACTTTCACCTCTCCGGCGTGCCGCTTTCGCACTACCCGAAACTGGTAGTCGCGCTGGCCATGGTCAAGCAGGCGGCAGCGGATGCAAACCATCAGCTCGGACACCTCAATGACGCCAAGCATGCGGCGATCAGCGAGGCCTGCGCCCGCCTGATTCGCGGCGACTTCCATGATCAGTTCGTGGTCGACATGATCCAGGGCGGCGCTGGCACGTCGACCAACATGAATGCCAACGAAGTCATCGCCAACATCGCTCTGGAAACCATGGGTTTCGAGAAAGGCGAATACAAACACCTGCACCCCAACAACGATGTCAACATGGCGCAGTCGACCAACGACGCCTACCCCACCGCGATCCGCTTGGGTCTGCTGCTGGGTCACGACGCTCTGCTCGCCAGCCTTTCCAGCCTGATTCAGGCCTTCGCCGCCAAGGGCGAAGAATTCAACCATGTGCTGAAGATGGGCCGCACCCAGTTGCAGGACGCCGTTCCAATGACCCTGGGTCAGGAATTCCGCGCCTTCGCCACCACCCTGACGGAAGACCTCAACCGCCTGCGCAGCCTGGCGCCGGAGCTGTTGACCGAAGTGAACCTGGGCGGCACCGCCATCGGCACTGGCATCAACGCCGACCCTGGCTATCAGAAGCTGGCGGTCGATCGTCTGGCGCTCATCAGCGGCCAGCCTCTGGTGCCTGCAGCCGACTTGATCGAAGCGACCTCCGACATGGGCGCCTTCGTGCTGTTCTCGGGCATGCTCAAGCGTACTGCGGTCAAGCTGTCGAAAATCTGCAACGACCTGCGCCTGCTGTCCAGCGGCCCACGCACCGGCATCAACGAGATCAACCTGCCGGCACGCCAGCCAGGCAGCTCGATCATGCCCGGCAAGGTCAACCCGGTGATCCCGGAAGCGGTCAATCAGGTGGCTTTCGAAATCATCGGCAACGACCTGTCGCTGACCATGGCTGCCGAAGGCGGACAATTGCAGCTCAACGTAATGGAGCCGCTGATCGCCTACAAGATCTTCGACTCGATCCGTCTGCTGCAGCGCGCCATGGACATGCTGCGCGAGCACTGCATCGTCGGCATCACGGCCAACGAACAGCGCTGCCGCGAGCTGGTCGAGCATTCGATCGGTCTGGTCACCGCACTGAACCCTTACATCGGTTACGAGAACTCCACCCGTATCGCCCGCATCGCGCTGGAAACCGGCCGCGGCGTGCTGGAACTGGTGCGTGAGGAAGGTCTGCTCGACGACGCCATGCTCGACGACATCCTGCGCCCGGAAAACATGATCGCTCCGCGTCTGGCCCCCTTGAAGGCCTGACAGGAATGACCTGCGCAACCTGCTCACCAGATTGAGGGCCTAGACACCCCTCAATTTTTTGAGGGTCTGGGAGTGATTCTCCAGACCCTTTTTTTTGCCTGCAGCAAAGGGCTCCGACACTGGACCCAGAGCCTTCGGCACCCCACTTTTACGGAGCAACCCGTGGAAGTATTCATTCATCGTCGCGAATGAAGAATCAGCCGTACAAGAAAGCGACTACAGACGTAAAAACTTTGCACCGGTATAGTGCGCCCCCTCAAAAGTAGCGAGGAATAACAAAAATGCTGGAAATGATTAACGACTTTCTCTCCGGTAAGGTACTGATCGTACTTATCGTAGGCCTGGGTAGTTACTTCACGATCCGCTCGCGTTTCGTTCAGTTTCGACACTTTTTCCACATGTTCTCGGTTTTTCGCGACAGTCTGCGCAGCAGCGCCGGCCAGTTGAGTTCGTTTCAGGCCCTGATGCTCAGCCTTGCGGGCCGCGTCGGTGCCGGTAACATTGCAGGCGTCGGCATTGCCGTCACGCTCGGCGGTCCGGGTGCCGTGTTCTGGATGTGGGTCACCGCACTGGTCGGCATGGCCAGCAGCTTCATCGAGTGTTCACTCGCTCAGCTGTACAAACGCAAGGATTCCGAAGGCCAGTTCCGTGGCGGTCCGGCGTTCTATATTCAGTACGGCCTGGGCAAGCGCTGGCTGGGCATGGTCATGGCGGTATTGCTGCTGGTGACCTTCGGTTTTGCCTTCAACGGCCTGCAATCGCACGCGGTGACCGACTCGCTGAAAAGCGCGTTCAACGTCGACACCCGCACCACCGGCATCTGCCTGGTCGTGCTGCTGGGCCTGGCCTTCGTCGGCGGCATCAAGCGTATCGCGGCTATTTCCGACCTGCTGGTTCCGGTCAAGACCCTGATCTATATCGCGGTCACCATCTACGTCATCGCCCTGCAGATCGACCACGTTCCCGGCATGCTGATGACCATCGTCAAAAGCGCCTTCGGCCTTGATCCGGTATTCGGCGGCCTGATCGGCAGCGCGATCGTGATGGGCGTCAAGCGTGGCGTCTTCGCCAACGAAGCCGGTCTGGGTAGTGCGCCCAACGTGGCTGCCGTGGCACAGGTCGAGCACCCGGTGGCACAGGGCGTGGTTCAGGCATTCAGCGTGTTCCTCGATACCTTCGTAATCTGCACCTGCACCGCCTTGCTGATTCTTCTGTCCGGTATCTACGATATCGGCTACGACGGCAACGGTATCGTTCTGGCACAGAACTCGCTGGCAGCCGTGGTCGGTGACTGGGGCAGAGTCTTCATCAGCGTAGCGCTGGCACTGTTCGTCTTCACCTCGATTCTCTACAACTACTACCTGGGCGAAAACAGCCTGCGGTTCCTGTTTGGCGAGAAGATCCAGACCATCATCATCTACCGCATCGCGGTGCTGGTACTGATCATGTGGGGTGCAGTCGTCGACCTGAAGGATGTCCTGGCGTTCGCCGACATCACCATGACCATGCTGGCGTTCGTCAACCTGATCGCCCTCGCAATGCTGTTCAAAGTCGTCAAGCGCATTTTGAATGACTACGATGCGCAACGTCGGGCCGGGGTCAAGACGCCGGTGTTCGATTCCAGCCAGTTCCCTGATCTGGACCTGGACCGCAATGCATGGCCGGCCAATCCGACCCGTCAGTCGACACAGGATGCCGAAGCGGCAGCCAAGTCTGTACCCGAAGCACGATAATCACCGCGACACTACGCCGGAGAAGAGCCATGCCGCATGACGCACAACAACCCGCACAACGCGTGATGGTTCTTTACACCGGCGGCACCATCGGCATGCAGGCCAGCGCCAACGGCCTGGCACCGGCCTCCGGTTTCGAGGCGCGAATGGCCGGGCAACTGGCCGAGCATCCGGAACTGGTAGTGCCGCAGTGGCGCTTTCGCGAGATGTCGCCGCTGATCGACAGCGCCAACATGACCCCTTCCTACTGGTTGCGCCTGCGTGAGGCCGTGATCGAGGCGGTGGAAGTCGAAGGCTGCGATGCGGTGCTGGTCCTGCATGGCACCGACACCCTGGCGTACAGCGCAGCGGCGATGTGCTTCCAGTTGTTGGGGTTCAGCGCGCCGGTGCTGTTCACCGGGTCGATGCTGCCTGCCGGCGTGCAGGACAGCGATGCCTGGGAAAACGTCAACGGCGCACTGCTGGCGCTGGGTTCGGGTCTGGTGTCAGGCGTGCAGCTGTATTTTCACGGGCAACTGATGACACCCGTGCGCTGCGCGAAAATTCGCAGCTTCGGTCGTCAGCCGTTCGCACCGCTGCAACGCTCGCGTGGCGGCCATGCGGTGGTTTCGCTCCCTGACGCATTGAACTATCGCCAGACCAAGACACTTACAGAGGTGGCGGTATTGCCGCTGTTTCCCGGTGTCGGTGCTGCCCAGCTGGACGGTCTGATCAACAGTGGTATCCGCGGTCTGGTGCTCGAATGCTTCGGCAGCGGCACAGGCCCCAGTGACGATCCGCAATTTCTGGCCAGTCTGGAGAACGCGCGAGCGCTGGGTATCTGTGTGGTCGCGATTACCCAGTGCCATGAGGGCGGTGTCGAGCTGGATGTCTACGAAGCGGGCAGCCGTCTGCGCGGTGCAGGCGTGCTCTCCGGTGGTGGCATGACCCGTGAAGCAGCGCTGGGCAAACTGCATGCGCTGCTGGGCGCAGACCTGACGACCGAGGAGGTACGGCGCCTGGTCGAACTGGACCTGTGCGGCGAGCTGCGTTAAGCGGCTGCCTCTGCTTTACCCGAGGCGTCACGCAATCGCGCGACGCCTCACCCCTTCATGAAGCCTTGCATTCCTCCTGCGCGCCCCTGAGCATCGAATCCAGATTGCGCTCAATGTTTTCGCACAACGCCGTCATCTGAATCTCATGTTCACTGGCACGGAACGGGCTCTGCAGGTCGGTACCGATCTTCTCGATCGCCAACAGCATAAAACCCACCACCGTCGACGCCAGAGGCGTGAACCAGCCCAGGGTCTCCACCAGGCCAATCGGTACGATCAGGCAGAACAGCGTGATGAACAGGCGCGGAAAGGCCACGTACGGATAAGGCAACGGTGTATTGGCAATACGCTCCATGCCGCCCTGGCAATTGGAGATATCCACCATGGTCGACTCCAGCCGCGCCAGACGAATGCTGTCCAGCCGCCCAGCCTGATACTCCTTGGCCAATAGCGCAGCCGACGTATTGAGCAGGTCGTTGGGAAAGTTGTTGGTGTCGTGACGACGTTCGAATTCCTCGCGAGGAATCAGCATCTGAACTTCATCACCACACTTGGCGCCCTTCAGGTGCGCAGACAGGCACTTCACATACGCGACATGGCGACGCAACAGTGTGGCCTTGACCGGGTTGATCCCGTCGTCATCCTCGACCAGCGTCAGCACTTGCCGAGCGAAACTGCGTGAACTGTTGACCAGCGCGCCCCATAGCGTCCTGGCTTCCCACCAGCGGTTATAGGCACTTGAATTGCGGAAGCTGGTCAGCACCACCAGCGCCGAGCCCAGCAGGGTCAACGGCATGGACGGCAAGGTGATCTTGCGCTCCAGGTAGAGCATGAAGTCGACCGTGACAATCACGTCCCAGATCAACAGCCAGAAAAGCGACCATCCTACATAGCCGATGGTCTTGCCGAGAAAACGGATTTTCGAAATGATCGTTTGCTGCAAAAGAACCACCCCATCGAAAAATAAGCGAACCGCATACGCACAGTTACCGCATGGCTTTGAATACGAAACCGGCAGTTGGTTCGCAAGCGGCCCGCTTATCTCGGGGGATTAGACGTTTTCAGCAGCCATTAAGGACCCAGGGTGTGTAAAAACTACTGCGCTTGGCAATACTGCGTTAAAAACAGGCGAAAAATGCTCATTTAGAACACCTAGAGTCGATCGCGACCCCGGCCGTTTTTCGCCTGTTTTTGCCTTGTCTTGCCTTCGCTCGTGACGTTTTTACACACCCTGGGCCACCTGCGGACGCTCGCCGGTGAAGAAAATCGGCCGCAGGCGGACTCCGACGACGTTACCGGCGTAGGCCGCCACCAGCCACAGCCAGCCGTGCAGGCTGCCGGAAGCAATGCCGCTGAAGTACGCACCGATGTTGCAGCCGTAGGCCAGGCGCGAGCCGTAGCCCAGCAGCAAGCCGCCGATGACCGCCGCCACCAGCGAGCGCGTGGGGATATCGAGGCTGGGTGCAAAACGACCTGCCAGACCTGCCGCCAGCAAGGCACCGAGCATGATGCCGATGTCCATCACACTGGTGATGTCTTCCCACACCGGAGCCGCCAGCGCCTTGGCGTTCGCAGCGCTTTGCCAGAACACCCAACTGCCGACGTCCACGCCCAGCCCACTGGCCGCTTTCGCACCCCACAGCGCGAACGCCGAGGTGATGCCCCACGGACGACCGGCCAACGCCAGCGTTGCGTAATTGAGCAGTGCCAGCGCGACAGCGCCCCAGACCAGAACCCACGGCCCGCGCAGCACGCGACTCAGGCCGCGATTATCCGTGACTGGCGGCGCTTCAAGCTGGCCATGACGGCGCTTTTCGAGCTTGACGGTCACCAGCGCGATCAAGCCGAACAGCGCCAGATTGACCAGCAGCGCAGGCAGCACGCCGAAGGTCTTGACCACCGACACCGCCGGGAACGAAGGCAGGGCAAACCACCAGTCGACGTGATGGGTGGCAATCAGTGAGCCGAGGATGAAAAACAGCAGCGTCACCAGCATTCGCGCGTTGCCACCACCGGCAGTGAACAATGTACCGGACGCACAGCCGCCACCCAGCTGCATGCCAATGCCGAAAATGAACGCGCCGACGACGACCGAAATCCCGACCGGCGCAACCAGGCCAGTGACTGGCTGGCCGAACAGCGTGCCCGCACCGAGTGCCGGGAAAAACAGCACCACGGCGACCGCCAGCATGACCATTTGCGCGCGCAGGCCAGCACCGCGCCGCTCGCGGATGAACACCCGCCACGCCGAGGTGAAACCAAATGCCGCGTGATACAGCGTTACGCCCAACGCCGCGCCGACGATCCACAGCATTACCTGGCGGGTGCCGACACTGAGCAGAAGGAACTGGGCGCCCATCAGCAGCAGGAACAGCGCAGCCAGCGGCGCGCCGAACTTGCGTCCGGGTGTTGCAGTAAGAGAGTTGTTCATGGGTATCTCAAGGACAGGTAACAGAAAGCGCAGATTATACGCCTGCCAACGGGACTACTCGGACCAGACCTCGCGCAGCCTGTTCAATGCCTCGACCATCTCGTCCTCGGGCACTGCGGCAAACCCCAGCACCAGCCCGGCGCGGTTATCCACAGGCTCGGTGGAATCAGGCAGCCAGTAGTCACTCAGGGCATTCATTTCGACCCCGACGCCATTGGCCTTGGCAATCAGCGCCTGCTCACGCGCCACGCTGTCGACCTTGACCATGACATGCAGCCCGGCAACCACTCTGGGCATTGCCGCGCATCCCGGAATATCGGCCGGCCAGTTATCCAGCAGCACATTGCGACGACTGAGCGCCGCGCGGCGCATGCGACGTATGTGTCGCTGGAAATGACCCGACGCAATGAATTGCGCCATGACCGCCTGAACCCCTACTTCGGTATGACGCATGTCCACAGCCTTGCGCTGGCTGAACACCGGCACCAGTGGCTCTGGCAAAACCAGATACCCGAGGCGCAGCGCCGGAAAGGCGATTTTGCCGAACGTGCCGACGTAGAGCACACGCGCGTTGCGGTCGAGCGCAGCCAGGGGCGCCAAGGGTGAACCACTGTAGCGATACTCACCGTCGTAATCATCCTCGACAATCCAGCCCTGGTGTTTCTCAGCCCAGGCCAGCAATTCCAGGCGCCGCGCCAGGCTCATCACCACGCCGGTCGGGTATTGGTGTGAAGGCGTCACGTAGGCCAGCCTGCAGTCTGCCTGCTCAAGGTCGGCGCAACGCATGCCGTCGTTATCCACAGCCACGCCGTGCAATCGAGCACCTGCCAGGGCAAACGCATGACCGGCCGCCCGATACCCCGGATTCTCCACGGCGACGCCCTCGCCCGGGGCAAGAAGCAACTGTGCACAAAGGCTGATCGCGTGCTGTGCACCACTGGTGATCACAATTTGCTCAGCGCTGCAATGCAGCCCACGCGATGAGCGCAGGTAGACCGCAATCAGTTCACGTAACCGCGAGTCTCCCGCCGCCGACCCATAACCGAGCTGAGCAAGGTCCGGCTTGCGCCAAAAAGCGGCATACAGCTTGCCCCACAAGGCAAAGGGGAAAAGATCGAACGCCGGTACGCCTACCCGAAAGGCCCGCGGACGACCCGTCGGTGGTTCATGCAGATGATGTTTTTCCAGCAGCGCGAGCACCGGGCTGTGGATAACTTCACAGGAGGAATCTGACGGCATTTCAGCCGCGATTGTGGACAAACCTGTGTATAACCCTGTGGATACACCTGTGGGTAAGTTGGTGGATAGTTTTTTGCGACCGGTCCGCCGAGGCGCAGCGCCTGGTTCAGAGAGCTGCGCCACATACGTACCGTCGCCGACACGTCCCTCGATGAAACCCTCGGCATACAGCTGGTCGTAGGCCCGGATCACGCTGTTACGGGAGATGCCGAGTGAATGCGCCAAATCGCGACTGGCTGGCAGGCGCGTGCCACTGCTCAGACGCCCATCGAGGACCTGCTGGCGCAACAGGCCATAAAGCTGCTTGCTCAGGCCCTGATTCGGGTCCAGCACGATACCGGTGAGTGTGGACGGAAACGCGACACTGAGATCAGGCATGCATTGGCCCTGTTAAAACGATAAAAAATGGATCTTACATCAGACCAATGCCTTGCCTACGATCCTGTTATCAGCCAAGGACATTCCCCATGTACATCCCTGCCGCTTTCAAGGACAACGACACACCGAGCCTGCACCAGCAGATGGAGCAGACGCGCCTGGCGATTCTGGTCACGCACGGCGCAGAAGGATTGCAAGCCACCCACCTGCCACTGCTGTTACGCCGCGATGAAGGTTCGTATGGCACGCTTTACGGGCACTTGGCCAAAGCCAATCCACAGTGGCAGCAACTTAGCTCCGGCGCCGAGGCACTGGTGATTTTTCCTGGCGGCGATGCCTACGTGAGCCCCTCGTTCTATCCGAGCAAGAGGGAGCACGGCAAGGTCGTACCGACGTGGAATTATGTGGCCGTGCATGCTTATGGGCAGGCCGAGGTTTTTACCGATGCTGCACAATTGCATCAGTTGCTGGCTGACCTGACCCATCGCCATGAATCCGACCGGGCGCAACCCTGGTCCATTGACGATGCGCCGGCGGACTACATCGCAAAAATGCTCGGAGCGATTGTCGGCTTCGCCATTCCGGTGCAGCGGCTGCAGGGCAAACGTAAACTCAGTCAGAATCGCAGCGCTGCGGACATGGCCGGTGTGCGCGACGGCCTCGCCGCAAGCCAGGATGCAAATGACCAACACGTCGCTCGCTTGATGAGCGAAGGGAGCAGCTCATGACCGATGTGCGTATTCGCCCCGTTAATGTCGACGACCATCACGCGTGGCTGCCTCTGTGGCAGGCCTATCTGCGCTTCTACAACACCGAGCTGGCCGAAGGCGTCAGCGCCATCACCTGGCAACGCCTTGTGGACGCGAACGAACCGACTCACTCGGCGCTCGCCTGGCGGGGTGACGAGGCGGTGGGCATGGTGAATTTCATCTACCATCGCTCCAACTGGAGCATCACCAACGCCTGTTACCTGCAGGATCTGATCGTCGCCCCCGAAAAACGCGGGACAGGCATCGGCAGGCAACTGATCGAGTTTGTCTACGCCACGGCCAAGGCAGACGGTTGCGACAAGGTGCACTGGCTGACCCACGAAACCAACGCCACGGCCATTCAGTTGTACGAGCGAATCGCCGAACGGCCCGGCCTCATACAATTTCGTAAAGCACTCTGAAACAGGAAGTGACTGATGTCCGACACCCTGCTGGACTGGCAAGCCGCTGCAATGCCCACGGCCCATACACTGACAGGCCGTTTCATACGCCTGGAAAAACTCGATGCCGCGCGTCACGCCGATGACTTGTGGGCGGCACTCGAAGGCCCGAATGCGGACCCTAAGCTGTGGGATTATCTGCCCTACGGGCCGCTCAGCGACCGTAGCGCCTTCGATAGATGGCTGGCCGGGCATCAGGCGGCCACCGATCCGTGGTTTTACACCGTGGTCGATCAGCAGACCGATAAGGCCGAAGGGGTCATCAGCCTGATGTCGATCGTCGCTGCCCACGGGCGTATCGAGATAGGTCATGTGACCTTCAGCGCGGCCATGCAACGCACGCCCAAAGGCACCGAAGCCATTTACCTGCTGGCCAGAGAGATTTTCGCACTGGGCTATCGTCGCCTGGAGTGGAAGTGCAACGCCAACAACGCCCGCTCCAAACGCGCTGCCGAGCGATTCGGCTTCAGCTACGAAGGCACCTTCCGCCAGCACATGGTGGTCAAAGGCCAGAGCCGGGATACCGAGTGGTATTCGATGCTCGACAGCGAATGGCCTGAGCGGCAGAACGCCTTTGAGCGCTGGCTGGCTGTGGATAACTTCACTGACGGGCAACAGATCAAGGGGCTTGAGGCGTTTCGGTGAACAAATGGGCCGGGCGACGCCGGATCAGTATGACGCCCGAATAACCACCATCGTGCGACGCAGAGCGTCGAGAACGGCATTCCCACGCTGGAGCGTGCGGAACGATAGTCGTGACCACTGGCCGCGCCTGCACAGGATAAAAAAAGGGAAGCCACGAGTGCTTCCCTGAGGTAAACCTTTGGAGGATGCGCAGGTGTCAGCTCAACCTTCGATCTCGATCAGCACTTCGCCCGGATTGACGCGGTCGCCCTTGGCGACGTGGATGGCGACGACCTTGCCTGCGACCGACGCCTGAACCTCGGTCTCCATCTTCATCGCTTCAGTGATCAGCACTGCCTGACCGGCCTTGACCACATCGCCCTCCTTGACCAGCACATCGACGATGTTGCCGGGCATGGTCGTGCTGACGTCGCCCGGTGCGTGGGCTTGCTTGCGTTTGCTGGCCCCGCCGCCGACGAATTCGTTGAGCGGCTCGAACACCACCTCTTCCGGCATGCCGTCTATGGTCAGGTAGAAGTGGCGCTTGCCCTCAGCCTTGACGCCCACGCCGGTGATGTCGACCCGATAGGTTTCGCCGTGCACATCGATGACGAACTCGGTCGGTACGCCCTCACCGCCTGCCTTCGCCACGCTTCCGGCTTCGGGAATCGGCAGCAGCACTTCCGGCGCCAGCGTCCCGGCTGCACGTTCCTCCAGGAACTTGCGGCCAATGTCCGGGAACATGGCGAACGTCAGCACGTCCTCTTCGGACTTGGCCAGTGCGCCGATATCAGCCCTTAGCTTGGTCATCTCCGGCTTGAGCAGGTCGGCCGGACGAACATCGATAAGCTCTTCATTGCCGATCGCCTGACGGCGCAGTTTTTCATCCACCTGACCCGGCGCCTTGCCGTAGCCGCCTTGCAGGTAAAGCTTCACTTCATTGGTGATGGTTTTGTAACGCTCCCCGGCCAACACGTTGAAGAACGCCTGAGTACCGACGATCTGCGAGGTCGGGGTTACCAGCGGCGGATAGCCGAGGTCTTTGCGCACACGCGGAATTTCAGCCAGCACTTCGCTCATGCGGTTGAGTGCGCCCTGCTCTTTCAACTGATTGGCCAGGTTGGAAATCATCCCGCCCGGCACCTGGTTAACCTGTACCCGGGTGTCGACTGCAGTAAATTCGCTCTCGAACTGATGGTATTTCTTACGCACCGCGTAGAAGTACAGACCGATTTCCTGCAGCAGCTCCAGGTCCAGACCGGTGTCGAACTCGCTGCCCTTGAGCGCGGCCACCATCGATTCGGTGCCCGGATGGCTGGTGCCCCAGGCAAAGCTGGAGATCGCCGTGTCGATATGGTCAGCGCCGCTTTCGATCGCCTTGAGCTGACACATGGCGGCCAGGCCGGCCGTGTCATGCGAGTGGATGAACACCGGCAGCGACTGCTCGGCCTTCAGCGCCTTGACCAGCTCACCCGTGGCATAAGGCGTCAACAGGCCGGCCATGTCCTTGATCGCCACCGAGTCACAGCCCATGGCTTCCATCTGCCGGGCCTGCGCCACGAAGGCCTCGATGGTGTGCACCGGGCTGGTGGTGTAAGCGATGGTGCCCTGTGCGTGTTTGCCCGCCGCTTTCACCGCCTCGATGGCGACCCGCAGGTTACGCACGTCGTTCATGGCATCGAAAATACGGAACACATCAATACCGTTGACCGCCGCCTTGGCGACGAACGCCTTGACCACGTCATCGCTGTAATGCCGATAGCCCAGCAGGTTCTGGCCACGCAGAAGCATCTGCAACCGGGTATTGGGCAAGGCCGCACGCAGCTGGCGCAGACGTTCCCACGGGTCCTCCTTGAGAAAACGCACGCAGGCATCGAAGGTAGCGCCGCCCCAGACTTCCAGCGACCAGTAGCCGACCTGGTCGAGCTTGTCGCAGATCGGCAGCATGTCTTCGGTACGCATGCGCGTCGCCAGCAACGATTGGTGAGCGTCACGCAGGATGGTGTCGGTTACGAAAATCTTCTTGGACATTTCACTGTTCCTTACAGACCGGCGTGTGCGGCAATGGCGGCGGCGATGGCCAGGGCCAGCTCTTCGGGTTTGCGTTTGATCGAATAATTGGTCAGCTCGGGGTGGCTCTCGACAAAGCTGGTGTTGAACTCACCGCTGCGAAACTCCGGGTTGCGCAGGATTTCCTGGTAATAGGCAGCCGTGGTCTTGACCCCTTGCAGGCGCATGTCATCTAGCGCACGCAGGCCGCGGTCCATGGCCTCTTCCCAGGTCAACGCCCAGACAATCAGCTTCAGGCACATCGAGTCATAGAACGGCGGAATGGTGTAGCCGGTATAGATCGCCGTGTCGGTACGCACGCCAGGCCCGCCGGGCGCGTAATAACGGGTGATCTTGCCGAAGCTGGGCAGGAAGTTGTTCTTCGGGTCCTCGGCGTTGATCCGGAACTGCAGGGCAAAACCGCGATGGATGATGTCTTCCTGCTTGACCGACAACGGCAGACCGGAGGCGATACGGATCTGCTCACGAACGATATCGATGCCGGTGATTTCTTCGGTGATGGTGTGCTCGACCTGCACCCGGGTGTTCATTTCCATGAAGTACACCTCGCCCTCGGCGAGCAGAAACTCCACGGTGCCAGCGTTCTCGTAACCGACTGCCTTGGCCGCACGTACCGACAGATCGCCAATATAGGCGCGCTGCTCGGGCGTCAACTGCGGGCTGGGAGCGATTTCGATGAGCTTCTGGTTGCGTCGCTGAATCGAACAGTCGCGCTCGAACAGGTGCACCACGTTGCCGAAGCTGTCGCCCAGAATCTGCGCTTCAATGTGCTTGGGATTGACGATGCACTTCTCAAGAAAGACTTCTGCCGAGCCGAAGGCCTTGGTCGCTTCGGAGATCACGCGCGGGAAAGCCTGCTCGAGTTCTTCGCGGCTGTTGCAGCGACGGATACCCCGTCCCCCGCCCCCGGAGGTGGCCTTGAGCATCACCGGGTAACCGATACGCTCGCCCTCGGCCAGCGCCTCGTCGATATCTGCCACGTTGCCTTCGGTGCCGGGCGTGACCGGTACGCCGGCCTTGATCATGCTGCGCCGGGCCTCGGTCTTGTCCCCCATGCGGCGAATCACTTCTGCGGAGGGACCGATGAATTTGATCCCTCGTTCGGCACAGATATCGGCCAGTTCGGCATTCTCGGAAAGAAAGCCATAACCGGGATGCAGCGCATCGCAGCCGGTTTCCACTGCCAGATTCACCAATTTACGCGGGTTCAGGTAACCCGCCAGAGGTTCGGCACCAATGCTGTAGGCTTCGTCGGCACGTTTGACATGCAAGGCATGCCGGTCCGCTTCGGAAAAGATCGCCACCGAGCGAATGCCCATCTCTGCGCATGCACGCACGATGCGAACGGCAATCTCCCCGCGGTTGGCGATCAGAATTTTTGTTATCACTGGCGTTTCCCTCGACCCACACTTGTAACCGTGTATGTGACTGAATGTCGCAGGGCCACCCTATGCCCAATCGAGGATTAACAAAAATGAGTAAAAGTTGGGAGGTGCATAAGTAAAAGCTTATAGTTGGCGCTTCAGTCGGATCGCGGAGCCTTTATAAATGCGTAAGTCATTGATGCGTATGACATTGCGTCAACTGCGCATTTTCAATGAAGTGTGCGACCTGCGCTCATACAGCCGCGCGGCCGAAGAGATGTCGCTGACACAACCTGCTGTCAGCCTGCAGATTCGCCAGCTCGAAGAGCTGATCGGCCAGCCGCTGTTCGAATACGTCAGCAAAAAGCTCTACCTGACCGAAGCAGCGCAAGCACTGCAACAGGCCAGCCGGGATATTTTCGGGCGCCTGGAAAGCCTCGACATGCAGCTCTCCGACATGCAGGGCTCGCTGCAAGGCCAGCTGAAGCTGGCCGTCGAGTCGAGCTGCAAATACTTCATCCCTCACCTGTTCGCCGCCTTCAAGCGCCAGCACCCGGAAGTCAGCCTGAGCCTGATGGTGGTCAATCGCGCGCAAGTCATCAGACGCCTGGCGGATAACCGCGATGATCTAGTGGTGATGTCGGCAGTGCCACTGGACATGGGCCTGGAGTTCTTGCCGTTCCTGAATAACCCGATTGTCGCCGTAGCGCCGCCTGACCATCCGCTGAGCAGCCGCGCGACGCTGAACCTGCAAGATCTGGAGCCATGGCCATTGCTGACCCGGGAACCAGGATCGGGCACGCGTCGGGCCTGCGAGGAGTTTTTCAAGGAGAAGCGCGTGCATTTCACGCAGACGCTGGAAGTGTCCTCCAGCGAAGCACAACGTGAATGCGTGGTAGCCGGGCTGGGCCTGGCGATGCTGACCCGACACGCGGTCTGCCAGGAACTCGCCACAGGCGCCCTGGTTGAGCTGCCCGTGGCGGAGTTGCCACTGTATCGAAGCTGGTGCGTGGCTCAGGCCGGAGACAAACGCCTTTCACCTGTGGCACATGCGTTTCTTGCGTTCATCCGCACCGAACGTGCGCAGATCAGCCAGCTTGTCGAGCGTTTCGACGGTCGACCGCGGGCAACTTGATCGTCTGCCAGACGGCGTTATCCATGCCATCCATGTAGTCACACAACTCCTGATTGAGCTGACGTGCCTCGCTGTAGCTTTCAATTGCCCGACGAAACTCCATGCGACGCTGATCTTCCTGCTGACGGCGGGTTTTCACGGTGCTGGTAGGTAAATCATCGTAATGCCGAGCCATGTCCTGTCTCCCAATACGTTTTGTGGGAGCACCAGAATGGATCGGGGCAATGACAATCAGGCGGCGGACACATGACAGCTTGGTTAAATTTTGAAACGTGAAGGCCTGCCTGGACATGCGGGAAATATATATTTACCGCATCAACGTCGCCCCCTTCATGGAAACTGGCCCCGCAGGACGCAATTCATTCAATCAATGAAGTTATGGCAAGGAGCCAAACAATGACTATCGAAAGCAAAAACTGGCAGGCCCGCGACAGCCGCGTCAGCACTCTTCAAGTCTTCGGGACCGTAACCGTTCCTCAGACGAATTCGGTTCCAGTGCTCGTCAAAAGCGCCAGGCCAGCAGCCTTCAACCATCTGAGTCTGGATCTGATGGTCGAAACCCAGGGCATTGGCTTGCAGGTACTGACCGAGAAAGCAGTTGCTTATACCCAGCCAAGTGGCGCTGACATCACGGGTATCAGCATCTACTACAAGGACGAGTTGCTGGCGTCCATCGATACCGTAGAAGTTCCGATGTTCGCTGCTGAATGACGTAGCCTCTATGGACGCCTGCCAAGTGCCACAGGGTGTTTGGCGGGCGTTTTGACGTCGCCGTTCAAATACAAACGGTGTCAGTCTTCGTGGGTCTTGATCGACTTCGGCGACAGGCGCAAGCCGCGCAGGCTGCGTTTGACGCTCTTGAGGTGGTTGACCAGACCGGGGCCGCGCGCCATGGCGACGCCCATTGCCAGCACATCAATGACCACCAGGTGTGCGATACGGGAAGTCAGCGGCGTGTAGATTTCGGTGTCTTCGTGCACATCGATGGCCAGATTGACCGACGACAGCTCGGCCAGCGGTGTCTGGCTAGGGCACAGAGTGATCAGCGTCGCGCCGCTCTCGCGGACTAGATTGGCGGTGATCAGCAAATCCTTCGAACGCCCTGACTGCGAAATGCACACCGCGACATCCGTCGGCTTGAGCGTGACGGCCGACATTGCCTGCATGTGCGGATCGGAATACGCCGCAGCGGTCAGCAGCAAACGAAAGAACTTGTGCTGCGCATCGGCGGCTACTGCGCCGGACGCGCCAAACCCGTAGAACTCGACCCGATTGGCACCCGCCATGGCCGTAACTGCCAGTTGCAAAGAATGGGGGTCGAGGTTTTCGCGCACTTCCATGAGCGTGTGCAGCGTAGTGTCGAAAATCTTCAGGCTGTAGTCGGCGACCGAATCGTCTTCGTGGATCGCGAACTGCCCAAAACTTGCGCCCGCTGCAAGGCTCTGCGCCAGCTTGAGCTTGAGGTCCTGAAACCCGGTGCAGCCGATGGCGCGACAGAAACGCACGATGGTCGGCTCGCTGATACCGACGCTGTGCGCCAGGTCTGCCATGGAACTGTGCATCACGGCCGCAGGGTCGAGCAGCACATGGTCGGCTACCTTGAGCTCCGATTTGCGCAGCAAATTACGTGACTGGGCGATGTGTTGCAGCAGATTCAAGGGGCAGACTCGGCAAAAGAAGAGATGGGCTGGTTGTAGCTTTCTTGTAGTTATACTACATGACCCGCCAGCCGCCCAGTTAAACGAAGCTGGAACGTGCCGTGCGGGCGTTATCCGCGGCAATTGTGGGAATAATCCTACATTAGGCCCATTCGCCAGTCAGACCCTGCCTGTTCACCCATAAAGGTAGACGCAACGCATTCGCGCCCGACAACAGGCGACGACCGGTCGTCAGCGCCCCCGCTATTTTTATTGGCTGACGCAAAGCATGGTTTGCCCGTCATCGCGCGGCACCCTAGAATGCGCTGATGCGCGATGATCTCTCTCTTCTTCTGAATTCCCTCAACGATGCCCAACGTCAGGCCGTAGCCGCCTCTCTGGGTCGTCAGTTGGTCCTGGCTGGTGCTGGCTCCGGCAAAACCCGTGTGCTGGTGCATCGCATCGCATGGCTGATGCAGGTCGAGCAAGCCTCCCCGCACTCGGTCCTGTCGGTGACGTTCACCAACAAGGCTGCCGCCGAAATGCGCCACCGTATCGAGCAGCTGATGGGCATCAGCCCGGCTGGCATGTGGGTGGGCACCTTCCACGGCCTGGCCCATCGCCTGCTGCGTGCGCACTGGCAGGAAGCCGGGCTGGTACAGACCTTCCAGATTCTCGACAGCGATGACCAGCAGCGTCTGGTAAAGCGCGTGATGCGCGAGCTGGGTCTGGACGAACAACGCTGGCCTGCACGTCAGGCCCAGTGGTTCATCAATGGTCAGAAAGACGAAGGCCTGCGCCCGAAACATATTCAGGCCAGCGGCGACCTGTTCCTGACCACCATGAAAAGCGTCTACGAAGCCTACGAGATCGCCTGCCAGCGGGCCGGCGTCATCGACTTTTCCGAACTGCTGCTGCGCGCACTCGACCTGTGGCGCGATAACCCGGGCTTGCTGGCGCATTATCAGCGCCGCTTCCGTCACGTCCTGGTGGACGAGTTCCAGGACACCAACGCCGTGCAGTACGCCTGGCTGCGCCTGCTCGCCCAGGGGGGCGACAGCCTGATGGTGGTCGGCGACGACGATCAGTCCATTTACGGCTGGCGCGGCGCGAAGATCGAGAACATCCACCAGTATTCCTCGGACTTCCCGGACACCGAAGTCATCCGCCTGGAGCAGAACTACCGCTCCACGGCGAGCATCCTCAAGGCCGCCAACGGCTTGATCATCAATAACAGTGGTCGCCTGGGCAAGGAATTGTGGACCGACGTCGGCGATGGCGAGCTGATCAATCTGTACGCGGCGTTCAACGAGCACGATGAAGCGCGTTACGTGGTCGAGACCATCGAAAGCGCGCTGAAAACCGGTATTTCGCGCAACGACATCGCCATTCTGTACCGCTCCAACGCCCAGTCGCGGGTGCTTGAAGAAGCCCTGCTGCGTGAGCGTATTCCGTACCGCATTTACGGCGGACAGCGCTTCTTCGAACGTGCCGAAATCAAGAACGCCATGGCCTACATGCGCTTGCTGGAAGGCCGTGGCAACGATGCGGCACTGGAGCGGGTGATCAACGTTCCGGCGCGCGGCATCGGCGAAAAGACCGTCGAAGCGATTCGCGAACATGCGCGCCATGCCGATGTGTCCATGTGGGAAGCCATGCGCCTGCTGGTTGCCAACAAGGGCCTGACCGGACGCGCCGCCACGGCCCTGGGCGGTTTCATCGAACTGATCGAGAACCTCGCGGCCAAGGTCATGGAAATGCCGCTGCACCTGATGACCCAGACGGTGATCGAACAGTCCGGGCTGATTACCTATCACGAGCAGGAAAAAGGCGAGAAAGGTCAGGCGCGGGTAGAAAACCTTGAGGAACTGGTCAGCGCTGCCCGTGCTTTCGAGAATCACGAAAGCGAAGAAGACCTGACGCCACTGGCAGCGTTTTTGGGCCATGCCTCGCTGGAAGCGGGCGACACCCAGGCGCAGGAGCATGAAGACAGCATTCAGCTGATGACCCTGCACAGCGCCAAGGGGCTGGAATTCCCGCACGTGTTCCTGGTGGGCATGGAGGAAGGGCTGTTCCCGCACAAGATGAGCCTGGAAGAACCGGGCCGTCTTGAAGAGGAACGACGCCTGGCCTATGTCGGCATCACCCGGGCCATGAAACAGTTGGTGATGACCTACGCCGAAACGCGGCGTCTGTACGGCAGCGAAACCTACAATAAGGTCTCGCGTTTCGTACGCGAAATCCCGCCGGCGCTGATTCAGGAAGTCCGGCTGTCCAACAGCGTCAACCGTCCGTTCGGCGGCACGCCGAAATTCAACAGCAGCAGCCTGTTCAACGGCACCGGCATTCCGGAAACCGAGTTCACCATGGGCCAGCGCGTCCAGCATGCGGTATTCGGCGAAGGCGTGATCCTCAACTTCGAAGGCGCTGGCGCCCAGGCCCGGGTGCAGGTCAACTTCCCCGAGGGCAGCAAGTGGCTGATGATGGGCTACGCGAAGCTGGTGCCGTTGTAGGATTCCGGGTTTGGGAAACGGTGCTCATACCACCATAGTTCTTGCTCCCCCGCTCAGCGTCATACACAAGTACGACTGAGGCATGCCTCTAAAGCGCTTTTCAACCGCGCTGGCACAGACGACGCAGAGTG
>NZ_AWQP01000007.1:0-210925 GCF_000972175.1 Pseudomonas syringae pv. coryli str. NCPPB 4273 | reverse complement strand
CGAAAAGTCGGCGAGCGAAGGTCAGGCGAGGCAAAAACAGGCGAGGAAGCGGAGTCTACGTGTTGTAAATGAGCATTCCGAGCCTGTTTTTAACGAAGCATCACCGAGCGCAGCCACTTTTCGTACAGAGCCTAAGATTCGCGCGTCACCCTTTTTGACTGATCCGCAGAAATTTCCAGGGCGAGCTGCACAAGCCTGCGTATTCGCACCAGCCAGATGGCTGTCCCCTTTCAAATGCGCACCGGACTCAGAAAATAATGAATATGCCGAAAATGCCTTCCATCACCCGACTTCAGCGCCGTCTTGCGTGGTGCTTCTTCCCCTCCTTGCTGGTGGCTTCTGCCTTGGCCTTTTTCACCTTGGGCAAAGGCGTCCATGCAGAGCCCAAGAATGGTACCCAGACACTGGTGTTCCTTCGGCATGCCGAAAAACCGGCCATGGGGCTGGGGCAACTGAACTGTCAGGGGCTCAACCGGGCGATAGAACTGTCGGAAGTCCTGCCCAGGGAATTCGGCAAGGCTGATTTCATTTTTGCTGCCAATCCGAGCCGGCATGTGGAAGAGGGTGAGGGCGACCAGTCCTACAGCTACGTTCGTCCGCTGATGACGGTAGGCCCCAGCGCAATCAAACTGGGTCTGCCCGTCAACCTCGACTTCGGTGCCAACGACACCGCAGACCTGGCCGATGAACTGATGCAGGACAAGTACCACAACGCAGTCATCTACACCGCCTGGTCGCATGGCTACCTGCCGGAGCTGATCAACAAGGTTGCTGAAGAGGCGTCCGGCAAGAGCACCACTCTGCTGGATGACTGGACAAACGACGATTTCGACTCGGTGATTGTCGTCACCTTGAAATGGGTCGATGGCAAAGCCACGCTCGATTACAAGAATCAGAAGCAGGGCCTCAACAACGGCACCGAGACCTGCCCTGAAGCGACCTGATGTCGAGCCTCAACGGTTTTCAGCCGTTGAGGGACTTCATTGACGCCGCGTTATAACGCTCCCCGGATGCCGACCCCTGGGCCGGGAAAATCGCTTCCAGCTGGACAAGGTCATCGGCACTCAGCGTCAATGAAGCTGCGGCCACATTGCTTTCCAGGTACTTGCGCTGCTTGGTGCCTGGGATCGGAATAATGTCCTCGCCCTGGGCAAGCACCCAGGCCAGCGCCAGTTGTGATGCGCTGATGCCCTTGGCCGTAGCCAGTGCCTTGACCTTCTCGACCAATTGCAGATTGCGATTGAAGTTTTCGCCCTGAAACCGTGGGGTGAAGCGACGATAGTCATCGGCCGCGAAATCGTCCGGGGTGCGCAATTCGCCGGTCAGGAACCCCCGACCGAGCGGGCTGTAAGCCACGAAGGCAATGCCCAGACGACGGCAGGTGGCAAGCACGCCATCCTGTTCCGGATCGCGTGTCCAGAGTGAGTACTCGCTCTGCACGGCCGCCAATGGATGCACCGCGTGGGCCTTTTCGATGGTCGCTGCACTGGCTTCACAGATGCCTATGTGGCGAACCTTGCCAGCCTTGACCAGTTCGGCCATGGCGCCAATGGTGTCCTCGATGGGCACGTTGGGGTCGACGCGGTGCTGATAATAGAGATCAAGGTAATCGGTGTTCAGCCGCTTCAGACTGGCGTCGATGGACTGGCGAATGTACGCCGGGCTGCCATTGACGCCACGTGCATGCGGGTCGTCGCTACGCACGATGCCGAACTTGCTGGCCAGGTAGATACCTTCACGCTTGCCTTCGAGTGCACGGCCAAGCAAGGCTTCGTTGGTGTACGGGCCGTACATGTCCGCCGTATCGAAAAAAGTGACACCCAGCTCCAGCGCGCGGTGCAAGGTGGCGATGGATTCCTTTTCGTCGATGCCGGTGGTGTAGAAGTCCGACATTCCCATGCAGCCCAGCCCGAGGGCAGAGACCTGCGGACCGTGGTTACCCAATTGGCGCGTGATCACAATGAGTGCTCCTGATCGTTGAAAGAGCGGTCGAGTTTCGCCTCTTTGCCGGGCTCAATAAACCGGGTGTTTCTTATTTCACTGTTGTTGAAATCCAAACAATGTCGCCCATAGCGGTGTTCATCGCCTGTCGTTGGACATGCAACACCGCGCCTCTTGAATCCGACCAACCGCGCTAGTCACAAAACACCGAATGGAGTACAAATGTACTCCATGAGCACATTATCTCCTCGACGCAGCGCTATCCTTACCTTCATCCGCGATCGCATCGCGCTGCAGGGGCAATCACCGAGCCTGGCGGAAATTTCCGAGGCTTTCGGTTTTGCTTCACGCAGCGTGGCGCGCAAACACATTGTCGCCCTCACTGAAGCCGGGCTGATCGAAGTCGTCCCGCATCAGGCACGGGGCATTCGCCTGCTGAACACTGAGCCACGGCCCGAATTGCTGGAAATTCCGGTACTGGGGCGCGTGGCGGCGGGCGCACCGATCGGGCCTGATCTCGATATCCACAGCACGCTGCACCTGGACCGCAGCACCTTTACCCGTGTGCCGGACTACCTGCTGCGCGTGCAGGGCGACTCGATGATCGAGGACGGTATTCTCGATGGCGATCTGGTGGGCGTGCACCGTAACTCGCAGGCCGGTGACGGACAGATCGTGGTTGCCCGTCTGGACGGCGAGGTGACCATCAAACGCCTGCAACGCCGCGCCGATCAGGTGCGCCTGTTGCCGCGCAACCCGGCCTATGAACCGATCATCGTCACGCCCGATCAGGACTTCGCCATCGAAGGCGTGTTCTGCGGGCTGGTGCGTCGCGAATGATGGGCGCGGTGGTCAGCCTGGACGCCTTGCTGGATGAGCGCAGGGTCTGGAAAGGGCGTCAGCAGAGCGCGCCACAGGTCAGCCCGCAGCCCAGTGGCCACGCGTTGCTGGACGCTGCCTTGCCCACCGGCGGCTGGCCTGCTGCGGCCCTGACTGAAATCCTCATTCCGGCCAATGGCAGCGGCGAACTGCGCCTGCTATGGCCAAGCCTGGCGCGGCTTTCCGCAATCGCCGAGCGCATTGTGCTGGTCGCACCGCCTTATATTCCTTACCCACAGGCGTGGCTGTCCGCCGGCGTCGATCTGCGCCAGTTGGTGGTGATCGAGGCGAGTCCCCGCGATGCCCTGTGGGCCGCCGAGCAATGCCTGCGCTCCGGCAGCTGTGGCGCGGTCGTGTGCTGGCCCGGCATGGTCGATGACCGTGCACTGCGCCGCTTGCAGGTGGCTGCCGAAACCGGGCAGACCCTGGCCTTTGCCTGTCGCCCGCAGCAGGCCGCCGCCAACCCTTCACCTGCGGCCCTGCGCATAGCGCTCGATACCCGTCCCGCACAGTTGCGGGTGCTCAAATGCCGGGGCGGACTTGCGCCGCCTTTCCCCATTCCGTTCCCGACCGACGCTTGAGGTTCTTATGCTCTGGGCCTGTGTCTTGCTGCCGCAACTGGCGCTGGACGGCGTCATGCGTCGTCACGGCAACCCCGATGAACCGCTGGCGCTGATCAGCGGCAGCGCTCAACGTCGCGTATTGCAGAGCGTCAATCCGGCTGCGCGTGCGTTGGGGCTGAAAGCCGGGCAGTCGCTGACCGCAGCCCAGGCGCTGGTGCCGAACTTCACCACGATCGAGCATGACCCGGCCGATATCGAGCGTTTGCAGCAACTGCTCGCGGCCTGGGCCTACGGTTTCAGTTCCAATGTCAGCCTCAAGTACCCGCGGGTGCTGCTGATGGAAATCGAATCCAGCCTCAAGCTGTTCGGCCCCTGGCCGGTCTTCGAAGCACGTTTGCGTGAAGAGCTGACCACTCAGGGTTTCCGCCATCGCATCGTGGTCGCGCCCAACCCGATAGCCGCGCGAATGCTGGCTAACATGCATGACGGGCTGAGCATCGACTGTCCGCATGAATTGCGTCGCCGTCTGGAGCAGATGCCACTGGAACGCATTGGCCTGAGCCGCGAAACCGCTACCGCCCTGACACGCATGGGGCTGCGTAGCGTGCGGCAGGTGCTGGGGCTGCCCCGCGATACGCTGGCCCGGCGGTTTCCGGCCAGCGTGCTGCAGCACCTCGACACCTTGCTCGGCGAGCGCCCCGTGGCGCTGGAGTGCTACACGCCGCCGGACTTTTTCGATGTACGCATCGAGCTGAATTTCGATGTCGAGTCCCATCAGGCCCTGTTGTTTCCGCTCAAGCGGCTGATCGCCGATCTGGCCTTGTTCCTGGCCGGACGCGACAGCGGTGTGCAGCGATTTTCCCTGCATCTGGAGCATGTTGAAGGTCCGGAGACTGTGGTACCAGTCGGACTGCTGAGTGCCGAGCGCGATGCTTCGATGCTCTTCGAACTGGCCCGCGGCAGGCTGGAACAGGTGCTGGTAGCGTCGCCGGTACGTGCCGTGCGCCTGCTGGCGCGAGACTTGCCGGATTTCGTCCCGGCGCACCGTCAGTTGTTCGATGAGCGCGTGCAGCAGACCTTGCCCTGGGAGCAACTGCGCGAGCGCCTGCGGGCGCGTCTGGGCGACGAGTCGGTCAATGGCTTGCGCGCCCAGGCCGATTATCGTCCCGAATGTGCCTGGCAAGCGCACAGCAGCAGTAAACCGGTCCTGCCAGCCAGAGGCTTCACGCGTCCAGGCTGGCTGCTGCGCGAACCTCAGCCGCTGCCGGTGCAGGCGACCCGCATCGTGGCCGGGCCTGAGCGAATCGAGTCGGGGTGGTGGGACGGCGGCGATGTGCGCCGCGACTATTACCTGGTCGAAACTGCCAGTGGCCAACGCGCCTGGGCGTATCGCGCGGTTGGCGAGCAGGGTGAACTGCTGCTGCATGGCTGGTTCGCATGACCAGCGAATACGCCGAGCTGCATTGCCTGTCCAATTTCAGCTTTCAGCGGGGCGCCTCGAGCGCACGCGAGTTGTTCGAACGGGCGGTGCGCCATGGTTACAAGGCGCTGGCAATCACCGACGAGTGCACCCTGGCCGGTATCGTACGCGCCTGGCAGGCGTCAAAAAGCACCGGTCTGCCGTTAATCGTCGGCAGCGAAATGCACATCGAGCACGGCCCGAAAGTCGTCTTGCTGGTGGAAAACCAGACAGGCTATGAGGCGCTGTGCACATTGATCACTGTCGCGCGCCGCAGGGCCAAAAAAGGTGAATACCGCGTGTTGCGCGAAGACTTCGAGCCTGCGCCGGCCGGGTTGCTGGCCCTCTGGCTGCCGGACCTCGACGGGGATGCTCAAGCCTGTCTGGCCGGCGGACGCTGGTTGCGTGAGCGATTTGCCGAGCGCCTGTGGCTGGGTGTCGGGCTGCACCGTGGCCCGGATGACGAGCAGCGGCTGGCCGACCTGCTGGCGCTGGCGCAATCGCTGGGTATTCCGGCAGTGGCCAGTGGAGATGTACATATGCACGCGCGTGGTCGGCGCGCCTTGCAGGACACCATGACTGCCATCCGCCACCACACCACAGTGGCCGAGGCAGGTCATCTGCTGTTTGCCAATGGCGAGCGCCATTTGCGGCCACTGGATGCGCTCAGCGAGCATTACCCGGACTGGCTGCTCGCCGAGTCGGTGCGTATTGTCCGGCGCTGCACCTTCGACCTGGGCGATTTGAAATACGAATACCCGCATGAGCTGGTCCCCAAGGGCCAGACCTCTACGTCGTGGCTACGTGAACTGACCGAACGCGGTGTTCGCAGGCGCTGGCCGGGTGGCCTGACACCGGCCACCCGTGCGCAGGTCGAGAAGGAACTGGCGCTGATCGCGGAAAAGAAGTTCGACAGCTACTTTCTGACCGTGCATGACATCGTCGAGTTTGCCCGCAGCCAGCACATCCTTTGTCAGGGACGCGGCTCGGCGGCCAACTCGGCAGTGTGTTATGCGCTGGGGATCACCGAACTGAACCCGGAACAGAGCAACCTGCTGTTCGAGCGCTTCATCTCCAGAGAGCGCAACGAGCCACCGGACATCGACGTGGATTTCGAGCATGACCGCCGCGAAGAAGTCATTCAATACATCTTTCGGCGCTATGGCCGGGGCAGGGCAGCGCTGACGGCCGTAGCCAGCACTTATCACGGTTCCGGCGCGATGCGTGACGTGGCCAAGGTGCTGGGCTTGCCGCCAGACCAGATCAATGCCCTGGCCGAAGCCTTCAGTCGCTGGAGCGATTCGTTGCCGTCGCCTGAACGCTTGCGCGAATACGGCTTCGATGCCGACACGCCGATCCTCAAGCGCGTGCTGGCGCTGACCGGCGAACTGATCGGTTTTCCCCGGCACCTGTCGCAACATCCGGGGGGATTCGTGATTTCCGAACACCCACTTGAAACGCTAGTGCCAGTCGAGAACGCCGCAATGGCCGATCGCACTATCATCCAGTGGGACAAGGACGACCTGGACCTGGTCGGCCTGCTGAAAGTCGACATTCTTGCACTGGGCATGCTCAGTGCCTTGCGCCGCACGTTCGATCTGGTGCATTTGCACCGTGGCCAACGATGGACTCTGGCAAGTCTTCCGGGCGACGACCGGAAAACCTACGAAATGATCAGCCGGGCCGACACCATCGGCGTGTTTCAGATCGAGTCGCGGGCGCAGATGGCCATGCTGCCGCGCCTCAGACCGGAAAAATTCTACGACCTGGTCATCGAAGTCGCCATTGTCCGGCCAGGGCCGATCCAGGGTGATATGGTTCACCCGTACCTGCGGCGGCGCAATGGCGAAGAGGCAGTCACCTATCCGCCCAAGCTTGAATCGGTGTTCAAGCGCACCCTGGGTGTGCCGCTGTTCCAGGAGCAGGTCATGGAAGTGGCCATTCTGGCCGCCGACTACACGCCGGGCGAAGCGGACGAGTTGCGTCGCGCGATGGCCGCGTGGAAACGTCACGGCGGCCTCGAGCCGCATCGCGAACGGCTGCGCACGGGCATGCTGAAAAACGGCTATGAAGCGGACTTTGCCGACCGGATCTTCGAACAGATCAAGGGCTTTGGCAGTTATGGTTTTCCCGAATCCCATGCCGCCAGTTTCGCCTTGCTGACCTACGCCAGTTGCTGGCTCAAGTGCCATGAACCGGCAGCGTTCACCTGCGCACTGATCAACAGCTGGCCGATGGGGTTCTATAGCCCGGATCAGCTGTTGCAGGATGCACGTCGCCATCACATTGAAATTCGCCCGGTGGATGTGCGTTACAGCGACTGGGATTGTTCGCTGGAGCCGCTCGATCATCCTGACAGCACGCGCAATCTGGCGATTCGTCTCGGGCTGCGCATGGTCCGCAGCTTTCGTGAGGAAGATGCCTTGCGCATCGAAGCCGCGCGCGCGAAACGTCCGTTTGTCGATGCCACGGACCTGACGTTGCGCGCCGAGCTGGACTCGCGCGCCGCCGAAGCTCTGGCGGATTCCGGTGCCTTGCGCGGCCTGATCGGCCATCGGCACCGGGCGCGCTGGGAAGTCGCCGGGGTTGAGGCCCAGCGCCCGCTGTTCGACGACCTGCCCAGCGAAGAAACCCAGGTGATCTTGCCGCTGCCGACCGTGGCCGAAGACCTGGTGGCCGACTACACAACGCTGGGCACCACCCTGGGCCCACACCCGCTGGCCTTGCTGCGTCGGCAACTGGCTGCCAAGCGCTTTCGCAGCTCACAAGACTTGTTACACCTGGAAAACGACCGGACCCTCAGCGTGGCGGGGCTGGTCATTGGTCGTCAACGACCGGGCACTGCGAGTGGCGTGACCTTCGTCACCCTTGAAGATGAGTTCGGCATGGTCAACGTGGTGGTCTGGCGCGACCTGGCCGAGCGTCAGCGCAAGGTGCTGGTGGGCTCGCAATTGCTGCAGGTGTTCGGGCGACTGGAATCGAAAAGCGGGGTGCGGCACCTGATTGCCCAGCGCCTGTACGACCTGACGCCGCTGCTCACCGGACTGGATGTGCGCAGCCGGGACTTCCAGTAATCGGGCCTGTAATTTGCAGTATCGATCGGCACATCCTGCCACCGAGAAGCCCTGTATGTACAAAGACTATCCAGCCGCTTACCAGGTCAGCAAAGGCGCGGCGCTGCAAGTGGACACTGCCTTTTATGAGCGCATCCGCACGAATGCGCAGCAACGCACCCTCGTCGAACAGTTCGAAGTACCGATTCGTACCGGGCGGGCCTGGAAGGTCAAGGCCGGTCAGGTGTTTCGGGTCACCACACCGGTGGGCCCGCAAGTCGGCGATTTCAATGTCTGGAACGCCAACGACCCCCGCGAGCGACTGTGGGCTGCGCGCACGCGGCAGCTGCAGGGTGCGCATGTCAGCACCCACGATCGGCTGTGGTCGAACCTGCCGTTTTTGCGGCCAATGGTAACCATCACCGATGACAGTCTGGCCAGTTACGGAACCGACGAGCACGGCGGCCGCCTGCATGACCTGCTCGGCACTCGCTGCGATCCCTACGTCAACAAGATGCTGACCGGCGAAGACTTTCACCATCACTGCCATTCCAACCTGACCCGCGCAGTGCTGCCGCACGGGTTGACCGAGTTCGATGTGCACGATGTGCTGAACATCTTCCAGTGCACCGGCCTGAACCATGACGACCTGTATTTCATGAAATCCTGCCCGGCGCAGAAGGGCGACTATCTGGAGTTTTTCGCGGAAATCGACCTGCTGTGTGCCTTGTCGACCTGTCCGGGTGGCGACCTGTCACTGCCGATGTGGGGGCCTGATGCGCAGGACCCGTTGAGCGTCTGCCGGCCGCTGGGCGTCGAGATCTATGACCTCGACGCGTCGCTGCTGGACGGCTGGCAGTCCCCCGAGCGCGCGGCCTATAACGGCCTGCATGGTCTGCAGATCGCCAAGGCCGAGTGGGAGCAATAACCGCTCAGGCCGCGCGCGCCATTCTGCGCAGCCCCCAGACCATCACCGCCCCCATCCCGAGCATGGCCAGCAGCAGTGCCGGGTAAGCCACCCACCAGTGCAGCGGGGCGGTCATCATGCTGAATTCCGACATGCCGCCGATCCCGGCAATCAGGTTCAACGGCAGAAACACCACATTGATCAAGGTCAGTTTGCGCAGCAGGGTGTTGGTGCTGTTATTGACCAGATTGCCGCGCGCATCCATCAGACCGGCGAACACCGTGGAATAGATCTCCGCCTGTTTGTAGCACTGGTCGTTCTCGATGATCATGTCGTCGATCAGCGCCAGGCTGTCGGCGGCGTATTGCCTGCCTTGCGCATGATTGCGCAGACGCGTCAGGACCGCACCGTTGCTGTGGATGGCGTTGATGTAATACACCAGACTTTCGCTGAGGTTGAACATCTGCAGCAGATGGCGGTTTTCCAGTGAAGAGTTGAATTTCTGCTGCAATTCCCGGGCGACCATCTTGATGACTTTCAAGTGACCCAGATAGTGATGAATGTTGTTGAACAGCAGCTCCAGAAGGATATCCAGCAGCTGGTTCAACGGGCGGTGAGCCCCCAGCGCGCTCAAGGGTTGCTCGTCATCACAGATCAGCACCAGCTGGTCCCGGCTCAGCAGCACGCCAAAGGACGAAACGTCGAACGAGAAGCTGTCCTTGCCCGAATAGTTCTCGGGACGTTTCCAGATGACGAACAACGCATCAGGGTGAAACTCGATGCGCGAAATTTCGTCCGGGTCGAGTGCCGAGGCAACAGCGTGCTCATCAAGGTGGAATCGCTCCAGCAATAATCTGCGTTCCCCGGCATCAGGTTTGCTGAACCACAGCACTTGGGCCTTTTGCGGATCACATGCCAGCAACTGGTTGTTGTCGAGTTTCAGGCCCTGAATCATCGTTTCACCATGCCTGACCGAGGCGCTTGAGCTCCAGACGGCGGACGAACTCTTCCAGCACCAGGCTGTACAGATCATCCTGCAGATAAGCGTCTTCGATGCCGGCATCCAGGTTCGGATTATCGTTGACCTCGATCACCACCACTTGATCGCCTGACTGTTTCAAGTCCACGCCATACAAGCCGTCACCAATCAGGTTGGCGGTCTTGAGCGCCAGTTCGACCACGGCGCGCGGCGCTTCGTGTACCGCCAGCGTGCGGCATTCGCCAATCACCTCGGCACCGATCGCCTTGTGGTTGTAGATCTGCCAATGCCCTTTGGACATGAAGTACTGGCAGGCGAATATCGGTTTGCGATTGAGAATGCCGATGCGCCAGTCGTACTCGGTGTAGAAAAACTCCTGAGCCAGCAGCAATACCGAGTGCTCGAACAACTGGGTCGTTGCCGTGTGCATTTCCTCGGGCGTGCTCACCTTGATCACACCTCTGGAAAAGCAGCCATCGGGGATCTTCAATACCAGCGGGAAGCCCAGGCGTGTGGCCACGTGCTGCAGTTCTTCCGGGCGGTCCTTGTAGAGAATTTCCGTTCGCGGCATGCCCAGATCATGGCTTTTGAGCAGGTCGGTCAGATACACCTTGTTGGTGCAACGCAGGATCGAGGTGGAGTCATCCATGACCACCAGCCCCTCGCTTTCGGCCTTCTTGGCAAAGCGATAGGTGTGGTTGTCGACGCTGGTGGTTTCGCGAATCAGCAGCGCGTCGTACTCGGCCAGCCGGGCGTAGTCTTTCTTTTCAATCAGCTCGACATCAATGCCCAGGCGCTGACCGACGCGGATGAAATTGGCCAGCGCCTCAGGGTTGGACGGCGGCAGCTGTTCCTGCGGATCATGCAGAATCGCCAAGTCGTAGCGGGCCATGCGCCGCGAACTGGGCTGGCGCCAGACATTGCGGCTGAAGCCCTCCAGCGCCGTGGCGAACTCATCCTGCTGATCCTCGCGCAGACGCGGCAGAGCGCCGGCCTTGATACCCGCAATATGCCAGTTGTCACGCTTGCGAAACTCCACCATCAGGATCGGGCAGGGGAAGACTTCAAACAACTGACGGGCAAGATCCTTCAACGGCTCAAGTGTGGTCTGGCCGAAGTACAGTGGCAGGGTAAACCCTTCGGTGTCGTCATAGGGATGATCCTCAAGTGCGGTCTCCAGCAACTTGTCCAGGTCATCAAGGGCCGGGCCGTAGAGTGACTTGCGGGTCAACTCGCTGATGGTCTTAACCGAGGGAATAACATTGTGCTGGCGCGCTTCGGCCAGCAGGGAACAGTAATAACCGTGGCCCAGATATTTATAGCTGCGGCACAGGTTGATGACTTGCACACGCCTACCTGCCGTGGCTTTCAGCGGTTTTTCCAGGTAGTCCTGGGCGCTGATCAAATCTTCGCTGGGAAAGTACGATGCCCAGTCTTCGAGCCGTTCGACAATAATCACCAGTTGCCTCTGCGCTGCAAAGAGTGTTGTGGGGTCTGCTCGTCGGGTTGTTGCTGAAAGCGCAAGTTGCGCAGATACTTCGTTCATCTTCACCTGTGCCGCTGACATGTGTAATCGATCCGATGGGAAACAAGTCCTTTCTATTAAGCATGTGCTTTTTGAAATGTCCCGTTTCGTTACACAACTTTTACGGCGGTGCAGATGGACTTTATATTTCGAGATGCAGTTGAAACCGATGTCGATGATTTGCTGCTTCTGGAGAACCGGTGTTTTGACGGCGACCGTCTGACTGCGCGCAGCTTTCACTGGATGATCCGCCGCGCCAATGCCAGCCTGATCGTCGCCGAGCAGGCCGGACAGCTCACCGGCTATGCGCTGGTGCTGTTTCATCGCGGCACTTCACTGGGGCGCTTGTATTCGCTGGCGATTGCCGATGCAGCGCGGGGCAAGGGGCTGGGTAGACAGTTGTTGCAACGTGCCGAACAGCAGGCCGTGGGCCGCGACTGTGCTTACCTGCGCCTTGAGGTGCGCCCCGATAACGGCGCGGCCATCGCGCTTTACGAGCGCAGCGGTTATCGGCGTTTCGCTCAGGTCGACGACTATTACCAGGACCATGCCCCGGCCTTGCGCTACGAGAAACGCATCGTTGAACACGCCCGGCTGGACAGTCGCTCAGTGCCTTACTACCAGCAGACCCTGGAGTTCACCTGTGGCCCGGCCTGTCTGCTGATGGCCATGAAGGCCCTGCAACCTGCGCGCTCGATGGGCCGTGGCGAAGAATTGCAGATCTGGCGCGAGGCGACCACGGTGTTCATGACCTCCGGCCACGGCGGTTGCAGTCCTCAGGGGCTTGCGCTGGCGGCTCTTCAACGGGGCTTCGCGGTGAAGCTGCTGGTGTCGGTCTCAGGCCCGCTGTTTCTGGGCGGTGTGCGCAGTGACAACAAGAAACAGGTGATTCGCCTGGTTCACGAGCAGTTCTGTGAGGCGCTGCAAACCGCCGGTGTGCAGACACTGCCCAATCGCTCGCTGAACCTGCCAGGTCTGCTGGCCGATGGCGGCAAGCCGCTGGTGCTGATCAGCAGTTACCGCCTGACCCGTTCCAAGGCACCGCACTGGGTTATGGTCACCGATTGCGACAGCGATTTCGTCTACCTGCACGATCCCGATATCGATCACAGCCTGCATCGGCAAGCCATCGACTGCCAGCATATGCCGGTAAGCCATGCCGACTTCAATCGCATGAGTTGTTTCGGTGCAGATAAACTTCGGGCGGCAGTGATTGTGTTTGCCGCGCCTGTGGATGATCATGCGTGCGCTTCAGCAGACCGGCCACAGGATTCCCTACCGTGATTAAGTTCGTGCTCAAGGCTTTTTGCGTACTGGCCATCGCTGCGAGCCTGTCGGCCTGCATCAGCGCGCCGATCCCCCTGACCGCGAAAACCGCCGCGCAGCTGCAGCAACAGCCTCCGGTGCGCTTTCTGCTGACCTTCGACGATGGCCCGAGTGCCTCGACGTTCTACAATCCCAGCATCACCGTGCTCGACAGCCTGGCCGACAATCCGTTGCAGCCGGGCATCAAGGCGGTGTTCTTCGTGCAGACCGGCGCAACCGGTGCGGGTAACAGTGATCAGGGCCGGGCGATCATGCATCGTCAACATGAAGAAGGGCACCTGCTGGGCTTTCACACCGCCACGCCGCACCACACCAACCAACGTTCGCTGAGCGATGAGGAGCTTGAGCAATCCCTGACCCAGGGCTGCGCGATCATTGCCTCGATCACCGGCGTGCCGACCACCTTGCTGCGTCCGCCGTTCTGGAATTACGACAAACGCACCTTCAGCGCCTATCAGCGCCACCACCTGCAGGTACTGCTCACTGACCTGAGTGCCAATGACGGCAAGATCTGGGGCTATAACTTCAGCCTGCGCCGCCGCTCCAACATGGTCAGCCAGCTCTCACAGGTGCGCGAGCGCATTGCCGCCGACGAGCTGCCCGCGGTGGATGGGGTGATTCCGGTGGTGGTGACTTTCCACGACCTGAACCGCTACACCGCGCGGCATGCGCGGGAGTACCTGCAGATTCTGGTCGACAGTGCCGGGCAGACCGGCGTGCGGCTCGCCGACAAGCCGTTCTACGACGACAGTGCGCAGTTGCAGCGCGCAGCATTGGCCAGGACGGTCAAGGAGGCGGGCGAGCCTGTCAGCTTGCCCGGTGCGTGGAACTGGATCTGGGACCACAATGCACACTGACAACCCGCACTGACCAGGCGTCAGACCAGGGTGTTCTTGCGCACATGACCGCCCTGAACAATCATCGCCAGGTGCTCGCCCTGACCGACCAGGCAACTGATATCGCTCAGCGGGTCGCCATCCACCACCAGCAGATCGGCTATCGCACCGGCGGCGATGCAGCCCAGTTCGCCTTCACGCTGAAGGATCTGCGCCGCCACACTTGTCGCACTGCGCAGCGCTGCCAGATTACCCAGCAGTTCTGCGCGAATCTTCAATTCATGAGTCTGGTACTCATGCATTTCCCCCAGCAAATCCGAGCCATAGCCCATCGGAACGCCCGCTTCGGCGAACAGTAACAGGGCATTGCGCCCGGCTTGGCGCACATCCTCGATCTTGGCGACCGAGTCTGCCGGCAGCCCGAAGCGTTCGCCATATTCGGCGAGCATTTCGTAAGTGACCTGGGTGGGCACCGCAAATGCGCCTTTTTCAGCCATGAGCCGCGCGGTGTCGGCATCGACCAGATTGCCATGTTCGATGGTTCTGACACCGCATTCGATGGCACGGCGAATCGCCCGAGCGGTGTAGGCGTGGGCCATGACGTAGGTGTTGGCAGCGGCGGCCTCATCGACGATGGCGCGGATTTCAGCTTCGCTGTATTGGGTGTTGGCAATCGGGTCGGTTGGCGAGGACACACCGCCCGAGGCCATGATCTTGATCTGGTTGGCGCCTTGCTGCAGCTCTTCGCGCACCGCCAGGCGCACGTTGTCGACGCCATCCACCACGCGGGCGATGGCCCCGGCGCGGAAGCAGCAGGAGCAGGGCTCGTTGAGCAGCAGTTCGCCGCGTGCGCGCATGTCGCCATGGCCGCCGGTCTGTGACAGTGCCTTGCCCGATGCGAAGATGCGCGGGCCGGGAATCAGCCCCATCTGAATCGAGCGGGCCAACGCCCAGTCAGCGCCCCCGGCATCGCGCACGGTGGTAAAACCACGGTCGAGCATCGCCGCCAGAATCGGCAAGGCGCGGTACATGATGATTGCGTTGGGTTGCAGGGCGTTCATGCCCAGGTTGGCGTTGGAAGCCAGAACATGCACGTGGCAGTCGATCAGGCCGGGCATCAGTGTTCTGCCACCCAGATCGATGACCTGAGCGCCCGCCGGGGCCGGTTCACCTTCGGCACGCACCGCGACAATGCGCTCACCCTCGATCACGACCTCCTGGCCCGAAATCAGTTGTCCTTGTTGCACGTCCAGCAGGCGGCCGTTGCGCAGGATCAGGTGTGTGGCTTCAGTGGTACTCATTGGTAAGCTCCAGACAAGGGTTGGTGGGCCGCGGGCGCACGGTCGCGATAAAGCAGTGCGCCAATACCGCTGACGACGGCGGCGAACATGATGTAGAAGGCCGGCGCCAGGTTGCTGCCGGTCGAGGCAATCAGCCAGGTGATGGTGAAGGTGGCAAACCCGCCGAAGATCGTGACGGCGAAGTTGTAGGCCACCGAAAGCCCGGTGGACAGCACGTGGGTTGGCAGCAATTCACCGAAGGCTGCGAGGATCGAGCCGATGTAAGCGGAAATCAGCAGGCCGAGCACCAGCTCGAAGATCAACAGTGAAAACAGCCCCGGCATCTGGTTGATGAACAGAAACATCGGGTAGGCGCTGAGGAAGATGGCAATGGCCGAGCCCAGCAGCCAGGGGCGATGCCCGCTGCGATCGGCCAGGGCGCCGACAATCGGCGTGGCGACGATCAGTACCGCGCCGCCCATCATGCCGGCGCTGAAGCCCATCCATGACGGCAGGCCGAGCACGCGCTGGGCGTAGGAGGGGATGTAAAACAGGATGGCATAGGTGCAGACGGTCCACAGCACGACCAGCGAAAAGCTGATCAGGGTCTGTCGCGGGTAGGTCTTGATCACTTCGCGCAGCGGCGATTCGACCGGTTTGGCAGCCTTGTAGGCAGGTGTCTCGTCAACCCGGCTGCGAATATAGAAGCCGACCGGCCCGATCAGCGTGCCGATCAGAAACGGCACCCTCCAGCCCCAGCTTTCGAGCTGTGCCTGGGTCAGGTAACTGGACAGCACCGCGCCCAGCGCGGAACCCAGTAGCACCGCGACGCCGATGCTGGCCTGAATCCAGCTGGAATAGAAGGCTTTTTTGCCCTCAGGCGCATGCTCGGTGAGAAACGCCGTGGCGCTGCCCATCTCGCCACCGGCAGAGAAGCCTTGCAGCAGGCGTGCCAGGACAATCAGCAGCGGTGCCAGATAGCCGATCTGCGCAAAGCTGGGGGTCAGCCCGATGATCAGCGTACCCAGTGCCATCAGCAGGATGGTCAGCGACAATGCCGCCTTGCGCCCGCGCTTGTCGCTGTAGATGCCCAGCACAATGCCGCCCACCGGACGCATGAAGAAACCCACCCCGAAGGTCGCCAGCGCCAGCAGGTAAGAAGTCAGTTCGCTGCCGGTGGGGAAGAACACCTTGGCGATGATCACCGAGAAGAAGCTGTAGACCGTGAAGTCGAACCATTCAAGGCCATTGCCGATGACCGTGGCGACCACCGCGCGGCGTGCCTTTTGTTCATGGGTGCGTGAAGCAGGGGATTGTGGTGTGCTCACTGGATAAGCTCCTGCATGCGATACACGCAGGGAAGCCCCCTGCATCGGCTGCATTGATTGAGGGGCAGGGTCGGTACGAGTGCGGCTGAGTCAGGTCTTTTTGCCCGTTTCAGTCGAGAGTAGGCGCTGGGCCGATTTTAAGAAAACGCTTATTACGCAGATTTGCATGCGCCAAACGCATGCAGGTTTCACAGCGGTGGAGCCACTGTGGCGAGTTCGTCTGCCAGCCATTTCTCGAAGGCGCGTGCGGCACGCCGAGGCGTCTTGCCGCTGGGTGTCAGCAGATAATAGCCGCCTACCGCGCCGACGCTTTTGCGGCAGGCGGGCACCAGCGCGCCGGACTGCACGTGGCGGTCGATCATCGGCTGCCAGCCGAGCACGATGCCATGCCCGGCGACCGCCAGATCGACCAGCACCGGATACAGGTTCACGGTCATGCGCTTGCGGATCAGCGAGGCATCGACACCTTGGCGGCCGAACCAGTCACCCCATGACAACCATTGACGCTGGCCGTCTTCGAGCATCAGCAGGCAATGATCCAGCAGTTGCGCGGGCTCCAGCAGGCGCCCGCCCAGGTAGTCAGGCGAGCAGTAGGCGTTGACCGATTCGGCGAACAGCAGACGGCCGTCGAGACCCGCCGGTGAGACTTCGCGCAGAAAATACAGCGCCAGATCAAATTCGGCGCGAATCAGCGAATCCAGTCCGTCGACCACGCGCAGGCGGATATCAACGGCCGGGAAGGCGTCGCGATAACGTCCCAGCAAAGGCCCCAGCCACAAGGCTGCCACGCCGCTGGAGCATGCCAGAGTCAGTTGCTGATCGCCGCTGTGAGTGATCACCTGAGCGGTGGCCTCGGCGCACAGGGTCAGTACGCGCTGGATCTGTTCGGCGTAAATCTGCCCGGCGACCGTCAGATGAATGCGCTTGTGCTCACGACGAAACAGCGCGCGGCCGAGAAATTCCTCCAGTTGCGCGACCTGACGGCTGATCGCGCTCTGAGTCAGGTTCAGTTCGGTGGCGGCACGCGTGAAGCTGCCATGCCGGACGGCAGCTTCGAAAGCGATCAGGTTCTGCAGCGGCGGAAGGGGCTCGATACGCACAGTGGCTCCTGTTGCGGGCAGGTTTTACAAAGGGTCGGGAAACGGCGTCGCCAGCAGCCAGTCCCTGAACACACACAGCGAGGGCAGGTTCTGAAAGCGCGTGGCGTAGGCCAGATAGTAATTGCGTCCGCTGTCCAGAGGCTCGAACAGGGTGACCAGTTCGCCGCTGTGGATTTCGTCCTGCACCAGAATGCGCGGCACCAGTGCGACACCAATGCCGGCCGCGACGGCCTGGATCAGGTGCGAGGTCAGTTCGAAACTCGGGCCGGGGCGCATGATGTGGTGGTCCAGCCGATTACTGTCGAACCAGTCCGACCAGGCATTGGGCCGCGACACCACGCTCAGCAACGCATGCTGGGCCACCTGCGCCGGGGTCATCGACTGGTAGCCGGCAAGGGCTGCCGGGCTGGCAATGACCACCAGTTTTTCACTGACCAGCGGATGAGCGATGTAACCGGGCCAGTTGCCGTTGCCGGCACAGATGATCGCGTTCATTTCGCTGGCCGCGGGCGTCAGGTCGGCATGCACGATGCGTGAATGGATGTGCACCACATAGCCCGGATGCCGGGTGTAAAAGTCATTCATGCGTGGCAGCAGCCACTTCGAGCCGAAGGTGGGTAGCACGGCCAGATGCAGCGTGCCGCCTTCGGCCTTGTGCGCGATGGTTTGCAGAGTTGCACTGCGGATGCGGCCCAGTGCGGCAGCCAGCTCATGCTGATACAGCGCGCCTGCGGTGGTCAGCTCGATGCGTCTGCCATCGCGCTTGAACAACTCGACTTCCAGTTGTGCCTCCAGCGCCTGCACCTGCCGGCTGACGGCGCTCTGGGTCAGGGCCAGTTCATCTGCGGCCTTGGTGAAGCTGCCATGCCGGGCGGCCGCCTCGAAGGCAAGCAGCAGCGACATGGAGGGCGTCAGTCTTCGGGTGTTCATTCATAAAGCTCATGGAAAAACGGCAGGTTTTACGTTTGCACTGAAGCATGACAGGCCGGAGAATCACGCTAACCGTTGATAACGCCATGCATTCGAGCGTTTCGAAGCATACGTGCTTTGCATATAAAACGCCTAGCGAGGAACACCACCCATGATTGCGCTGTTGAAACCGACTTCCGAGCAGGTCGGTCACTATGACCGTTTCCTCAATGCCCTGGCGGAGGGCGGCTTTCGTGGCGAAATAGCCCGTGACCACGGTTCGCGCACAGTGCTGGCCACTGACAACTCCATCTACCAGCGCCTGCCGCAGGCTGCCGTGTTCCCGATGGACAGCCATGACGTCGCAATCGTCGCCCGGCTGGCGGCGCGGCCCGAGCACAAACAGGTGGTGTTGACCCCGCGTGGCGGCGGCACCGGGACCAACGGGCAGTCGCTGACCGACGGCGTGGTGGTCGACCTGTCGCGGCACATGAACGCTATTCTTGAGATCAACGTCGAGGAACGTTGGGTGCGCGTGCAGACCGGTGTGGTCAAGGACCAGCTCAATGCCGCGCTCAAGCCGCACGGGCTGTTTTTCGCGCCGGAACTGTCGACTTCCAACCGCGCCACGATTGGCGGCATGATCAACACCGATGCCAGCGGGCAGGGCAGTTGCACCTACGGCAAGACCCGTGATCACGTCCTTGAGCTGTCTACGGTGTTGCTGGGCGGTTCGTACGTCAACAGCCATGCATTGAGTGCCGGGCAGCTGGCCAGCGAACAGGCACGCGTCGACCGCGCCGGCGACGTCTATCGCTGCGCGCAGGAGATTGCCGATACGCAGGCCCAATTGATCAAGGATGTATTTCCACCGCTGAACCGCTGTCTGACGGGCTACGATCTGGCGCACCTGCGCGAGGAAGACGGGCGTTTCAACCTCAACAGCGTACTCTGCGGTTCTGAAGGTTCTCTGGGGTTTATCGTCGAGGCCCGACTCAACGTCCTGCCGATCCCCAAACATTCGATTCTGGTCAACGTTCGCTATGCCGGTTTCATGGACGCCCTGCGGGACGCCAAGGCCTTGATGGCGCACAAGCCGCTGTCCATCGAGACCGTGGACTCCAAGGTGCTGATGCTGGCCATGCAGGATATCGTCTGGCATGGCGTGGCCGAGTATTTCCCCCAGGACCCTGCAACGCCGACGTTGGGCATCAACCTGATCGAGTTCAGCGGCGATGAGTTGAGTGAGGTGGAACAGCGCGTTCATGCGTTCGTTGCGCACTTGCAGACCGACAGGTCGGTGCTGCGCCTCGGCCACACGCTGGCGGCTGGCAGCGCGGCAGTGAACCGCGTGTATACCATGCGCAAGCGCTCGGTGGGGCTGCTCGGCAACGTCAAGGGTGAAGCGAGGCCGCAGCCGTTCGTCGAAGACACTGCCGTGCCTCCGGAAAATCTCGCCGACTACATTCAGGAGTTCCGTGCGCTGCTGGACAGCTACGGGCTGCAATACGGCATGTTTGGCCATGTGGATGCCGGCGTGCTCCACGTGCGACCGATTCTGGACATGAAGGACCCCGCGCAGGCGGCGTTGATTCGGCCAATCTCCGACGCCGTCGCCGCGCTGACAAAACGCTATGGCGGGCTGCTCTGGGGCGAGCATGGCAAGGGCTTGCGTTCGCAATACGTGCCTGAATATTTCGGCGAGTTGTATCCCGCATTGCAGGCCCTCAAAGCCGCCTGCGACCCGTTCAACCAGCTCAACCCCGGCAAGATCGCCACGCCTGCGACAGTGCCGGAATCGCGCTTGACGCTGGTGGATGAAGTGACACTGCGTGGTGACCTGGATCGCACGATCGATGAACGCGTCTGGCAAAGCTACGACAGCGCGCTGCACTGCAATGGCAACGGCGCCTGTTACAACTATGACACCGACGATGCCATGTGCCCGTCGTGGAAAGCCACCCGTGATCGTATTCACTCACCCAAGGGTCGCGCTTCGCTGGTCAGGGAATGGCTGCGTCTGCAAGGCGAGCAGGACGTCAATGTCCTCACCGCCAGCGCCAGGGCGCGCAGTGCCAGTGTGCTGAAAAGCCTTGCCGAGCGAACCGTCAACAGCGTCGCCAGGGTGGCGGGGCAGAAGGATTTCTCCCATGAGGTCTACGACGCCATGGCCGGTTGCCTGGCCTGCAAGTCGTGCGCGGGACAGTGCCCGGTGAAGGTCAACGTGCCCGAGTTCCGTTCGCGCTTTCTCGAGCTGTACCACAGTCGCTACCTGCGCCCGATCAAGGATTACCTGATTGGCTCGCTGGAGTTCAGCATTCCGCACCTGGCGCGCTTTCCGAAGCTGTATAACGCGATCATGGGCGCAAGGCCGGTGCGTTACCTGCTTGAGCATGTGGCAGGCATGGTCGACAGCCCGTTATTGAGCCTGACCGACTTCCGCGCGGCCTGCGCTCGCTGGAATGTCGGCATCGCTACGCCGCAGCGCCTGGCCGCGTTGAGCGAGGAGGAGCGCAAGCGCACGGTGGTGCTGGTTCAGGATGCATTCACCCGATACTTCGAAACCCCGTTGGCGGCAGACTGGCTGGAGCTGATTTCGCGTCTCGGTTATCAGGTCTACCTCGCACCGTTTGCGCCCAATGGCAAGCCGCTGCAGGTGCAGGGTTTTCTGCAGGCGTTCGAGAAGGCTGCCGGTTTCAACAGCCAGTCGCTGGGCAAGCTGGCCGGGTACGGCATCCCGCTGATCGGTCTGGACCCGGCCATGACCCTGGTTTACCGCCAGGAGTACAGCAAGACGTTGGGCAGCGAGAATGTACCCGAGGTCATGCTGCCGCAGGAATGGCTGGCGTCCACGGTCGAGGAAGGTCGTGATGGGGCATCGGAAGAGACGTACTACTTCCTGCCGCATTGCACTGAAAAGACCAACGAGCCTGCCAGTGTCGGCCTCTGGCAGAAAGCCTTCGCCCGCGCCGGGCTCAAGCTGGAAGTGCTGGCCAGCGGCTGCTGCGGCATGTCCGGCACCTATGGGCATGAAACCCGAAACGCGAAAACCAGCGACATCATCTATCGTCAGTCCTGGCAGCCACTTGTGGCGCGGCATGGCGGTGAAGGTCGACTGGTCGCCGATGGCTACTCATGCCGCAGCCAGGTCAAGCGCCAGGATGGCAAAGTGGTGCAGCATCCACTACAGGTACTGCTGGAACGGGTGAGGGCGCTATAGACAGGACGCAGAGCGTCCAGAACGGCATGCCCACGCGGAGCATGGGCATGATAGTTACAGGACTATCGTTCCTCACGCTCCTGCGTGGGAATGCCTTGCGTGATGCTGCGCGTCACAGATCTGTGCCGCGCCCTTCGGCCAGAACTTAGACCAGGTACTTGTTGAACCACCCCAATGTGCGGTCCCAGGCCAGCTTGGCCGCCGCTTCGTCGTAACGTGGGGTGGAGTCGTTGTGGAAGCCGTGATTGGCGCCCGGATAAATGTACGTTTCGTACGTCTTGCCCGCAGCTTTCAAGGCTTTTTCATAGGCCGGCCAGCCTTCGTTGATGCGGGTATCCAGTTCGCCGTAGTGAATCATCACCGGCGCCTTGATCTTCACCACGTCTTCGACATTGGGTTGACGCCCGTAGAAGGACACCGCAGCGCCCAGCTCGGGATACGCAACCGCCGCGGCATTGGCCACACCGCCGCCGTAGCAGAAACCGGTGATGCCGACCTTGCCGGTGGTCGCGTCATGCTTCATCAGCCACTCGATGGCGGCAAAGAAGTCGTTCATGAGCTTTTCCGGGTTGACCGTCTGCTGCAGCTCACGGCCCTTGTCATCGTTGCCCGGATAGCCTCCGACCGACGACAGCCCATCAGGTGCCAACGCAATGAAACCGGCTTTGGCAACGCGGCGCGCCACGTCTTCGATGTAAGGGTTCAAGCCGCGATTCTCGTGTGCCACAACCACTGCCGGTACTTTTCCGGCGGCTTTGGCCGGACGTACCAGATAGCCGCGAACCTGACCATGCCCCTTGGGCGAAGGGTAGGACACATACTCGGCAATAATGTCCGGGTCGGTGAACTCCACCTGTTCGGCCAGCGCGTAGTTGGGGCTCAGCGAGGCAAGCAGCGCGCTGGCGGTCAGGCCGCCAAAGGTGAACAGCGCTGCACGATCGAGAAACTCGCGCCGATTGATCCTGCCGTGCGCGTAGTAGTCATAGAGCTCAAGCAGTTCAGGAGCAAAGTCTTTTGCGGTAAGACGTTCCATCGGTAGGCTTCCTTCCGAATCATTCAGGGCTGCCTGCATCTTGGCGGGCTGACGAGCAATAGGTGATCGACACAAGGTTCGCTCCCGATAGTATTTCCGGAGCATCAGGTCCGCTACTGTAAAACGACGAAAAACCGCCAAACGCTGCCCGGGAGTGCAAACTCGCCGCATATTGCCAGACGCTGCCGACGGCCAGCGGACTATGAAAAAGTCAGGCACGGGATTGCACTACCCGGGCTCAATGATGTCCATTTGAGTCCTTCGGGCATTCACCGGGTTCGGGCGCTGCAGACAAACATATTATTGAGTCGCTGTATAAAGCGGCGTCGGTTCAGGCCGACAATACGTCATGATCTCAACCCTACGCGGCGGGTCATATTCCACCTGCATTTCGAGATAACGTGATGATGAGCCTTCCGACGGAAGACCGCACCCAGCTGTTCAAGGACACGGCTATCCAGTTCTGGAAACACATCACCCCGATCGTTTATGTCGCTCTGGGCATTCACTGTGTGTGGCTGACAGTGTTCCTGGGGCTGGGCATGAAGATCATGTGGATGGCGAACATCGCCAGCACGCTGATTTACGTCAACTGCATCTACCTGATCCGCAGGCGTCGGCATCGACAAGCCGGACAATTGATGTGTCTGGAGATCATCGGCCATGCCGTGCTCGCGACGTGGCAACTGGGCTGGGAAAGCAACTTCAGTTTTTACATATTCTGCGTGATTCCCGTCATTGCCTTCACGTTTCAACTGAACGTCATCAGACGCATTGCCTACAGCGTGGCGATTCTGCTGTCGCTGGTGGGCTGCTTCGCCTTTCGCCGATACACGGGTCAGGGGTCCGGTCTCAGCCAGAACGTGCTGGATGCGTTCGGTATCGTCAACGTACTCTCAGCGACCACTCTGTCGATTTACGCCACTGCACTGTCGGTACGTTTCACCTCGTCGATGCAACTGAGCCTGTTTCATATCGCCAACCGCGACAGCCTGACCAATCTCTACACGCGCAGACGAGTGCTGCATCGCATACGCGAACTGGAAGCCAGACGACAGGGGCTGTCGGCTTCGTTGATCCTGCTGGACATCGATCATTTCAAACAGATCAATGATATCCACGGGCATGAAACCGGCGATGTGGTTCTGCAACGGGTCGCCGAGATCATCGGTTCAAGCGTGCGCAGCAGTGATATGGCAGCGCGCTGGGGCGGCGAGGAATTTTTGGTGCTCATGCCTGACACTACGCCCGAAGACGCACTGCGCGCGGCAGAACGTATCTGGCGGCGTATCGCCGAAGAGGCCGGTCTGATCAACGAGCGCATCATCGCCGTCAGCGCCACAGTCGCTGTGGCGACCATCGCCACGGGCGAGGCGTTTCAGTTGGCCCTCAATCGCGCCGACACGTCGCTGTACATGGGCAAACAGCAGGGCCGAAACCGGGTAATGATCGCCGGATGAGGTGCTGGCTCACGTCAGGCGCTACCAGCGTGTAGACTTTCGCGCTTTGAACCGGGGAGCACAGCGTCGTGCTTCCTCATCGGCGGTGTATCGATCAAGGCATGCTTATGGATTTGCGTCAGCTCGAAGCCTTCGCGGCAGTCATGTCGGCAGGCAGTGTCACGGCGGCAGGGAAAATGCTCGGCCGATCTCAGCCCTCGGTCACCCGGGCCATTCAGGAGCTTGAGCAGGAACTGGGCTTTGCGTTGTTCGAGCGCAGCGGGCCAAAGGTCACGCCTACCCACAAGGCATTCATGATGTATGGCGAAGTGGAGAGTGCGCTGCTGGGGGTGCGCAACATCCGCCAGCGCGCGCAGCACATTGCCCAGGAGGAGAACCATCAGATCAAGCTGGTGGCGATCTCGGCCCTGGCGGCTGGCCTGCTGCCTGCTGCATTGTCGCGCCTGCCCGCGCACCTGCGTCCGCAACAGATTCAGCTGCAGAGCATGTCTCCGGAGAACGTGGTTCAGGCTGTCCTGTCGAAAACCATGGACCTGGGCGCGGTCAGCCTGCCGCTTGAGCATCGTGGTCTGGAAATCCATTGGATCGGCGAGGCGCCTTGTGTGGCGGTATTGCCAGCCGATTCGGCGCTGGCCGCTCATGAGGTGCTGTCGATGGAGCTGCTGCGTCAACAGACGCTGATCACCATGGCCAACCCGTATCGCTTTCGTCGACGCATCGACAAGGCGTTTCAGGAGGCGGGTGGTCAGCCGCCGCGCATGCTGGACACCAATACGTCGCTGATTGCCATGCAGATGGCCAGGGTCGGGCTGGGCGTTGCACTGGTCGATCCGTTCACAGCGCTGGGGGTGCCGGTACAAGGCCTGGTCGTCAGACCGATCGCATGCAACATTCCGTTTTTCTTCGGGCTGATTTCAGCCTTCGCCAGCCCGTTGTCGGATGTGGCGAGCGCGCTGATCGATGAAATTGCCGACAGCGCAAAAATCCTGCTGCCGGAAATGATCATGCACGAAGCCAGCGCGCACGATGCCCTGTTACAGAGCATTTATGCCGAGTGAGCGGGCCATGCAGACGGCATTAAAGTCCGGTTGCTGATAACGCCTGTCGTCGCACAAGACTGAAAGCCGGACGCAGCGCGTCCATGAATAGCCTCCGTAACGCCTTGTTTCTCGGCACGCAAAGCTCGCTCAAATTCCATTTAGGAATATAAATATGCTTTTTTGCGCGTTGCGAGAATAAAAATCGGCTTTTACTATTCGAATTAAGCATTCAAAGGCTTTAAGAATTCATTTAAAACAATATTGGAATGATTCTTGAAGTGCTTTGAATCAAGGCTCGGGCTTGTAGCCCGATCATTTTTTCGAGTACCGATCAATGTCCGATGTGAACGCACCCACTGGCCTGGCCGCTCTGGAAGCTCGCTTGCAGCAGGATCTGGCCTGGCTGGATCTGCCCGCCAAGCCATGGGTCAAGCCCAGGATCAGCGCAGGGCAGGCCGTGCTCGACGTAGCGATCATCGGCGGAGGCATGGCCGGTCTTGCGCTGTCCGCAGAGCTGCGCAACCTCGGCGTAGCGGCGGTCATTTTCGATCAGTCACCAGCAGGTTTCGAAGGCCCCTGGGCCACCACCGCACGGATGGAGACCCTGCGCTCGCCAAAGCAGTTGACCGGGCCGGCGCTGGGCTTGCCAGCGCTGACATTTCGCGCCTGGTACGAAGCGCAATTCGGCGTCGACGGCTGGGCGTTGCTGGACAAGATTCCACGTCTGCAATGGGCCGAGTACCTGCGCTGGTATCGCAAGGTACTGGCCCTGGACGTACGCAATGAGCACCGCATAAGCCGGGTAGCGCCCAGAACGGACGGTCTGATTGAGCTGGATGTCGTCACGCCGGTGCAGACGCAATTCCTGCTGGCCCGCCATGTGGTGCTCGCCACGGGTCGGGACGGTCTGGGCGGTCCTTGGGTGCCGGATTTTGCCCAGCAGTTGCCGCAGCACTTGTGGACACACTCGGCGGCGGGTTTGCAGGACAGCTGGTTCGCCGGCAGACGCGTTGCGGTCATCGGCGGTGGCGCCTCGGCGATGGACAGCGCTGCAACGGCGCTGGAGGCTGGCGCAACGCGGGTCGATCTGCTGATCCGGCGTGCCGAACTGCCGCGCATCAACAAAGGCAAGGGTGTCGGCAATCCCGGTATGGTCCATGGCTACTGGCGCCTGCCCGACGTCTGGAAATGGCGCATTCGCCACTACCTCAATACCCAGCAGGTCCCACCGCCGCGCGGTAGTACCCTCAGAGTGTCCGCTTCCGGCAAGGCGCGGTTCATGCTCGACAGTCCGGTGCTTTCTGTCGAGGAGAGCGCTGCTGGAGGCGTCTGGCTGAATACGCCGAAGGCCCGTATCGAAGCAGATTTCGTGGTATTTGCCACCGGGTTTCGCACCGACTTCCGGCAGCGCCCGGAATTTGCGCCATTCTCTGCGCAGATCCGCGTCTGGCAGGATCGCTTCCAGGCACCGAGCGGCGAAACCGATGCCGAACTGGCTGCGCTGCCGGATCTGGGCAACTGCTTCGAATTTCAGGAGAAGACCCCAGGCGCCTGCCCGGGGCTGAACCACATTCACTGCTTCAGTTATCCGGCAGCATTGAGCTACGGCGCGGTGTCCGGGGACATTCCTGCTATCAGCGAGGGCTCCAAACGTCTGGCCCATGCCCTGGTCGGGCAGTTGTTCAACGAGGACATCGCCCTGCATTTCGACACCATGCTCGATTACGCCGAGCCAGAGCTGCTGGGCGATGAGTGGGTCGCCAGCCAGCCAGGCGCTGCAGAGCTGCGCCAATGATCGGCTGGGCGCTGCGTCGGCTGACTCAATCATTGCTGGTCATCCTGTTGATGACGCTGGTGGTGTTCGTCGGCCTCAATGCCATCGGCAACCCGATGGACATTCTGGTGGGTGAAGACCTCAATCAGGCCGAGCGTCTGCAGGCCATCGCGCATTTGGGGCTGGACCAGCCGCTGTGGCAGCAGTACCTGATTTTTCTCAAGGGTGCGGTTCACGGCAATCTGGGGCAAAGCTTCGTGTATCACGAGGACGCCATGCGCCTGATTCTGCAGCGTTTGCCTGCAACCTTCGAACTGGCGTTCAGTGCCCTGTTTCTAGCAGTGGTCATCGGTGTGCCGCTGGGAATGTTTGCCGGCATGTACCCCGAGCATCCGCTGTCCCGGCTGATGATGGCCGCCAGCATTGTCGGCTTCTCGCTACCAGCTTTCTGGGTCGCATTGATGATGATCATGCTCTTCTCCATCACCTTGGGCTGGCTACCGGCCAGCGGCCGGGGCGAGACCCGTGAGTGGCTGGGCGTGCAATGGTCATGGCTGACGCTGGACGGTTTGCAGCACCTGCTGTTGCCAGCGCTGAACCTGGCGTTGTTCAAGATTTCCCTGGTGCTGCGCCTGACCCGAGCCGGTGTGCGCGAAGTGCTGCCCCAGGAATTCGTCAAATTCGCCCGCGCCAAGGGCCTGTCACCGATGCGCGTGATGTGCATGCACGTCATGCGCAACACCATGATTCCGGTGGTGACGGTGCTGGCCATGGAACTGGGCTCGACCATTGCCTATGCCGTGGTGACTGAAAGCATTTTCGCCTGGCCGGGTGCCGGCAAGCTGATTCTCGACAGCATCAACATGCTTGACCGCCCGGTGGTGGTCGCTTACCTGATGGTGGTCGTGGTGATTTTCGTGGTGCTCAACCTGATCGTCGACGGCTTGTATTACCTGCTGGACCCACGTGTACGCATCGAGGCCTCCCGATGAATGTCATTGAAAAAGCCCCGATCGGCAGCACGCTGTTGCAGGCCCAGTCACCCTGGCGACGAGTGCTGGCCGAGTTCTTCAGCTCGCCCACGGCGGTGACGGGCCTGGTGGTCCTGCTGCTCATTGTGCTGGTTGCAGCCCTGGCTCCGTGGATTGTGGTGCAGAACCCCTACGACCTGATGCAGCTTAACGTCATGGACGCGCGCATGCCGCCTGGCAGCCTCAATGGGGACAGCGGTTACACCTATTGGCTGGGTACCGACGGGCAGGGCCGCGATCTGGTCTCGGCGATTATCTATGGCCTGCGCATCAGCCTGTGGGTCGGCATTGGCTCGGCGTTGATTGCGGCAGTGATCGGTACGCTGCTCGGGCTGGTGTCTGCGTATGTCGGCGGTTGGCTCGATGCTTTGCTGATGCGTCTGGTCGACCTGCTGCTGTCGTTCCCGGTGATTCTCATGGCGCTGATGATTCTTGCCTGGCTGGGCAAGGGCGTCGGCAACGTGATGCTGACTCTGATAATGCTTGAGTGGGCCTATTACGCGCGCACCGCACGCGGTCAGGCGCTGACCGAAAGCCGCCGTGAATACGTCGATGCGGCGCGCGGGCAGGGCGTGGGGCCGCTGCGTATTGTGGTTGGCCACATTTTGCCCAATTGCCTGCCACCGCTGATCGTGATCGGCGCCTTGCAGATCGCCCGCGCCATCACGCTCGAAGCAACCCTGTCGTTTCTCGGCCTGGGCGTGCCGGTCACCGAGCCGTCTCTGGGGCTGCTGATTGCCAACGGCTTTCAATACATGCTCAGCAATGAATACTGGATCAGCCTGTTTCCGGGCCTGGCGCTGTTGATCACTATCGTTGCGATCAATCTGGTCGGTGACCGTTTGCGCGATGTCCTGAACCCGAGGTTACAGCGATGAGCGTGCCTGAAATGTCGCCTGCACCTGACGCAGCCCAACAGCCGACCCTGGATGTGCGCGACCTGTGCACTTCGTTTCATACCCGCGCCGGTGTGCTGCCAGCGGTGCGCAACGTTTCGCTGCGGGTACAGCCGGGACGCATTCTGGGCCTGGTGGGTGAGTCCGGTTCGGGCAAGTCGGTCACCGGCTTTTCGATCCTCGGTCTTGTCGATGAACCTGGGCGCATCAGCGGCGGCCAGGTGCTGTTCAAGGGGCGCGATCTGACCAGACTGTCTGCCTCGCAATTGCGTGACATTCAGGGCAACCGGGTAGCGATGATCTTTCAGGACCCGATGATGACCCTCAATCCGGTGTTGCGGGTCGACACGCAAATGATCGAGGCCGTACGTGCGCACAGCCCGCTGAGCAAGCGCGAGGCCCGCGAACATGCCAGCCGCACGCTGGCGCTGATGGGCATCGCCAGCCCGGAAGAACGTCTGCGCGCCTATCCGCATCAGTTGTCTGGCGGTATGCGCCAGCGGGTGGCGATTGCCATCGCGCTGCTGCATGCACCGGACCTGATCATTGCCGATGAGCCGACCACGGCGCTGGATGTGACCATTCAGGCGCAGATTCTCAGTGAAGTGCAGAAGCTGGTGCGCGAGCATGGCACCTCGCTGATCTGGATCACCCATGATCTTTCCGTGATCGCGGGGCTGGCTGACGATGTTGCGGTGATGTACGCCGGACGCATCGTCGAGCAGGGTTCGGTCGCCGATGTACTGGATCGCCCGCAACACCCCTACACACAAGGGCTGATCGACAGCCTGCCAAGTCGCAACCAGCGCGGTCAGCGCCTGCGGCAGATCCCGGGCATGGCACCCGACCTGCTGTCGATGCCGGTCGGTTGTGCTTTCGCGGCGCGTTGCCCCAGAGCCTCGCAGGTTTGTGCGCAGGAGCCTCAACCCCAGGAGGCACGACCGGGCCAGATGGTTCGCTGTTTTCACCCAGGAGCGGCCGATGCCCAGTGATCAGATTCCCCTCATCGAGCTGCATCAGGTCAGCAAGACCTTCGGCAAAGCCGTGGATAAGCGCTCCCTTCAGGGGCTCCTGCAACGGCTGCACCTTACCCGTGCAAAACCGCTGACCCATGCGGTGGATCGTGTCGATCTGCGCATCATGCGCGGTGAAGTGGTCGGGCTGGTGGGCGAGTCAGGCTGTGGCAAATCGACCCTGGGGCGCATGGTTGCCGGTCTGCTGCCGGTCTCTTCAGGCACTACACTGGTGGACGGCAAACCGCTGGAGGGCCTGACCCCGCAGGAGCGCAAGGCGCTGCGCCTGAAAGTGCAGATGATTTTTCAGGACCCATCATCGAGTTTGAATCCGCGCATGCGGGTCGACCGGATCGTCGGCGAAGGTGCACTGTTGCACGGCCTGACCGACCGCAAGGGCGCAGATGATTACGTCAGTGCGCAATTGCAGCGTGCCGGGCTCAGCCCGCAATTGCGTCAGCGCTATCCGCATCAGTTCAGCGGTGGCCAGCGTCAGCGCATCGGGATTGCCCGTGCGCTGGCGGTGCAACCGGAACTGCTGGTGTGCGACGAGTCGGTGGCAGCGCTGGACGTGTCGATTCAGGCGCAGATCCTCAATCTGTTCATGGACCTGCGCGACGAACTGGGCCTGACCTATCTGTTTATCAGCCATGACCTGGGCGTCGTCGAGCACCTCTGCGACCGCGTCATCGTGATGTACCTGGGTCGTGTGGTCGAGACAGCATCGGTCGATGACCTGTTCGCGCGGGCCAATCACCCGTACACCCAGGCTTTGCTGGCGCAGATCCCGCGCTTCGATATTCGCAGTACCCGTTATGACGCGATCCAAGGGGAAATCCCCAGCCCGCTTAACCCGCCTGCCGGGTGTCATTTCCACCCTCGCTGCCCGCACGCCATGGCGCGCTGTCGCGAGGAAGTTCCAGCGCTGCGGGAGGTTTCGCCGAATCACCAGAGCGCCTGTCACCTGAATGACCAACGCTGAACGGGCACTTCAAACCCGTCACCTTCTGCCATTGCGTACAAGGAATCACCCATGAAACCACTCGTTCGTTCTTTGTTAGCGTCGGCCCTGCTGCTGGCCGCCGGCAGTGTCACGGCACAGGACTTGCGCATCGGCTATGCCGACCCGGTCTCGTCTCTCGATCCACAGCTCAATAACTATGCCGGAGACCGTTCGGTAGCGTTGCATGCCTTCGAATCGCTGGTCAGCCGCCGTGATGACAAGACCCTGCCAGGCTTGGCCAAGAGCTGGAAGGTCGTGGACGACACCACCTGGGAGTTCGCCCTGCGTGATGACGTCAAATGGCAGGATGGCACGCCGCTGACCGCCGATGATCTGGTCTTCTCCTTCAAGCGCGCGCGAAACGTACCCGGCAGCGTGGCCTCTTACGCAGGGGCCATGCGTACCGTGGAATCGGTCAAGGCCAAGGACGATCACACACTGATCATCAAGACCCGTTCGCCCAATGCCAACCTGCTGCCGGACGTCGATTCGATCTATATCGTCAGTCGCCACGCCGGTGCGGCAGCCAGCAGCGCCGATTACAACTCGGGCAAGGCGATGATTGGCACCGGACCTTACCGGTTTGTCTCGTTCGTGCCGGGTGATCGCACGATATTCGCTCGCAATGACAGTTACTGGGGTGGCAAACCGACCTGGGACAAGGTTGATTTCCGTTTCATCGCCAACGCCGCCAACCGTACTGCAGCCTTGCTGGCGGGCGATGTCGACGTGATCGACAAGGTATCGCCTACTGATGTGGAGCGCCTGCGCAAAACGCCGAACGTCAATGTCTTCGCCTATCAGGGGCTGCGTGCGCTGATCATTCAGCCGAGTTTCCGTGCCGGGCCGAACGAGTTCATTCGTGACAATGCAGGCAAGCCGCTGGCCGAAAACCCGCTGCTGGATGTGCGGGTGCGCAAGGCGCTGTCCCTGGCCATCAACCGCCCGGCCATCAACGAACGCATCATGCAGGGCACCGTCACCGAAGCCAATCAATGGATGCCGGCCAATACGTTCGGTTACAACCCGCAGATCAAGAACATTCCCTATGACGTCAAGCAGGCCAAGGATCTGCTGGCGCAGGCAGGCTTTCCCGAAGGCTTCCAACTGACTGTGCATGTGCCAGGCGACCGTTATCCGCAGGCACCGGAGGTCATGCAGGCGGTGGCGCAGTTCTGGACACGGATCGGCGTCAAGGTTCAGCTGGAGGTATTGCCGTGGGCGGTGTACGCGGGCAAGGCCAACAAGAATGAACTGGCGATCAGCGTGATTGCCTGGGGCAATGGCACCGGCGAGGCGGCGTATGCCCTGACCAACATTCTGACCACGGTCGACAGCAGCAAAGGGCAGGGCGCTTCCAACTGGGGGCATTACAGCAATCCGCTGGTGGACAAGGCCCTGGCTGATTCGACCGCTGAGTTCGACGAGGCCAAGCGCCGCAAGATTCTCCAGGACTCGGTGCAGATTGTCAGTGACGACGTCGGCATCATCCCGCTGTTCCATTACCAGAACATCTGGGCAGCGCGCAAAGGCCTCAAGGTCGAGCCGCTGGTCAGCGACCGCACTGCAGCGACCATGGTCACCGAGCGGCCTTGATTCTCTTTCATGAACGCGCCGCTTTTGCCAGCGGCTGCGCGAATGCAACCACAGCATTGCAGGACCTGTCATGACATCGACCACTGAACATTCAACGACTCCGGACACCCTCGATAGCCTGTTGGGCATTGCACCCGGCAGTCCGCTGCACGCGGTTCGTCATGCGCGGGACAAGGTGGCCCTGGCAACCCAGGGCAGTCAGGACTTGTTTTTCGACCCGGCACTGGCACACAACCTGTCACTGAGCGAACGCCTTTGGGTGGCGTATTACGCAACGCTGCTGAGCGCGCAGCCGACTCTGAGCGGGTATTACCTGTCGCAGTTGCAGACGGCAGGCGCCGAGGCTAACGTGCTGGCCGATGTGGACGCCAGCCAAATCGATCTGCTGGAGGATCAACGCCTGGCGGCGATCCTGCGCTTTACCAGGACCTTGATCGAGTCTCCGGTACACGGCGATCAAAGCGCATTGCAGGCGCTACAACATCAGGGGCTGAGCACCGCTGAAATTGTGGTACTGGCACAACTGATCGCTTTTCTGTCCTACCAGGTGCGTCTGGCCGCAGGGCTGGGTGCTTTAAAGTCTGCCGGAGCGGCCTGATGAGCGAACTCATAGAAATTGAAGGTTTCACCAATCAGGTGCTGGGCTGGAAAGCCTGGTTGCCCACCGTGGACCTCGACAGCGCGAGCGCCGAGCAGGTCGCTGTGCTTGAAGAAAGCCACCCGCAAGCCAAGACCTCGGATTACTACCTGACACTGGCCCATCATCCGGACATTCTTCGCCAGCGCTCTCAGGCGTTCAACGCAATCATGTACGCACCCGGCGGCCTGTCGCGCGCCGAGCGAGAGCTGGCAAGCACGGTAGTGTCGCGCATCAATCGCTGCGTGTATTGCGCGTCGGTGCATGCGCAGCGCTTCGAACAACTGGCCAAGCGCAATGACGTCATCGCCCAGGTGTTTGCCGACCCCGCAACGGCAGGTACCACGGCGCGTGAGAAAGCGATCGTGCAGTTCGCCATCGACCTGACGCTTGAACCGGCTTCGCTCAACACCGGGCATGTCCAGGCGCTATACGAACAGGGGCTGGACGAGACACAGGTGCTGGACCTGATTCACGCCATCTCGATATTTGCCTGGGCCAACCGGCTCATGCTCAACCTGGGGGAGCCGGTGTTTCCCGAGGCGTGAGGGTGGCAGCGGCCAGGCCCAGTGCTTGAGGTGCAATCTGGCCCGGTCGTTGCAGGTTCACTGCGTCAGTGAACAAGCGACCCGGACACGATTGAGGTAATGGAATGCTGATAGCACACATTTCGGACACACATGTACGGCCCAGAGGGCAACTCTATCAAGGCGTGGTGGACTCCAATGCCATGCTGGCCGCCGCCGTCGACACGATAAATGCCCTAGACCCACCGCCCGATCTGATTGTGTTCAGTGGTGATCTTGTGGACGAGGGGCGGCCCGAAGAGTACGCGATGGCCCGGGAGTTGCTGCAGCCGCTGCGGCAAAAACTGCTGATGATACCGGGCAACCATGATCATCGGCAGAACCTGCGCGACGCCTTTCCCGAGCACGATTACTTCATCGATGATCAGGATTGCAGCTTCGTCTACTCAGGTCCTGCGCCGGTGCGCATCATTGGTCTGGATATCAGCGTGCCGGAGCAGCATCACGGCGATATGACCGACACTGCGACCCAGTGGCTGGATCGCACACTGGCGCTGGAGCCGGACAAACCAACGCTGATCATGATGCATCAGCCACCGTTTTCCAGCGGCATCCCCTACATCGATGCGTACCGTTGTGAAAGGGGCGAGCGGCTGGCGGAGGTGGTCTGCAGATACCCGGCCATCGAGCGCATCGTCTGCGGGCATATTCATCGCTTCATGCAACTGCGCTTCGGCGGGACGCTGATGTGTACGGCGCCGAGCACGACGACGGCCATCGCCTTGCGACTGCACCCCGAGGCTGTCGACGCCTCTTATGTCGAACCGCCTGCATTGCTGCTGCATCACTGGAAAGCCGACACGGGCCTGATCACCCATTGGGTGCCGATAGGCCGTTTCGAAGGGCCTTTTGACTTCGCCTGACCCGGGATGACCCTGACAGCGCAGGCTGTCAGGTCGCCTGCTCCTTGGCCAGATTGACCAGAATGATGCCCGCGATGATCAGGCTGATACCGCCGATGGCCATCAGCGTGGGCACCTGCTGGTAGCGAAACGCTGCAATGACGGTGATCAGGGTAATGCCCAGGCCTGACCACATGGACGTGATCAGTGACATGGGCAAGTCTTTTTGTGCATACCCCAGACACACGATGCCAAGGCCATAGCCTGCTATCGAGGCAATGACCGGAACCCAGCGGGTGAAGCCGTTGCTTTCTTTGAGTGCAATAGTCGCTACAGTTTCGGCGACGATGCCTGCAAGCAGGAATAGGTAGGCTTTTATGAGCATGGCGGCAGATCGCTTTTCAGGCATTCAGGAAGGAAGAGAGATGATGCGGTCGGCGTAAAATCCGTTGAACGGCGTACGTAAGGACACCGAGTAAGCGCCGGTCGATTGGAACTCCAGCCAGTCGCCTTCCCTGATATCGCTGGCGAGCGAGTAGGGGAAGGCCAGGCGATCCATACTGTCGCAGGTGGGGCCAAAGATATTGAAGGTGTGTTCCGCTGCACCGCTGTAAGGGGCCGCGTCTCGCCACACGCGTGCGGGAAATTGCAGCCACTGCTGGGCGGAGAGCAAGCCGCCAAAAATGCCGGCACCACAGAAAATACTGTGCTCGCGTCTTGAAAGCACCCGTGCAAACAGCGACATGCCGCCGTACACCAGGCCACGACCCGCTTCACAGATCAGGTTCAGTTCCTTCAATGTCGGGCTAGTCTGAATGTGCTCGCAGACCCTGCCAACCAGGTCCGGCGTGTTACCCATGGAGTTCAGGTAATTGCCCGGAAACCCGCCACCGATATCCAGATGCCTGACATGCTGGGCGGTGTCGCGAACGATGGCGTCGGCGTCATCGAGGGCCGCGAGCCACGGGCCGTCTTCAATGGCTTGTGAGCCGACATGGAAGGAAAGCCCGAGTGACCAGTCAGTGCTGGCCGCCACTTGATGCACCAGTTGCGTCGCCAACGCCGGACTTGCCCCGAATTTGCCTCTAAGATCGTAAACCGCCGTCGACTCGGAGGGCGCGTAGCGTACGAACAGGTTGATCGTGCTGTCGCGCTCGGGCAGTACGTCCCGCAGCTTCAAGAGTTCCTCCTCACTGTCGAGTACAAATGAACGTACGCCATGTCGATAGTAGGCCTCGTGCAGGCAGTGGCGGGATTTCACTGGATTCATCAGGTATTGAACTGCGTCGGGCAGTGTGTTGTGCACCGTCTGCACCTCTGCAAGCGACGCCACGTCAAAATGATTGATACCGCCCTGGCTCAAGGCTTCAAGCACTTGCACGAGTGGATTGGCCTTCATTGCATATAGCACGGTACCTGGAAAACAGCCGCTGAATTGTTGCGCATTCCGGGTGATCCAGTGCGGGTCAACGGTATAGAAGGTGTCGTTGGTGTCATCGGCTAATTGTGCAAAGAGTCTGTCCACGTTGAACGCCCCTGATTTAGAAGTGTGGGCAAGTTTCGAGCAAGCTTCGTGCCACCACTTTATCGAGAGGCTGAACAACTTAATGAGCGCCGTTCAATAAACATGTATACAAGATGATCCACCAAAACAGGGCGATTTCGAAGTGTTCGAATCGGTGTGGTGCAGTTGATTGTGGGCACTTAAATAATAAACATAGGTAGCACTTTGCTACTTATAAAAGTGGTTTATAAATAATTTAATACATATATTAAAGTTGTCATATTCACTGTCTGATCGCAAAAAAGTGATTGGATTTAACGGCTTGGCGATTGGTCGGTAATGCTTCAGAACCGGTTGGCGATTATCTGACACTTTGCCAATACGCGATGATCAATAGCGGTGGCACGCCACTTGCTGGTACCCCATCGTGAAGTAATGGGGCTTGTTCCATTGCGTCAGCGCTCGCGTTAACGACGACAAAGTAATTCATGGTCATGGATCAGGCAGGGGGTTGTTCGGCAAGCCGAATAGCGACCCCAATGAAGTCACCGTTATCGAGTGGAAGGTGTACATGGACTTTCGTGCTTTTTATTCAGGCAACGCCCAGCAGTTTTTGGCCACACGCCAACTTGCTTTTTCCGAACTGGAAGAGGTTGTAAAACGCCAGTATGCCGATGCGCAACTGGCTCTAATTAGCAGCTCTCCAGTACATGGCATCGCTAATGCGGCCAGCGATATAGACCTGATATGTGTGACCGATGGTCGGCAGTCCGATCAATCGATGGCTTCGCAGATTTACCACAATGAACACCATATGGAAGTGGTGGCCTTTGCCCGCGAAGAAGTTCAAAACGCGTTCTCCCAACTGGCGACGGACGCGCACAAAAGCACCGCCCAGAAACTCGTTGCGTTCAAGCAGTGGGACAAGCAGCAGGCGGTATCGCGAAAGTACCTGGAGCGTCTGGTCTGCGCGGTGTCGACCGATCAGTCGCTGCCTTATCTGGACAGTCAGAAGGACCTGAGCTCGATCTGGTCTGCAGCAGCGTTCGATGACTTTCGCCAAAGTGCCTGCTTCTCGGTGCTGGCCTGGCGCAGTGGCGAATACCGCGCGGCCGCCGCCTATGCCTGCAACGCCGCACTGTTTCTGATGAACGCGACGCTGGCCAGCCACGGCTGGGTCAATTCCAATCGCAAGTGGACGCTGTTGCGCTGGGACCGCGCGCTCAACAGGCACGGCATGCTCACCGACGACGGCCTTGCCCGTGCTATCGGGCAGCTATGGCAACGCGCCTATCCGGCCTGCGGCAATGGGTTGCAGGGCGCAGACCTCATGCACTTGTGTGAATTGACTCAACTCGCCGAGCAGACGTTCGCCTGCGAGGCCGCCTACGCCGAGCTGAAGCCGGGTATCGAGCGCTCCGCCGCCAGCAGGTTTTTGCCGGGGGTCGACTTCGTGCTCACCGATAACCAGCAGGCGACCCTGTTGACGCATCTGGACGTGCCGGAATTGCCCAGCACCCGCCCGATCGATCTGGCCGAGCAATCCCGGGAAGTGGCTGCGTGTTTTCTGCGCGCCGCACGGGCCGGGCTGGTCAGTTTCTCACTCAAGGACCAACACCCGATGCAGGGAGCACACGCATGATTGCCAGCACACAAGCCGTTCGCCAGTGGTTTCCCCGGCTCGCTGGCGGCTACGTATATCCGGCGGGCCCCTACACGCAAAAGCTGATATCGGTGGCCTGGTTGCTCATGACCGAGCTTGAGGCGTATCTGGAAGACCTCGAAGGCGCGGCGGACGAGCCGCTGGTGGTGGATGCGCTGAGAATCAAGCTGGCGGAACTGATGGTCGACATCGACTGCCGACTCGCCGGTGCCGATACCCCGAACGAGCTGCACCAGTTCGCGCTGTTCAGCGAGTATGGCCTGACCGATGTCATTGCCCACACAGGCCCCGTCGCCGTCGAATGGCTTGGCGTTCCCGCTGACAGTGCTGCAGGTCAAGACCATGAAGCAGAGCGACTGATCGAACTGTTCAAGGAACTGCTGGAAGCCTTTCCCGGGAAATTGTTCAACCCCTTGCTGCCGGGCACTCAAGGTCAGGTTTTGCGAACCCTGCGCGACTGGGACCGCTCCTGCCGCCTGGCAGGTGGCGATGCTGCCTTTCTGGCACCTTTGATGAGGTCTCTATGAACAGTCATGTCATGAGTGCGCCGGCGAGCGTGCCTGCGCGCAAATCATCATTCGTCGAACGCTACGGTGCGGTGTTTGGCCGTGAACAAGGCCTTATGTTGCGCATGGCCGGGCTTACCGCAGCCGAGCACTCGGCCGAAGGTTCGTGGATAACCGATGACACCGGCCGCCGCTGGCTGGACTTCGGCTCCTTCGGGTTGCACCTGCTGGGCCATCGGCACCCTCAAGTCGTGGCTGCGCTGACGCGACAGGTCGCATCACTGGGTCTTTCCAGCCGGATACTGGCCAACGAATCCAGTCTGAGCGCCGCCGAGCGGCTCGTGACGTGTGTCGGCCGTCCGGGCAACGGTGTGCTTTACGGCAACAGCGGTTCGGAGGTCATTGAAGCAGCCCTCAAGCTGGTACGCATGCAGACCGGCCGGCGGCGAGTCATCGCCTTGACCCACGCCTACCATGGCCGGACCAGTGGTGCGCTTGCGGTCAGTTATGGCTATCGCGGGCACGCTGCGCTGATGCACGCCGAAGATGTCGTGTTCATTGCTGCCGGTGATCTTGCTGCTGCACGCCAGGCGCTGGCAGAGGGCGATATTGCCGCAGTAATCGCCGAGCCGGTTCAGGGAGAGGGCGGAATCAGGCCGGTCGACCTGGATTTTCTGGGCGAACTTGCCGGTCTGTGTCACGAACATGGCGCGTTCATGATCCACGACGAGATTCAGTCCGGTCTGGGGCGCAGCGGATCGCTGATCTGCGGCGCGCCTGCCGACATCGTTGTGTTCGGCAAAACCCTGGGCGGTGGTGTGTTTCCGGTGGCCGCCGCCATTTATGACAGCAGCCGTTTCGGGGCACCGGCGCGTGATCCGGTCGTGCATGCCTCTTCCTACGCTGGCAGCGCGCTGGCGGGAGCGGTGGTCAACGCTGTGCTCGACGTGGTCAGCGATCCCGCCTTCTGTCAGCGCGTCAACGAGCTGGGGCAGGTGGCCATGAGCATTCTGCGTGCGCGTTTACAGGACTGTCCCGCCGTGGCTGAAGTGCGTGGCAGCGGCCTGATGATCGGGGTGGAATTCACCTCCAGCAACTATGTGGCGCAGACCCTGATCGAGGCCGCGCAGCGCAATGTACTGCTGGCTTTCTGCCTGGGCGCAACCTCCGTGCTGCGGGTGTATCCCGACGCGACCATCTCCCGAGACCACCTCGAACAAGGCATCAACAGTTTCTGTGATGCCGTCGATGCGGCTTATCGTTCCATTCAATGACGGAGATTTCCTATGCCTGATGTATCAACCAGTGTTCTTCTCGGTGATTTCGAGCCTGGCGAGGTCTGGCCGATTCTCTCGGACTTCGCTCGCTATCCCGACTTCATGAGCGATGTGCTGGAGGTGATCGTTCACCCCCGGCAGAGTGAATATGTTTCCAGTACGTGGCGCGTATTGATCAATGGCAGCGAGCTGACCTGGACCGAGCAGGACTGGCTGGTGACGGACGAGCGCATCGAGTTCAAGCAGACCGATGGCGACCTTGAGGTCTGGTACGGCGAGTGGTTGCTGATCCAGCGCGAAGACGGCTTGCACGTGGACCTGAACGTCACCTTCGACCTGGGCATCCCGTCACTGGCCGAAGTCCTGCACCCGATCGGTGAACGGGCGATTCGCGCCAATAACATCCAGATGCTGGACGGGATACGCAATCAGCTGCTCGCTCGCCGTCATCAGCGAGTTGCGGCAGGGGGCTGCTGATATGCGCTCGACACTGATCATCACCGGGGCCAGCGGTGCGCTGGGCTCCTGGTTCGTGCGCGAATGGCTCAGTCAGCATCCGGCGTCGCATGTGATCGCCTTGTGCCGTTCCGCGCAGGCGGCCAGTCGCTGCCTGCAGGATTTGCCTGCGCACAGCCGCTCGCGGCTCGAATGCCAGATCGCCGACCTTACAGACGCCGAGTCCCTGAATGCGCTGGCCGCCACGCTGCCCGCTATCGAGTGCGCCACGGCAGTCCATCTGGCTGCCGATGTGGCCTGGGACAAGACCTTCGAAGAGATGCACGAGTTGAATGTCGAAGGTGCGCAGCTGTTCTGCGGCTTTGTTCAGAAGCTGGTGCGCAAGCCTCATTTCATTTACGTGTCCACAGCGTTCACCCGTTGTGAGGGCTGGACTTATCGCAACGGCTACGAGGAAAGCAAGGCCGCGGCTGAGCGTGGTTTGCGTGAGACCTTCGGCGCGCAGATGCCGATTTCGGTGTTCAGTTGCAGCCTGGTCATCGGCGCGACCAGCGATGGTGCAATCAGTCGTTTTCACGGCCTGTACCCGCTGATTCGCTTCATCAATGCCTTTGCGCCCCCGTTTCTGGTCGGCAATCGCCAAGGGCTGTTCGATCTGGTGCCTATCGATTGGGTGGTGGACGAATTGATCCATCTGGTCAGTCATTGCGTGGCCGGTGGTGAAGCGCGTGAGGTCGTCGCCTCGGCGGGGGATGCACGCCTGCCTTATGAGCAGGTGATCCGCATCATCGAGTCGCGCGTCGACCATGCTCGGCAGCAAGCGGGTATTGCGCCCTTGACCCCGGCACCGATCCTGCGCAGCCGGCAATGGGCATTCCTCAAGCGCTCGCTGGTCGCATGGCGGCCCGAAGGTATTTCGACCCGGGATTTCCGCTATTTCGAGCGCCTGTTGCAGATCTATGGGGTGTACGCCGAAAGCGATCTGGTCAGACCACCGTTGAACGTCCGGAACCCGGCACCCGGCGCGGAAGTGTTTTTACCCAAAGCGGTGGATTACTGGCTGGCTCATGCGCCCGACGCGCGGCTCAGCCTGGACAAGCTTGTCGCGAAATCGGCGGCAATGCACGGTTAGCAGGCCCTTTCAACGATTGAACGGGAGATGGAACATGGCAGACACAATCGAACTCGACACGATGGACAGTGGCGCTTACGACCGACGCTCCGAGCGCGCCACGTTGGCACGCGATAACCTGTCACTGACCTCGGATCTCAAGCAACTCAGCCACTGGCGGCAGGCATTGCAGATAGGCGTGCAGTGGGCGGTGATCGCCTCCGCAGTCACGTTGGCTGAAGTCAGCGACTCGACGCTGGTGTGTCTGATCGCAGTAGTCGTCATTGCGACGCGACAGCACGCGTTGCTGGTACTCATGCACGATGCGGCGCATTTGCTGATCAGTCGTGACAAGCGGCGCAACGATCTGATCTCCAACGTGTTCCTGACGTTTCCTCTGACGTTGAGCACGTCACGCTACCGGGCTCACCACATTGCCCACCACAAGCACCTCAACACGCCGGACGATCCGGACTATGCCGATGCCTTCGCACCCGCCAGTTCCGGGTTGTTCTGGCAGGCGCTGCTGCGCGACATCAGTGGGCTGTCGACCCTGCAATCGCTACGCACGATGGACAGCTTCAGCGTGATCGGACTGTTCACTCACCGCGTGCCGTCGACCCGCATCGAGCGCTATCAGGCAATGGCCTTTTATGCCTGCGCCGCACTGCTTATCACGGCGTTGCAGGCCTGGCCGGGCGTGCTGTTCTACTGGCTGGCGCCCCTGGTGTTCTTTCTGCCGCCGATTCTGCGCATTCGCAGCCTGTCGGAGCACGCAGGGCTTTCGACCCGGAGTGTGAAGCGCGATGCACGCAGTGTCAGCCCCGGCTGGCTGGAACGAGGGCTGTTCGCGCCGTGCAATATCAATAGGCACTGGGAGCACCACCTCTTTCAACAGATACCCAGCTATCGCCTGGGCACCTTGTCTCGACGCCTGGCGCAACGCCTGCCTGGCTCGGCTGCCGCCTGCTGCACTCAGGGCTATCTCTTGGGGGAACGCAGCATGCGCGCTGAATTGTATGGTGCCAACGGCCGAGCGCGTGCCGTGGCCTCTCTGGATCAGGAGGCTTGAACCCATGATGCTGACCGGTTCTGAAATAGTGAAGATGCGCGAGGTCGGCAGTGTCGTCATCGAGCCTTTCGACCCCGCCCATGTCGAGGTCAACTCGTACGGCTGTCACCTGGCGGATCTGCTTCTGGAGTACCGCAGCGACCGCATCGATCCTCACGGTGAGCTGGAGGTGGTCGAGCACCATATTCCGCCCGAAGGCTTCGTGCTGTACCCCAACCGTTTTTACCTGGGCGCCACTGCCGAGCAGATCGGCGGTATCGATTTTGCCAGCGAGCTTTACGCCAATGTGTCCACGGCGTCCTGTGGCGTTTTCATCCAGACCAGTGCGCCGCTCGGTCATACCGGGGCGGCCATCAGCTGGACGCTGGAAATCGTTGTGACTCAACCGGTGCGGGTCTATGCCGGCACCAAAGTGGCCAAGGTCTGCTTCTGGGCGAACTTCGGCATGACCACCTGCTACGCGGGACGCTACTTGGGCTCCAAGAGCACCGTTCCCTCGAAAATCATTCTGGATTGACCATGATATTGACCGGTAGTGAAATCGAAAATCGCGTGCGTTCGGGTGAAATCGTCATCAGTCCGTTTTCCCATGAGAACGTCAATCCCAACAGCTACAACTTCCGCTTGCATGACCAGATGAAGGTCTACGAAGACGATGTGATCGATGTGCGCGCCGAGGCGTCGACGCGAACCATCGAAATCGGTCCGGAAGGCTTTGAATTGCAGCCCATGAAGCTGTATCTGGCCTCGACCATAGAAACCATGGGCAGCACCCATTTCGTACCGACGTATGCGGCTCGTTCTTCGATCGCCAGGCTGGGCATGTTCATTAACCTGTCGGCGCCGCTGGGCGACATCGGCTTCGTCGGGCGCTGGACCTTGCAGCTGTATGCGCTCAACCGCATACGGGTTTACCCCGGCATGAACATCGGTCAAATGATGTTCTGGAACGTCAAGGGCGATATCGAGCTGTATTCCGGAAAATACCAGGGCGCGACCGAGGCCTTCGCGTCACGGATTTTCATGGATTTCGAGAAGACGCCGCGCCCGCAGCCGCTGGTGCCCAACCTTGCGCCATTCCCCGCTGCTGCAGCCCAGGAAGAGCTCGATGCCGCGCCCGATGCGCTGGCGGCCAGGTCCGGTCGAATGGCCACCGATATTCCACTGATAGCAGGAGGCCGTCGTGTCCAGTAAATACTCGACCTTGAAACACCTTGCCGGTGATCTGCCGGTGCCCGCCCTGAGCGCTCTGCAAGATGCTGATTACCGCGTGTTATGGCAGGACTTTGCCAGCCGCAAACAGGCCATTGAGGACACGCTGAAAACCGTGCGCATCACCGCTGGTGCCTTCCTTGACGAGCACATGGACAGAATCGCCCGGCTGGCCGAGTTCGAATGGAGTGACGCCGCCGACAGCCATCTTCAGGCATTGCTCGGGCAGGCAGGCTTTGATGCCGACAGCGAACTTGCCGTGCGCTCTTCGGCGAATATCGAGGATGGCAACCAGCACAGTTTCGCCGGAATTTTCAGCACGCATCTGTCGGTCAAAGGGTTGCCGGCGCTCAAGGCGGCGATTCTGGATGTCTGGCGCTCCGGGGTTTCCCGTCAGGCCATCCTGGAACGCTTGCGGGCGTCGATGCTGGAAACACCGGTCGAAATGACGGTGATCATGCAGCGCATGGTCAAGGCTCGCTTCGCAGGCGTCGCGTTCAGCCACGATCCGCTGACCGGTGAGGCCGTGACGCTGATTGAAACGGTCGCCTCGCTGGGCGAAGCGATGGTGTCCGGTGTGCAGAAGGGCATGTCGGCGCGGATCGGTGACCAGCAATTGCTGGACTGCGACCCTGCGCTGGAACCGCACACGGCATTGCTGCTGGAGGTGGCGGCGCTGGCCTCCAGGGCATCTGCGGCGTTGGGCATGCCTGCCGACATCGAATGGGCGGTGGATGAGGGGCAACTCTGGCTGCTTCAGGCAAGACCCGTCACCAGCCTGCGCGAGGCGCGCAGCCTGGAACCGGTGCTGGAGTGGGCTGAACTCTACCTTGCCAGTGACGACGCACTGACGGATTTCCGTCCATTGCCTGCCTTTGCGCAGTATTTTCGAAGCAAGCGCCGTCCGCTGGCCTTGTTCGCACAAACCCACGGCGTCTCGGCAGGCCAGGCATTGCTGATAAAGGCCAATCGTCAAGGGCTGCTCGAGCCGGCCATGAGCCAGGCACTGCTGGACAGGCTCAAGACCGATCAAGTGGTACTGGATTTCTCCGATCAGGTGCGCCAGCAGATCCTCGAGCGTGGCGCAGTGCGTGAACGGCTGCTTGAACTCAGCGATGAGCGGGTGGTGTGTTTCGTGCTGCGCGAATTTCTGCAAGGGGAAACCGGGCTCATCACCCAGGCGTGCGATGACGGCTCGACGACCTGTGAGTGGTCATCGGAAGGTTTGCTGGCGATCAATCGTGGCATTGCCGGCACTCAACGCGCGCGCCTGGCGACGAACGACCCGAGTGGGCCCGCCGATGCGCAGCAGCTGCACAGCATCACCCATGCAGCTGGCGCGCTGCTGGGCTCGGTGCAACTGGAATGGGTAAGGGCAGGGCAGCAGTTGCATCTGATCGATTTTTCGCCGTTGTCGACGTTCGTGCAGGTGCAGGACGCAACGGAAATCCGCCTGATTTCGCCAGGTTATGCCGACGGGCCGGTGGTGCTGGTCACGGCGGGGCGACAGCTGGAAGAACTGAGTATCTCGGCCACTGTTTCAATCAATTCGATCCCTTCGTCCAGCTCGCTGGGTGCCGAACTGGAAGAGCTTGAGCGGCAACTGCGTGTTCACGACGGACAGGCGATTGTGGTCTCGCCGCGCCCTTATGCGGCGCTGGCGGCATTGCTGCCGTTCGCGCGCGGTTTTGTCTTCGAGCAGGCGTCCATGCTTTGCCATCTTTCGATTCTGTTGCGTGAACACGGCATTCCTGCCGTGGAGTCCGAAGCGCTTTATCAGCAGGGGGTTGCCAGACAACGGATCACTTTCAGCCAGAGCCCCAAGGCGCTGCCTCACGCGGTCAACGAAGTACGGGAGCTACAATGACTACGGATATTTCACTGTTGTTTTTCGATCCGCACACCCTCAACGGCAGCCTCGATTCTGCGCTGGTCGCCATTGTCGACACAGAGGCTGCGCGAGCCCGTCACTCGGACAACGGCCTGTTCATCCCCAGCGGTACGTTGCATGCGCAGTGGCTTTCCAATGCCCATCACACTCATGTGCCGATGCCCATGAAAGACTTCGACTTTCAGGTGTTCAATGCCGGGCAGCGCAAGCGTACCCAGGACAGCCGTTCGCGCATGCATATGCTGGATCCGACGCTCAATCGTCGACCGTCCGATCAGGCCCTGATGGCCACCCTGGCGGTGATGCATCACCCCGATAAATGTAGCGTTTATCACTACGTTCACGAGGGCGAAGCCGGGGCCTTGTTCCTGCACTTGATGGATGTCGAACCGGTCGAACGTGCTGTCTGGAGGGCCTGGCAACGTTTGGCCCGATCTGCCGCTGCGCGCGTCGCCGTTTCGCAACCGATGCTGAGTGATGACTGCTGGTACGTGCGCTGGCGTCCGGAAATGGAGTTGGAACGTAAATTCACCTCGTTTCAGATACCTGACATGTGGCAGTTGTCCACCGCGATGCACAAGGCATTCGGAGAGGGCGCCTTCAAGGACCTGGTGCTGGAAATCGACCGTGACTTTCAAACCTACGACTATGAATCGCATATCTTCGAAGTGACGGGTGACCCCCTCGAAACCGGTTACATCTCGTTCATTCCCCAGGCCGACGGGCTGATGGCAGTCAAGCGCAAATGGTTTCTCGAGAACGCGGAATTGCGCCGCGAAGACTTCAACACCGATCAGCCGGTGGCGTTTGCCGATATCGAAACTCACGCCCGCTCGATGACCTCGGCGAACCTGCTTCGGCTCAAGCCGTTCAGGCGCACCCGGATCGACATCAATTTCGAATCGCTGAGGACCGGTAATGGTTTCGGGGCGTACTTCGATGTCTGCCGCATGGTCGACGGGAGTGCGGAGTTCGCCCAGGTCGAAGTCGAATATTGCCGCAGCAGGACCCTGCACACGCTGCGCGAGGTGGAGGAAGACTTTGAAACCGTATCCAACGTGATGCGCGACTTTCTGGCGGAGCGGCACCCGCCGTTTCAGCAGGATCTCTATTCGAAACTCGACTTTGCCCGTGAGGCGAGTCGGCTCTGAATTCACTTTGCCGGGGAGATGAGCATGTCGCAATCCACGACCACGCAGACGGCTATTGTGTTTGGTAGCTGGAAAATCCGTCATCAGGAGCCGTTCGGCAGCGATGACCACACGTTGTATGCCATTGCCGCGGACACGGCGTTGCTGGGTGAGCTGACCGCCGTCGCTGACCTGCGAGGCCGCCACCGGGTACTGGCACGCTGGGATGCCGACGGGGCGATGCTCCTTGAGGATTCGCACGGCGCGCTGGGCGATGAAAGCTGCCAAAACCTGTCCGGTGCCGCCATCCCGCTGGCGATCATCCGCTTGCAGGCGGACCGGGTGTACATCAGCCATTTGCTCAATCGCATCGATGTGCATCGTTCGCTGTTTGTACAGCCGCCGCTTGCAATCGAGCAGCCTGCCGTCCCGCAAAACCTGTTGATCGCGCTGCGCAATGCGTTCGAGCGCAACCATCTGGCGATCAACAATTGGGAATGTCGCTACGCCACCAGCGAACAGACCTACGTCGAGTCCTTCGAGCTGGCACCTGATTGCCATGCGCGAATGCTCGGCGAGGCCTGGTTCGACGCCAGTTTCAGCCCGGCAATGGCGCCGTTCACCAGCCAGTGCGGTGACGAATTTCAGGTCTGGGACCATCAGGTAACCGCCGCAAGGGCGGAAGACGGTGGTTATGTATGGGTCGAGCACTGCAGTCGCAAACGCAAGCTGGCGGTCAATGAACCCATCGTGCAGCTGTTTCGCAGCGCGCCGGGCAACCTGTCCGGCACCGTAAGGCACCTGTCGCTGGGCTCCCCGACGCTGGAGGCCATGGCCATGAACATTGACTGCACGCTGCAGGCGCTTGGCGAGTATCGACGTTATGCGTTCAGTGCCCCGTGTGAATCCGTGGACAGCGGCAACCTCTTCGCGATCACCTTCGAGACCTGCATGCCGCTCGATTCGCAGGCGGGGAGCACGACGCGCGGTGAGGTGCGTTTTCTCAAGTGCCGGGGCGCACTGGACCCTCAGTCGATCAATGCTGATCTGCGCAGGCTGATGGCGCATCTGCAGGCATTTCTGAGCGAACGTCGCCAGGAATGCTGGCCCCTGACTGATCGTTTTGCCTTTCTGCATTCGCCATCACCCTTCATCACCAGCCCGGAGAGCCTGCACTCATGAGCCGTTATCTTTGCAATGGACGCTATCGATTCGAACTGGACGATCAGACCTCCGGCTCGGCACTGGCCCAGCGGCTGCGGGTATTCCTCGCGCCTTACTTTGCCGAAGTGGACGACGACGGCCGGACCACCGTCGACCTGAGGGTTCGGCTGCACGACAGCGCGGCATTCAACCCGGAGTGGATGAGCCTCTGCGTGACGCCCGACATCATCCGTGAAACCTACGCCCCCGGCTTTACCCTGCGGGTATTGCGTGGCCATGACCCGGAGACGGGGCTGGACTACGCCTGGGATGCCGAGACACGGGTCGGTTACCGGATTGATCGGGCGCGTCACACGGTTGGTTTCCATGGCGACGAAAATGCCTTCATCCACTTGATCGAGCTGGTGCGTTATTACGGGCTGCTGGTCGAGCAGGCCAAAGGCAGTGTGATCATGCATGCCTCGGCGGTGGTCGCACCGGACGGCGGAATCGTTGCCATCGGCGGTGCCAAAGGGGCAGGCAAGACCACCACCATGCTCGACCTGGTGCTGTCCGACGAGTACCTGTACTTCTCCGGGGACAAGCTGTTGCTGGACAGCGTCGACGGTCGGATTCGTGCCCGCGGCTGGCCGGATTATCCCCATGTCGGTGTCGGCACATTACGTACACATCCAGAACTGGCAAAGCGACTCGATCTGGCAGCGGTGGCCGATGATCTGTCGATCGCGCATACCGAAAAACGCCTGTGCAAACCCGAAGCCATGCGCGCCGCACTCAAGGCCAGCCCGGAAGGCTGTGGCTGGCTGGAGACCGTCATCCTGCCCAACGTGGCGGCGCGGGGCAAATTGCGGGTCGATGCAATGGGCCGCGATGCGATTCTGGAACAGATTCACTCACCCACACTCTTCGAGTGGCCGCATCGTTTCGTTACCTCGACCTGGCACGGCTTGCTGGATGCCGGTTCGCTGACCGACAGCGTACCGCCGCAGATCGTCCGTGGGCTGCTCGGTGTGCAGTGGCAAAGCCGTGTGGGTGTGGCGCGCGAGCTGATCAGCGCCTGATAAGGAGATCCTATGAACCACGCTACCCAATTGCGTCTGGCACTGGTGGCCCCCAGCGGTTCCGGGAAGAGTACAACCGCCGATTTGCTGCGTGAGTATTTTGAAACGGCAGGGCTGTCGGTCGAGGTCATCAAGCTCGCCCAGCCCTTGTACGAATTACAAGGCATGTTCTATGAGCAGGCCGGGGTGCAAGTGGCGAACGGCAGCCAGAATCAGCGTTTGCTGGAGTGCATCGCACGCGAGCTGAGGGATCTGGACAGTCAGTCGCTGGTCACGAACTTCGCCCGACGATTGGCCCGGTGCTGCGCGCAGGTGGTCATCAATGATGACCTGCGCGACGACACGGTCGACTGGCCGTACCTTCAGGCGCAAGGCTTTCAGGTGATCAAGGTGCTTGCCGATTCATCCGTGAGACAAACGCGTCTGGGGCAGCGAGGCGACATCAGTGTGGTGGAAAACAGCCCACTGGATCTGCAGATGCGCCGGATCGAAGCGGATTATGTACTGCCCAACAGCGGTTCTCTGGAACAGTTGAAGCAGCGTGTTGCCGTGGTGGCCCGGTGGGCGTTGGACGACTCTCAACGCCGGATCGCTTCATGAAGGGCGCTGATCCATTGGTATGGCTGTTGATCGACGGGTTGTCGTGGGAGCTGGTCAAGCGTTACCGGGCACGACAGCCTGAACGGCCCTCGGCGCAGTGGCCGTGTTACCCCTTGCTGCCACTGTCGCCCAATTGCCAGACCCCGCCCTCGCTGTTGTCGATCTTCAGCGGCGCACCGGTCAGCGAGCACGGTTTGACGGGCTATCTCGTGCCTGCGCCAACGCCGCAGGACTGCCTGGCGGTGACGGATGCCTTTGAGGTCTGGCCGCGCCACATCGATATGGTCTGGGATGAATGGGCGCGCCAGGGCATCACTTTCCGCCTGTGTGCCGTGCCCTTTGTGCAGCCCGACAGGCTGGGTGACGCATTGCTTGGGCAAAGCTGCGTCTATCAGGGTTTTTCGCTGCGTCCCGAGGTCATCGAAAACGGTGGCTGCCTGCGTATCGAGGCCCTGGATGTGCTTGCCAGGGTCAGTCTTCAACAGGACGGTGCGGTGCTGGACTGGCCAGAGGACCATGGCCGTGCTGCATGCCGATTGTCGCTGGGCAGAACGGTGCACGTGCCGTTGTCGCGGCAGGCCCCTGGCAATGTGTGCAAGGCGATTGCACTGCGCGCGGTGCACATCGAAAAACGCATCTGTGTGATCAGCTTCGGTTACCGCGAGGTCCAGGCGCTTGATCTGCAGGGCGACACCGGCAAGGCTTACGTGGCCAATGACCTGACGGTGCTGTACCGCACCGGACAGCTGGGCAAGCGGCTGGATGAGGGCGGGCAGGGCGCTGCGGAATGGCTGCTGCTGGAACTGATGCGCGAGATGCATGAAAGCTTTTGCGACGACATTGTCGGCGCAGTCAGGGCCGGTGATGCACAGCGTGTCGTCGGTTATTACCCGGTGGTGGATCTGCTGTCACATCATTTGCTCAAGTACCTCGCGCCAGACTGGGCCAGCGAATTGATGCAGGCGGTTGGACAACGCCTGTTCGACGAGATAGCGGGGTGGGTCGATGAGCTGATCCTGCGCTGCGTCGACGCCGCGGGTGGCGAAGTACGCTGCGTCGCTCACTCGGATCACGGCATGGCACCTGTCCATCACGATCTGTACCCCAACAGTTTTTTCGAGCAGCAGGGCTGGCTGGTCTATGACGCATCAGGCGTGCCGGATATGCACAAAAGCGCGGCGCTCTTTCATCCGGCCGACAACGGTCTGGTGCTGTTCAACACCGGACGACTGGCGCTGTCCGGACACAACCCTGGCTCAGTGACCGACGCCTGGCGCAAAAGCCTCGCAGAGCCGTTTCGAGATGAGTGGACGATGTTCGAGTGCGCCGGCGGGCAGGTCTTTGCTGAAGGCTGGACGGGCTGCTGCTACTGGCAGGCCCCGCGAGGCACGCGACTGCTGGCCGCTCGTTCAGCACACGCCGTTCGCCTCAGCCGAAAAGGTGGCGATCACACGGTATGCGCCAATGACACGTGGTTGCGTGGCGTGTTGCTGGACGCCAGCAGCACGCCGTTGCCACGGCCTGCCGACGCTGAAATGACATTGCCTGCGATTCGCCAGTGGCTCACAGCCACAATCTGACACCTGACTCGATACTTTCAGCCACAGGGAGCTTATCCATGCGCTTCGACAGCCTGCTTTTCGATATTGACGGCACACTCATGCTCAAGGGACAGCCTCTGCCGGGCGCAGCCGATGCATTGAGCTTCGCGCGCTCGCAGGGGTTAAGGCTGCAATTGCTGACCAACACCACGGCGAAGATGCCGGAGGCGCTGGCAGAGGAGCTTTGCCACGCCGGAATCGAGGTCGTCCCCGACGAAATCCAGACCGCCACCACGGCGTGTCTGGGCTATCTGCAGCAACATCCGCACCTCAAGTGCCATCTGCTGGTCCCCGATTCGATACGGCCGGCGTTCAGCGGCATCGTTACAGAGGATACGACCCCGGACGTAGTGGTCATCAGCGATATCGGCGAAGCCTTCGACTACGCCACGCTGAATCGCTGTTTCCGTATGTTGCGAGGCGGTGCTCGTCTCATTGCGCTGCAAAAAAACCTGTTCTGGTTCGATCGTGACGGGGAGCGCCTCGATTGCGGCGCCTTCATCGTCGGGCTTGAGGCCGCAGCACAGGTACAGGCCTTGATCATGGGCAAACCGTCACCGATGTTTTTCGAGGCTGCCTTGCGCAAACTCGATACCAGCGCCAGCCGCACTCTGGTGGTGGGCGACGACGTTCTGACTGACTGCGCAGGGGCGAAAGCCGTCGGTGCCAGCAGCCTGTTGGTGCGTACCGGAAAATATGACCCGACGCTATTCGAGGCCCATCGGCAAAACGTGGATGCGGTGATTAACGGGATTGCAGATTTCCCACGCTGGTGGATGTCCGGCAATACCGCAGATCATCTGCGCCAAGGTTAAGTAACTGGATTACAAGGACGAATCATCAATGCAGACAGCATGCGCCAAAAAATTGAAAGAGCGCTCGGAAACCATGTCCGAGCGGATTTACGCCCTGCTCAAAGAAGATATTTCCGAGTTTCGTCTATTACCCGGCGAACGATTTACTGAAGGTGAAGTGGCCGAGCGTGTTCAAGCCAGCCGTACACCGGTCAGGCAGGCATTGTTCCGGCTGGAGCAGGAAGGCTATGTGGAGGTTTATTACCGAAGCGGCTGGCAGGTGCGGCCCTTCGATCCTCGTCACTTCGAGGAGCTGTATGACGTTCGCGTGGTGCTCGAGCTGACGGCGCTCGCCAGGCTGGGTTTGATGGACCTGAGTGTCGAGCCGCTGATCGACGAACTCATACGCACCTGGCTGGTGCCGAAAAGCGAGCGTTTGAGAGACACCGATATCCTCGCCGGGCTGGGCGAACGCTTTCATTGCGCGTTGGTCGAGGCAGTGGGTAATCGGGAAATGGCCAGGCTGCATTACGAGATCACCGAGAAGACCCGAACCATCCGGCGTCTTGAGTTCAGCGCCTCCAGAGTCGATGCAACATACGAAGAACATGGCAGCATTCTGAAGGCCCTACTGCAACGTCGGCCGCAACACGCCCAGCAATTGCTGGAAGCGCATGTCGAACTCAACAAGGAGGAGGCGCGCAGAGCCACCCAGCATGTTTTGCGCCGCGCGCGTCACTACGCCGAGAAGAACGAGCCCGCCAGATTGCGTGCGCAAGCGCAGTGAGGGGTTGCTGCTGTATAGATCCTCGCGCAGGATGGCCGGCGAGGCGCTGCCGGAAGCACAGCGCCGCGAGCGGCGGATTCGATTCGAACTTTGATAGTGCGGTGCTTTAACGGTCTTTCAGCCTCGACTGCACTGAATCCGCCAGTTGCGTCAGTATCAGGCAGCACGACACCGCGCCTGCATCCAGCACGCCGAGCGAGCGTTCGCCGAGGCGGCTCGCCCGGCCTATCTTCGCGACCAGATCACGGGTGGAATCGCGCCCTTGTGATGCAGCGCTTTTCATCGCATCGAGTGCCGCGCTGAATGATTCCCCCCGGGCATGGGCCTGCTCGAAGGCTTCGACGGCCGGAATCAGGGTATCCATCAGGCATTTGTCGCCGACCCCGGCTTCGGTGATGTCCTGCAGCGAGGTGAGGCCGCCGCGCAGCAGACTGGCGAAGGCAGTCGCGTCGATTTGCTCGCAACCGCGCACCTGATCGGCCATGCCGATAAACAGGCTGCCATACAGCGGGCCCATGGAGCCGCCGATGCCTTCCATCAGGCTCAGGGTCAGCTCATCCAGCGCCTCGGCGAGGCTCAGTTGGCGGCCTTCGATGGTACGACCGCAGTGGGCGAAGCCCTTGGCCATGTTGATGCCATGGTCGCCGTCACCGATCGCGCCATCCACTTCGCTGAGGTATTCGCGGTTGGCGACGATCACGCTCACCAGGTCGGCAACGATAGGAGTGCCTTGTTGCGCAGGGAGATACGTAGAAAAATGCTCGCTCATGGTTCACTCCGCCTGGGTCATGCCGATGGAACGGCAAGGGTGGTCGATCAGCTTTTTCAGCTCGGCGTCCAGGCCCAGCAGCGTCAGGGTTACGCCCATCATCTCCAGCGACGTAAAGTAATTGCCCACGTAGCAGCGATGGATTTTCAAGCCCCGGGCCTTGAGCAGGCGTTCCACTTCGGCGTAGAACACGTAGAGTTCCATCACCGGCGTTGCTCCAAGGCCTGAAACCAGCACGACTACGCTGTCATCCACGCTGAAATCCCGATCGGCCAGAATCGGCGCCAGCATGCGTTCTGCCATGGCCGCCGCAGACTCGATGTCGATGACTTCGATACCCGGTTCGCCATGGTGGCCGATGCCCAGCTCCATTTTGCCGTCGGGGATCTGAAAGTTGGGCTTGCCGACCGCCGCGATGGTGCAGGGCGTCAGGCCGATACCGATGGATCGGCATTGATCCACGGCCTTCTGCGCGACGCGGATCACGCCGTCCAGATCGTAACCGTGTGCAGCCGCGGCGCCGCCGACCTTCCACATGAAAATTTCCCCGGCCACTCCGCGTCGCTTGGCGATATCGGATTTCGGTGCCGAGGCCACATCGTCGTTGGCCACCACGGTGCGCACTTGCAGGTCTTTGCTGGCGGCCATTTTCATCGCCAGCTTCACGTTCATGTTGTCGCCCGCATAGTTGCCGTACAGGCAGGCGATGCCTGCACCGTGATCGGCCGCGCGGAAGGCGTCGAAAAAGCTCTTGGCCGTGGGCGAGGAAAAAATCTCGCCGACCGCTACTGCATCCACCAGCCCGGGACCGACATAACCAAGAAAGGCCGGCTCATGACCGGAACCGCCGCCGGTGACAATCCCTACGTTCCCTTGTTCTGAGGGGCTGGTTTTGCTGATGACCCGCGGGTTACCTTCACTTTGCGACAGTTCGGGGTGCGCTACCAGAATGCCGCGCAGCATGTCCTCGACCACCTGGTCCGGATCGTTTATCACTCGGTTCATAACGCGATTTCCTGTGTTCTTTTTATAAGGATCGGGCGGATCAGGGTTCCAGAACCACCTTCAATGATTTATCACCGCGCTCCATGACGGCAAACGCCTCCTTGAACTCCGCCAGGGGGAATTTGTGCGTGACGACGTCGCGCATGTCGATCTTGCGGTTGCCGATAAAGTCGATGGCGCGCGGGTACATGTAGGGGCCGAGGTGAGAGCCGAGCACGTCCAGCTCCTTGCGGTCACCGATGATCGACCAGTCCACCGTGGCCTCATCGTTGAATACGCTGAACTCCACAAAGCGTCCGAGTTTGCGCAGCATCGCCAGGCCCTGATTGACGGCCTTGTGGTGTCCGGTGGCTTCTATATAGATGTCGCAGCCGTAGCCGTCGGTTATCTCGCGGATCTTCGCCAGCACATCGACCTCGGCCGGGTTCCACACCTCGTCGGCACCCATGCGCAGGGCGAGGGCGGCGCGCTCGGGCTTCATGTCGAGAACGATGAGTTTTTTCGGGTTACGCATGCGCACCGCGCCAATGATCCCAAGGCCCAGTGTGCCGGCACCGGCGACGACCACAATGTCGTCGAAATCGACATCGGCCCGTTCGGCTGCGTGCAACGAGCAGGCCAGTGGCTCGATGAGAATGGCTTCGTCCGGGGCAATCGAGTCGGGCACCTTGTGAATGATGCCTTCCCTGGTAAAAATCATGTACTGGGCCATGGCGCCCTGCACGTTGTTCTGGAAGCCGTAAAGGTCGTGCTTCTGGCACATCCAGTACTGTCCGTGGTTGCAGAAGCGGCAGCCCCAGCACGGCACGATCTGCTCGGAGATCACCCGGTCGCCGATCTGCACGCCACGCTTTTCGGCACCAGGGCCGAGCGCCACCACGCGACAGACGAATTCATGGCCGGGAATCATCGGTGGTTTGACGTAGCGAGGCTGCTCGGCATCGCCCCAGAACGAGGGCGCGCCGCGATAGGTCTTGATGTCGCCCATGCAGATGCCACACAGCTCGACCTTGGTGAGGATTTCGTCGGGGCCGGGAGTCGGCACATCCACGGTTTCCAGCCGGTAGTCTTCCGGACCGTGGCAGACCACGGCCTGCATGGTTTTCGGTATGACCGGTGAAAGTTGTTCGGCAGTGCGTTCGGTGACGGTGGACATGACGATGAACCTCGCGACAGAAAAATGAATTACTGGATGCTGTAGCCGCCATCGATCACTACGTTTTCGCCGGTGATCATGCTGGCGGCGTCGCTGAGCAGGTACAGGGCCAGCCCGGCTATTTCCTCCGGCTGGGCGAAGCGGCCTGCCGGGATCTGCGTTTTGGCCCGTTCTCCGACTTCGCCTGCCCAGGCTTTTTTGCCCAGCGCGGTCTCGACGATGGTGGGCGAGATGGCGTTGACGTTGATGTGCGGCGCCCACTCCATGGCCAGTACTTTGGTCATGCCCACCACTGCGGCCTTGCTCGCGCAATAGGCAACGTGCCTGTCCAGACCAATGACCGCGGCCTGCGAGGCAAGGTTGACGATGCGTCCGCTGCCTTGACCGAGCATGTGTCGTGCGCAGGCCTGGGCGACGAAGAAACTGGCCTTGAGGTTGATCTCCAGCGTCGTGTCCCAGGCCTCTTCGCTGACGTCGACAGCCTTGTCCAGCATGGCAACGCCAGCACTGTTGACCAGATAGTCGATGCGTTTGAAATGCTCGAAGACGCTGTCGATGGTGCTGTTGACCTGGTCGACCCGGCGCAGGTCGACCGCAATACCAATGTGCCCGCTGCCCAGGCCGGCGGCGACCTCGGCCACTGCCGGGTCACGGTCCAGCAGTGCGACCCGTGCGCCGCGCGCGACCAGCAGGCTGGCACAGGCAAGGCCAATCCCGGCTGCTCCGCCGGTGATAACCGCACAACGGCCATTGAGATCGAACGCCTTGTTCCAGAATTCAGACATGAAGATGACTCCTGTAGCGCTGTTTTTTTGAAGATTCAAACACGTAGCTTTTGATTCTGGCCGAAAGCCGTGGGAGCGAAGCGTCGCCCGGTTCGCTCCCACGCCCTTCGGGCAGAAGCGGGAATCTCAGACCGGTTACTTGCCGCCGCTGACCTGCTTGTACAGCGCATCGGCGTTGGCATCGGTGACCGGCACCCAGGGCAGGATGTAGTTCTTGTCGGTGCCGTCGCCCCATTTGACGTCCTTGGCGTAGCGTTCCCAGATCACCGACTGCGGCTTGTAGTCCTTGCCGGCCAGGGTGCGAAGGGCGACATCGAGGGCGCCCTGCGATTGGGCCTGGGCGTCCTGCAGGAAGGTCGTGATTTCGTTTTTCTTCGCCGCCTGGATGGCATCAGGCATGCCGTCGATGGAGGTGATCGGCACATCGGCAGGCTTCAGGTTGCGCGACATCACCGCTTGCAGGGCACCGAGAGCCATGTCGTCGTTCTGCGAAATGATCCCGGAGATGCCACCGTTCTGATGCGCGTTGAGCCAGTCTTCAGTCAGGGTCTGGGCTTCGGCCCGGGACCAGTTGGCGGTCTTCTTCTCAATGATCTTGATGTCCGGGTGTTTGCTCAGGACTTCCAGTTCACCTTTTTCCCGATCAATTTGCGCCGACTGGCCAATCGGCCCCTGGATGATCACCACATTGCCTTTGCCCTTGAGCTTGTCGACCATGGCCTGCGCCTGCAGGCGACCGCCCTCGACATCGTCGTTGCCGACGTAAGGCACCTTGTTGCCGGCAACCCGGGTGTTGGATGCGATCACCGGAATGTCGTTTTCCATCGCCCTGGCCACCGTGCCGACGCCGGCCTTGGTGTCGATGGGCACGAAAATGATCGCATCGTAGTGCTGGGTGATCATGGTCTCTATCTGATTGTTCTGGGTCAGCGCATCGTAGTTACCGTCGAACACGGTGATTTTCACGGTGCCGTCCTTGACCGCCGGATGCTCCTTGAGCTCGCGCACCCAGTTCTGCATGAACTGACCCTTGAGGCCATACACCGCCGCGCCGATCTTGTAAGTCTTGCCATCGGCGGCCATGGAGATACTGCTGGCGAGCAGGGAGAACGCCGCGACCGCGGCCAGGGATGTACCGAATTTCATGATGAGAACCTCGTTATTGTTGTAGTCAGTCGTTCATGCCGGTTTAGCGTTTTTTCTTGCGCCACACATCAATCAACACTGCGAACACGATGATCAGGCCCTTGGCGACCTGCTGGTAATAGGAGGACACGCCGAGCAGGTTCAGGCCGTTGTTGATCACGCCGATCAGCAGTGCGCCAAACAGGGTGCCGACAATGCTGCCGGTGCCTCCGGACAGACTGGTGCCGCCGATGACCACTGCTGCGATGGCGTCCAGTTCGTAGGACATGCCGGCCTGGGGCAGGGCGGAGGTGGTTCTGGCTGAGAGCACTACGCCTGCCAGGCCGGCGAGCAGCCCGGAAACCACGTACACCGAAAACATCACCTTGCGTACGCCGATACCGGACGTGCGTGCGCTCTTTTCGTTACCGCCGACGGCGTACACGTAACGGCCGTAGGTGGTGTAGCGCAGGACCATCCAGAAAATCAGTGCGACCACCGCGAAGATAATGATCGGCACACCAATCGGGCCGAGCCGGCCGATACCCAACGCCAGGTATTCTTCTGGCAGGTCGGTCACCGGACTGCCGTCGTTGAGGATGAAGGTCATGCCGCGGGCGATGCTGAGCATGCCCAGGGTGGCGACGAACGGTGGAATCGAAAGATTGGCGACCATGAAGCCATTGACCACGCCGAGCATGGCGCCGGCAAACATGCCTGCGCTGACCGCTGCCAAGAGGCCATAGCCCTGGGTCGCCACCAGTGCGCTGCACAATCCGGCGAACGCCAGAATCGATCCGACGGAAAGGTCGATGCCCTTGGTCAGGATCACGTAGGTCATGCCGACCGCGAGAATGCCATTGATCGAGGTCTGACGCAGGATGTCCATCCAGTTGCGCCAGGTCATGAAATATTCGCTGGCAAAAGCCAGTACCAGGCACAACAGAATGAACACCAGCGGCAGGCCGAAACGGTCGAGAGACAGGCGCAGGCGGCTGCGTGGAGACGTGGAGGCTGGTGCGATAATGGTTTTGGCATTCATGAGGCAAGACTCAACAGGACTTCCTGGGAAAGATCGGCATCGCTGCTGATGGTCACCAGCTTGCCACCTTTGAACACGGCGATTCGGTCACTGAGGCGCAGCAGCTCCGGCGCCTCCGAAGAGACCACGATGGCGGCCCCGCCAGCGCGTACGAACTGATCGAGCAGGTGATAGATTTCCTGCTTGGCCCCCTCGTCGATGCCCCGGGTCGGCTCGTCGCAGAGCAGGCACACCGGTTCGGTGGAAAGGCATTTGGCGAGGACGACCTTCTGTTGGTTGCCGCCGCTCATCGACGCGACGGGCAGATCCAGCGACGTCGTCTTGATCTGCAGGCGCTTGACCATGTCTTCGGCCAGCCTGTGCTCCTTGCGGGCATCGATCAGCGACCAGTTCGACAGCCGTCGGTAAGCCGACAGCGCGATGTTGGACAGGATGCTGCCGCTGAGCACCAGACCGCTGTCCTTGCGGTCTTCGGTGACCAGCGAAACGCCCGCGCGAATGGTCGCCTTGGGCAGACCGACCGGCAGTGGCTTGCCTTGCAGGGTGACGCTGCCGGCGTCCGGTGTGGTCAGGCCGTAGAGACAATTGAGGAACTCGCTGCGACCCGAGCCTATCAGCCCATAAATGCCGAGAATTTCGCCGTGATGCACGTGCAGGCTGATGTCTTCGAACTCGCCGTTGCGGCTCAGGCCCTCGACCTTCAGGCAGCATTCGACCGTGCATTCGCGGCCGACCTTGTGATCGACACGCGCCAACTCCTGACCGACGATGCCGCGCACCAGATGTGCCCGGTCGATATCGGCCATGCGTCCGCTTTCGACAAAGGCGCCGTCGCGAAAGATACTGTAATCGTCGGCAATCTGTGCCAGTTCGCTGAGGCGGTGGGAAACATAGATGATGCCTGCGCCCCGGGCGGCAAGTCGGCGGATGGCCTTGAACAGGATTTGCGCTTCACGCTCGCCGATGGCTGAGGTGGGCTCGTCCATGATCATCACCGAGCAGTCATGGCTGAAGGCCTTGGCAATTTCCACCAGTTGTATCTGCGCCACACTCAGCAAATGCATGGGGCTGGTGGCGTCGACGTCGAATTCCAGCTCGTCCAGCAGTGCGCGGGTGCGTCGGTTCAGTTCCTTGCTGTCGACAATGCACCCGGCCCGGCGTGGCTCGCGGCCCAGCCAGATATTCTCGGCGACGGTCATGAAGGGGATGGGTTCCAGCTCTTGGGTGATCATCGCAATCCCGGCTGCCAGAGCATCGCCGGGACGATTGAACTGCACCGGCTCGCCGTTGAGCAGGATGGTCCCGGCATCACGTTGGGTGATGCCCATCAGAATGCTCAGAAAAGTGGACTTGCCCGCGCCATTGCCGCCGCACAGGGCGTGCACGCTTCCGGCTCGCAATGAGAGACGCCCGTCACGCAGGGCGGGGATGCCAGCGTAAGCCTTGGTGACGTGTTCAGCCTGGAGCAGTAATGGCTTGGCCATTGGCGTGTCCTCGTGCTGTGAATTCTTATTAGGTGCTGATGCGTTGCTCAGTGAGCATATGTGTACCAAATGAAATTCTGATCAGTCAATCTGTTTCCCATAAAAGTTTTGAAGTGTCCGCCTGAAGGCAGTCCTGCGGCAGTTCTGAGCTTTTTTTCAGAATTCGCTGGAAAACTTGCTTGACAGAACCGGGCTAATGTTTGAGAAATGACTGATCGGAATTTCACCGATTGAACATTTGGTCAGATAATAAGACCCCGGCAGTGGAGCCTGATGCCATGAACACACCTTTCCCGGTGGCTATCGGATGTGATGAAGCGGGTTATGAACTCAAGGAATTGTTGAAGCGCCATATCGAGTCGCTGGGTTATCCGGTAACCGATTTCGGTACTCATTCCACGGCACCGGTGCTTTACCCGGACATCGCCCTGGCCGTGGCCACAGCCATCAACGCAGGGCAGCAGCGGCTTGGCGTGCTGGTCTGCGGGACCGGAATAGGCATGGCCATCTCCGCCAACAAGGTCTTCGGCATTCGTGCGGCCCAGGCTCACGACACCTATTCGGCCGAGCGGGCGCGCAAGAGTAACGATGCGCAAATTCTTTCCATCGGTGCACGGGTGATCGGCACGGAACTGGCGAAAAGCATCGTCAAATCGTTTCTGGAGTCGGAGTTCGAAGCCGCGCGCTCCGGCGCCAAGGTCGAGCGCATAAACGCGATAGAGCGTGACGGGCATCAATAGTCAGTGGACGGAACAGGGCGGGAGTAGGGAGAATGTGCCTTTGACGCCGAAACGGAAGCCCGTCCACATGAGTGACAGTACCCAGCGCATGGCCAGCGACATCGATCTGATGACTGAAGTCGCGATGCTCTATTACCTTGAGAACGTCACTCAGGAAGCCATCGCCAAACGCTTTGACCTGTCGCGCGCAAAAGTCAGCCGACTGCTCAAACGCGCACGCGATGAAGGGATTGTCGAAGTACGGGTGCTGCAGCATCCGGCGATGAACAACGAGCTGGAAATGGCGCTGGTCGAGCGGTTTCAGCTGGACAGGGCGTTGATTGCAGTCGACCACAGCGACCCGGACACCCAGCGCTCGGCGGTCGCCAGCCTGGTTGCCAATTACCTGAACAAGACCCTGGGCGACGGCATGATCGTCGCCGTGGGCATGGGCCGCAATGTGGGTGCGGTTGCGGACAACGTCTTCCTGCCGGTGACGCGCAACTGCACATTTGTCTGTGCCATCGGCGGTTCGCTCAAGGCGGGCGAGTACATGAACCCCGACCACATCTGCCGCCGTCTGGCGCTGCGCTTCGGTGGCGAAAGCGAGAGCCTGTACGCCCCGGCGCTGGTTGCCAACCCCGAACTGCGCAGTGTTCTGATCAGCAACGACACCGTGCGCTCGACGCTTGACCGTGCCCGGCGTGCCGACATGGCGCTGATCGGTATTGGCGACATGAGCGAGAACAGCAACATGGTGCGCATGGGCTGGTTCTCCCCGCAGGAAATCGCCCAGGCCAGGCTGTCCGGCACGGTGGGTGACATGATGGGCTATGACTTCATCGACATTCATGGCCAGCCTGCGGTGAATGCCATACAGGGCCGGGTGATCGGCCTGACCGTGCAGGAATTGTTTCGTATCCCGGATGTAGTGGCCATCGCCAGTGAAAACACCAAGGCCGCCGCCACGCTGGGTGCTTTGCGCTCAGGCGTGATCAACACCCTGGCAACCACCGTCACCAACGCCCACACTATCCTTGCCCTGGATGACGCGACACGCAAAAACTGACACTACGGGCGAAATCCGTGGTCGAAAGCGTCGCTGCGCAAGATCGGATAACAATAAAGGGCAAGGAAGATGATTCTCAAAGTGACCGGTATCGTCATCGCGATACTCAGCCTCATTCTGCTGTTCATGGGCGCGCAACTGGTGGCTGCCGGCGGTTCACCGGCCTACTCGGTGATTGCCCTAGGTTTGCTGGCCACAGCAACCCTGGTATTCCTGAAAAGGAAATCGGCACTTACCCTGTATGCCTTGATGATGTGGGGGATCCTGCTCTGGATCATCTACGAAGCCGGCCTCGACAAATGGCAGTGGATCCCTCGCGGCGATCTGTTTGCACTGATCGGCCTGTGGCTGGCCATGCCCTGGGTAGTGCGGCCGCTTTATCAGGCGCGCTCGCGTACCGATAACCGTCGTTTTCACCCGTTGCTGGGCGGAACGCTTGGCGCAATGCTGCTGATCGTGATTGCGCTGATGTTTCACGATCCGTACCCGCAGCAGGGGCGGATCGACAACGTGGCGACCACCCGCAGCGCCGACTCGGCAGGCAGTGACTGGGCTGCATATGGCGGTAGCAACATGGGCCAGCGTTTCTCCAGCCTCGATCAGATCACCCCGGCCAACGTCGGCAAGCTGTCAGTGGCCTGGGAATACCATACCGGCGACCTGCGTGATGAGGACAAGGACGCCGGCGAGTACACCTTTGAAGCCACGCCGCTCAAGATCAACGATCGGGTGTACGTGTGTACGCCTCATAACGAAGTGCATGCACTGAACCCGCAGACCGGGCAACTGGCCTGGAAATACACCCCCGAGAAAAAACGCTCGTACCTGCAACAGCATCAGACCTGCCGTGGCGTCAGCTATTATTCCGCGGCCTCCAGCTCGACGGGTCAGCCACAACAGCCGGCTCAATGCGCCAAACGCATCATCACCGCGACTGCAGATGCCAGACTGGTAGCGCTTGATGCCGACACCGGCAACCTGTGCAGCGACTTCGGCAGCGGCGGGGTGATCGACTTGAGCGTCAACATGGGCACGATCCGCCCGCACGCGCTGATGCAGACCTCCGCGCCACTGATTGCGGGCGATCTGATCGTGATCGGCAGCTCGATCATGGATAACGGTTATAACGACGGCAACCCGTCCGGGGTGATTCGCGCCTACGACGTCATCACCGGCAGGCTGGTGTGGAATTTCGATCCGCAAAATCCGAAAAACACCCAACCTATAGCGGCTGACCAGAACTATCCGCAGGACACGCCGGTCGCCTGGGCAACCCTGAGCGCCGATGTCAAAAACGGTCTGGTGTACGTCCCGTTCGGCAACGCTTCGCCCGACGAAACCGGCACTCGGCGTAACGCCGGCAGCAACACCGAGCAGTTTCGCGATGCGCTGGTGGCTCTCGACCTGAAGACCGGCGCGCTGCGCTGGAAATTCCAGACCTCGAACAATGACCTCTGGGATCGCGACAACCCATCGCAGCCCTCACTGCTGGATCTGGGAAAGGACGGCAACCGCCAGCCTGCCGTGATATTGCCGACCAAGGTCGGCAACATTTTCGTGCTTGACCGACTGACAGGGGAGCCTATCGTGCCTGTCGATCAGGTCAGTGTGCGCACCGAGGGCGGTGTCGAAGGCGAGCGCTTTGCACCCACCCAGCCGGTCTCGCGACTTAATTTCATCCCGCCGGTGCTGACCGAGAAGTCCATGTGGGGCGTTACGCCCTTTGACCAGATGGCTTGCCGGATCGCTTACAACACACTCCGTTATGACGCTAACCCCTGGACACCGGCCACCGAGTCAGGATCACTGATCTATCCCGGCAACATAGGCGTGTTCAACTGGGGGTCGGTGGCCGTGGACCCTGACCGCCAGTTGCTGATTGCCGCACCGGTGCGCCTGGCGTATGTCTACAACCTGATCAAGCGCCCCGCGCAGGCCCGGGAAAAACGCCTGTTCACTCAGGAAGGCAAGCCCTACTGGAACGAGAACTTCGACGGTGACTATGCCATCCGTATTTCCAGATTCGCCTCGAGCCTTGGCATTCCGTGCACAGCGCCACCGTGGGGAACCATGGCCGGGGTCGATCTCGCGACCGGCAAGACCCAATGGATGCGTCGGGTCGGTACGACCAAAAACCTCAAGACCAGCTTCATGCAGGGACGTTTTCCGGTTGGCTTTCCCATGGGCATGGTCGTCCATGGCGGTCCGATGGTGACGGCAGGCGGATTGGCCTTTCACGGTGCGACGGCGGATAACTTTTTCCGCGCCTATGACGTCAATAACGGCGAAGTGCTCTGGGAGCATGAGTTGCCCGCCGGCGGACAATCCATTCCTTCGACGTATACCGGCAACGACGGCAAGCAGTACGTGGTCATTGCTGCCGGCGGTCACGGATCGCTCGGTACGACACTGGGCGATAGCGTGATTGCCTTCCGGGTTGATTGAAAACACAAACGTCTGTGCGAAAGGGCCTTTAGTGGCCCTTTTTTATGGGCGCGTATCGCTGCAGTTCGTTCACGATGGCATACGCGTTTCAATCACCTGCCATCCAGCGTGCCAGGCCATGTCGTCCGCTGACGCCCAGTTTGGCGGTAGCGCGCTTGAGGTAGGTTTCCACCGAACTGTTCTTGACCTTGAGGCGCTGCGCCATCTCAGCCACGGTGCCACCGGTCAGCAAGCCCAGGCAGACTTCCTGCTCGCGTGCTGAAAGTGTGACCGAGTCCTGTGCGAGCCTGCCACTGAAGGCCTGATCCAGCGAGCCAGGCTCCGGCTCGAGGCGGGTGGCGTTGTTGCTGGACTGAACAAGGCTCTGCGCGTGATGCTCGACCAGCGGCAACAGAGTGTCGGAGAGGCTCTTGAGCAAGGACAATTCTGTCAGGGAAAACGCCCGTAACGCAGTCAGCCGATAAAAACAGATGATCAGCCGACGTTCACCGTGGCTGGACACCAGATTGCACTGGTGGGTGTTGTGCTGAGGAAGTTGCGCGCTCAGCGGGGTCTTGAGCTGGATCAATAACGGGTCCTGCATGTGCAGAATGCTGGGTAACAGAGGATGGCCGGTGGTCTCGCTGCCGGGAGGGTCATGTTTCAGGCCCGCACTGCCGAGCGGATTGATACGACTGATGCTGCTCTCACGCAGGTCAAGCGTCCATTCACTGAGGCCAAGCCCGTGAATGGGCACCAGCGAATCCACCAATTGCAGCATGTGCCCGGCAAAGGTGTCGTCGCCCGTACTGGATACCAGTTTGGCCAGTTGCAGATAAAAGCGTGGGTCGTCGTGGTACTCGAAATGTTGCGCCGTGTTCATCTTGAGCTTTCCTGATTCCGACCGCGCAAAAACGGACCATGTCGACTGCTGCGCGGCAACTACTGATTGCACTTACTGATGAGCCAGATGATGGCACTTGGTCTCGGGGTATTCAGCCTAAGCTTTCATCCTGCGTCTGTAACAAAAAACAGGGACAGGATTGCAATCGGCCGAAAGTGTATCTGCACCGACATTTGGCTGTACGGCACTGTCCGGGTTTCAGGGGCCATACACAGCTGGGACGGCAGTGCTTAATCCGCTGCCTACCTGCCAAGAAGGACCTTGAGTCATGCTCGCCTCCAGCGCCGCAACATTCCCATTGACCGCTGCTCAGCGCGACGTCTGGCTTGATCAGATCAGCCGCGGTGACTCTCCGCTTTATAACATCGGCGGCTATCTGCAACTGTCCGGAGCGGTTGACCCGGCGACCCTGCACAAGGCGCTGGAGCAACTGGTTTGCGCACATGAAGTACTGCGCACGGTGCTGATGCCGGGTGCCGCAGAGGATGGCATGCCGCTGCAGTCATATGCGGCTTGCCTGCCGGTGTCCTTGCCGTTACACGACGTCAGCGGTCACCCCGAACCGGAACAGGCAGCGCGAGCACTGATCAATGACAACATGCGCCGCCCGTACGGGCTCGATGGCAGCCCATTGCTCGACTTCTGTCTCATCCGTCTGGCTGATGATCAGCACTGGCTGGCAGGCCAGGCCCACCACCTGATTCTCGATGGCTGGGGTTTCGGACTGTTGTTCAAGTCTCTGGGCGAGCTTTACAGCGCGTTGATGGCAGGCAAAGACCTCGAACTCGTTGCACCGGGGTACATCGACTTCATTGCAGACGATGCACGTTATCAGGCGTCGCAACGCTATTCGCTGGACAGGGCTTATTGGCTGGAAAAATACCGTGATTTGCCGGAGCCGTTGCTGGTGTCGCGCTATCACAACCGCCGGGCGAATGACCCGGCGCCGTCGCACGCCTGTGTGCAGCCGCTTCCCGGTAACGTGCATGCGCGCATGAAACAATTTGCCGAGCGCCACAACGCGTCTGCGTTTCATGTACTGCTGGCGGTTCTGCATGTCTATTTTGCGCGCACAGCGCAACGCGACGAGTGGATTGTCGGGCTGCCGCTGCTCAATCGCAGTGGTGCGCGCTTCAAGGCGACGCTGGGTCACTTCGCTCAGGTCAGTGCCGTGCGCATGGCCTTCGACGAAGGGCTGGACTTCGGTGCCTTGGTGGTCGAGGTGCGCAACGCACTGAAACGTGACTTCCGCCATCAGCGCTTCCCCTTGAGCGAGCTCAATCGCAGCCTCGAATTGTCACGTGAGGGAAGGGCGCAACTGTTCGAAGTTTCGGTGTCCTACGAGCTGGAAGACCATGGTTACTGCTACACCGATGCGCAGGCGCAGACTGTAAAAGTGTCCAATGGCTACGAGGCGACGCCGCTGGCCGTCCACTTGCGCAGCAACAGCTGCAACGACGAAGCCTCGCTGCACCTGGTTCACCACCGTGCCTGGATCGATGATGACGAGGCCTCGGCGATTGCCGGGCGTTTGCTGCACATTCTGGAGCAGGGGCTGGAAAACCCGTCACTGAAGATTCAGAACTTCCACCTCTCAGAACCTGCCGAGCAATTGCAACTACAGGCCTGGAACCAGACTGAAAGCGTTGCGGGCGACGAGCAACTGATTCATCGACGCATCGAACAGCAGGCCCGTACTCGCCCCTATGCCGTGGCGGCGATATTCCAGGGGCAACACCTGACCTACGCGCAACTTAACCGTCAGGCCAATGCCCTGGCTCAGCGTCTGATCTATCAGGGGGTACGCCCTGATGATCGCGTGGCAATCGTTTCGCGCCGTGGCCTGGAAACCCTGGTAGGGCTGCTGGCCGTTCTCAAGGCGGGGGCGGCTTATGTGCCCATCGATCCGTCGCACCCGCGCGAACGCCTGCACTATCTGCTCACTGACAGCGCGCCGGTGGTGGTACTCACCCTGTCTTCGCTGATCGAGCGTCTGCCGCCGCTGGCAGTGCCGCTGATCGAACTGGACCACTGCATCGACGGCCAGGGCGCCGAGAACAATCCTCAGGTAGCGGGGCTGGGCAGCGACAATCTGGTCTACGTCATTTATACCTCCGGTTCCACTGGCCAGCCCAAAGGCGTGATGGTGGAGCATCGAACCCTGGCCAACCTGGTTGACTGGCACTGCCAGGCTTTCGATGTGAAGGCGGGCAGTCATACCTCCTGCCTGGCCGGTTTCGGTTTCGATGCGATGGCCTGGGAGGTCTGGCCGACCCTTTGCGCTGGTGCAACCCTGCATGTGGCGCCGGTCCAGGACGGTGGTGAGGACATTGAAGCCATGCTCGACTGGTGGCGCGCGCAACCGCTGGACGTGAGCTTTCTTCCCACCCCGGTGGCCGAGTACGCCTTCAGCCAGAATCAGGATCATCCGACTTTGCGTACGCTGCTGATCGGCGGCGATCGCCTGCGGCAGCTCACTCACAACCGCCGTTATGCCGTGGTCAACAACTATGGTCCGACCGAAACCACGGTTGTTGCCACCTCCGGTCAGGTGCTGGCCACCGGCTCGCTGCACATTGGCGGCCCCATCGCCAACACCCGTGTCTACGTACTCGACAAGCACTTGCAAGCGATGCCCGTCGGTGTACCCGGTGAGCTTTACATTGGCGGTGAGGGTGTTGCGCGAGGCTACCTGAACCAGCCGCAACTCACCGACGAGCGCTTTGTTGCCGACCCGTTCAGCGATGTTGCACAGGCGCGTATGTACCGCAGCGGCGATCTGGTGCGCTGGAACGACGACGGGACTCTGGATTACCTGGGCCGTAACGACGACCAGGTGAAGATTCGTGGCATGCGCATCGAGCTGGGCGAAATCGAATCGGTGCTGGCCAGTCTGGAGGGGGTCAAAGACGCGGTTGTGCTGGTTCGCGATCTCCATCTGCTGGCCTGGTTCACAGAAACCGTCACGGTCGACACCGACACGCTGGCAGCGGCAATGCGCGCACGCCTGCCGGGCTACATGGTGCCGCGCGCGTTTACCCGGCTGGCGTCGCTGCCATTGACGGCCAACGGCAAACTTGACCGTCGTGCGCTGCCCGATCCCGACCCGGCGTACCTGCTTGGCAACGCTTATGAAGCACCACAGGGCGAAGTGGAAATCGCCATGGCGGCCATCTGGGCACAGGTGCTGGGCATCGAGCGCGTAGGGCGACACGACAACTTTTTCGAACTGGGCGGCCATTCCTTGCTCGCCGTCAGTCTGGTGGAGCAACTGCGCAAGGCCGGACTCAAGGCGGATGTGCATGTGCTGCTCAGCCAGCCGACACTGGCCGTTCTGGCGGCATGTCAGACGGACGTCAGCACCTTCAAGGTGCCGGCAAACCTTATTCCGGCAGGCTGCAAGCAGATCACTCCGGGCATGTTGAGTCTGGTGGCGCTCGAACAGTCAGCCATTGACCGCATCGTCGCCAGCGTACCGGGCGGTGCCGCCAATGTGCAGGAGATCTACCCGCTGGCACCGTTGCAGGAAGGCATTCTCTATCACCACCTGACCGCAGAGCAGGGCGATCCCTATCTGCTGCAATGGCGTCTGGCGTTCGACACGCCGGAGCGTCTGTACAGCTGGGCTGCGGCCTTGCAGGAAGTCATCGACCGCCACGATATCCTGCGCACCTCGGTGGTGTGGCAAGGTCTGGAAAGCCCGCAACAGGTGGTCTGGCGCAATGCCGAGCTGACGGTACAGGCCATCGAGTTCGAGGCCGATGACCCCGAAACGCCTGTCATCGATCGTCTGCAACGCCAGTTCGACGCCCGTCATCATCGACTGGATCTGACCCAGGCACCCTTGATGCGTCTGGTGCATGCCCAGCAAGCGTCGAGCGTCGAGACCGTCGCCATTCTGCTCTTCCACCACCTGGTGCTGGATAACACAGCGATGGAAATCGTCAGCCGTGAGATGCAAGCGTTGCTGTTCGGCCACCGCTATGACTTGAAAACGCCGGTGCCGTACCGCAACTACGTCGCGCAAGTACGCCTGGCCAATGATGAGGCAAGCCACACAGCGTTTTTCACTGAAATGCTCGGTGACGTCGATGAGCCAACCCTGCCTTTTGGCATACAGGACGTGCACGCCGACGGCAGTGGCATCGAGGAGGAGCGACGGGCCCTCGACCCTGAACTGGCGCTGCGGCTGCGCGAGCAGGCACGCCAGCTCGGGGTGAGCGCTGCAAGCCTGATGCACGTCGTCTGGGCGCGGGTTCTGGGCGTGCTCGCCAATCGTCGCGACGTGGTGTTCGGCACTGTGTTGCTGGGACGCATGGGCGGTGACGGCGCTGATCGGGCGCTCGGTGTGTTTATCAATACGTTGCCGCTGCGCGTGGATACGGCGCAGGACACTCGATCAGCCGTCAAGGCGGTGCACGCGAAGCTGTCTGCGCTGATCGCTCACGAGCAGGCTTCACTGGTACTCGCTCAGGGCTGCAGCGCGGTGGCATCGGGTTCCCCGCTGTTCAGTGCCTTGCTCAATTATCGCCACAGCGCTGAGGTAAAACCGCAGGACGGCGAAGGGCTCTGGCAAGGCGTGCGGGTGCTCGGTGGCGATGTACGCAGCAATTACCCGCTGACGCTCTGCGTGGACGATCTGGGCGAAGGTTTCGACCTGCATATGCTGGCACAGCAGGGTATGGGCGCCGAGCGTATCACTGGCTGGGTGCTCAACACGCTGGAGCATCTGTTGGACACTCTGGAACAGGCGCTGCCGCTGCGGCTGGAGAGCGTAGCGATTCTCGACGCGGCAGAGCGCAACCATTTGTTGCTCGATTTCAACGGCAGCGAGCAGCCGTTCCCGCAGGACTGCACCGTCAATGCGTTGATCGAAGCGCAGGCTGCCAGCCAGCCAAACAGCCCTGCGGTGATTCAGGGCGGTCATGTACTGACCTACGCTCAGCTCAACGAGCGCGCCAATCGCCTGGCCCACTATCTGATTGACCTGGGCGTCAAAACCGATGAGCGCATCGCCCTGTGCCTGCACCGTGGTCCCGAACGCCTGGTTGCCATGTTGGCGGTGCTCAAGGCCGGTGCGGCCTACGTGCCGGTCGACCCGGTCTATCCGGCCGAGCGTATTGCCTACCTGCTGCAGGACAGCGCGCCCCGCGTGGTTCTGACTGAAAACTCGACCCACGAGCTGGCCGGCGATACTGCCCGGGTGAACATCGAGCAAGCGGACTGGCTGGGCTCTTCCGGCAATAACCCCTGTGTTGCGGACCTTGATGCGCAAAAACTGGCGTACGTCATCTATACCTCCGGCTCCACCGGCCAGCCCAAGGGCGTCATGGTCGAGCACTGCACGCTGGTCAATCTGGTGCACTGGCACTGTCAGGCATTCGCTCTGCAGGCTGGCAGTCATACGGCGAGCGTGGCCGGTTTCGGCTTCGACGCCATGGCCTGGGAAGTGTGGCCGGCGCTGTGTGCCGCTGCGGTACTGCATCTACCACCGGCCGAGGTCGGCAACGAGCACGTCGATGAGTTGCTCGACTGGTGGCTGGAACAGCCACTTCAGGTCGGTTTCCTGCCGACCCCGGTAGCCGAACAGGCCTTCAGACGCCCGCGCCAACACCCGACGCTGCGCACGCTGCTGATCGGCGGCGACCGCTTGCGCCAGTTCGACAGCGACCCTGGCTTCGCCGTGATCAACAACTACGGCCCGACTGAAACCACCGTGGTGGCGACCTCTGGTGCCGTGCAGCCGGGCGGGCCTTTGCATATCGGCGGCCCGATCGCCAACACTCGCGTGTATGTGCTGGATGAGCAGTTGCAGCCCGTGCCGGTGGGTGTCGTCGGCGAGTTGTACATCGGTGGTGCGGGGGTTGCCCGTGGCTATCTGAATCGTCCGCAAATGACCGAAGAGCGTTTTATCGCCGATCCGTTCAGCGCCGCAACGCAGGCGCGCCTGTATCGCAGCGGCGATCTGGTGCGCTGGAATGCCGATGGCAGCCTCGACTATCTGGGACGCAATGACGACCAGGTGAAAATTCGCGGCATGCGCATCGAGCTGGGCGAAATCGAATCGGCTCTGGCCAGTCAGGCCGAGGTGCAGGACGCTGTGGTGCTGGTGCGCGGTGAACGTTTGCTGGCCTGGTTCACCGGAAACGCTCCTGTCGAACCCGAAGCGCTGCGCGAGGCGTTGCGTGCATGTCTTCCCGCGCACATGGTGCCGCTGGCCTTCACACGCCTGGACGCGTTGCCGCTGACCAGCCATGGCAAGCTTGACCGCCGTGCCTTGCCGGACCCGGAGCTGGAAGCGCTGACCAGTCAAGCCTACGTGGCACCCGTGGGTGCAACTGAAACCCTCATGGCTGATCTTTGGGCGCACGTGCTTGGCCTGGAAAAAGTCGGTCGTCATGACAACTTCTTTGAGCTGGGCGGCCACTCGCTGCTGGCGGTCAGTCTGGTCGAGCGTCTGCGTAATGCCGGGCTCAGCGTCGATGTACGCGTCCTGCTCGGCCAGCCGACCGTCGCCGCGCTGGCCGCATCGGTGGGCAAAGGGCGTGAAATCCCGACGCCGCTCAATCGCGTTCCGGCCGGTTGTACACACATCACGCCGGACCTGCTGAGCCTTTCACAGCTCGACCAGACGACCATCGAGCGCATTGTCGCCACGGTGCCTGGCGGAGCGGCCAATGTGCAGGAAATCTACCCGCTGGCGCCCCTGCAGGAAGGCATCCTCTATCACCACCTGACTGCCGAGCAGGGCGACCCGTACTTGCTGCAATTGCGCATGAACGTCGACAGCCCGGAGCGTCTGGAGGCGGTGGCCGCTGCCTTGCGCAAGGTCATCGCGCGGCACGACAGTCTGCGCACGGCGATCGTCTGGGAAGGCCTGGAAACGCCGCAACAGGTGGTCTGGCGCCAGGCGGATCTGCTTGTCGAACGGGTGACACTGGCGCAAATCGACACCCCGGCGGGCGCGGCGCGTATGGACTTGAGCTGTGCGCCGCTGATCCGTCTGGCCTACTGCCCGGACGCGGAAGGCCCAGGCCTGTCGGCAACGCTGCGTTTCCATCACATTGTGGTGGACGCCACGGCGCTCGAAGTCATGCGCGAAGAAATACTCGCCCATCTGCGCGGCAAGCCGGGCCCGACTCAGCCCGCCGTGCCGTATCGCAACTATGTGGCCCAGGCACGTCTGGGTGTCAGCGAAGCGGAACATGAGGCGTATTTCCGCGAGCAACTTGGCGATATCGACGAGCCGACGTTGCCATTCGATCTGCGCGATGTGCAGGGTGACGGCAGCTGCATTGAGGAAGCCCAGCAGGTGCTGCCCGATGCGTTGCTACAGCGCCTGCGCAGTCAGGCGCGGCAACTGGGTGTCAGCGTCGCCAGCCTGTTGCATCTGGCGTGGGCGCGGGTTCTGGGCGCGGCCACCGGCAATGACCGCGTGGTATTCGGCACTGTGCTGCTAGGTCGTTTGCAGGGCGGTGCGGGTGCCGACCGTGGTATGGGCATGTTCATCAATACGCTGCCGTTGCGGGTCGATCTGGGCAACCTCAGCGTGCGCGACGGCGCACGCGCCACGCATGCACGACTGGCGGCACTGCTTGGCCATGAGCACGCATCCCTGGCTCAGGCACAGCGCTGGAGCGGGGTGGCAGCGCCATTGCCGTTGTTCAGTGCAATCCTCAACTATCGACACGCCGCAGGCCAGGCGCGCCAGGATGCGCAGCTCGATGCATGGCAAGGCCTGGAGATTCTGACCAGCGAGAAGCACACCAACTACCCGTTGAGCCTCAACGTCGACGATCTGGGCGACAGCCTGCGCCTGAGCGTTACCGTGCCACCGCAGGTAGGGGCGCAACGTATCTGTGCTTATGTGCAGCAGACGCTGACGGCCATGCTGGATGCCCTTGAAGGCCAGCCGGATCTGCCGGTGCAGCATCTGTCGGTACTCGGCGCTGAAGAGCGGCAGCGCTCGCTGGTCGAATTCAACGCCACGGCGATCCATCACGATCTTCAGCAAACCCTGCACGGGCTGTTCGAAGCACAGGCGGTGCGTACGCCGCAGGCGATAGCCCTGCGCGCGGGGCGTGCGCAATTGAGCTATCGCCAGCTCAACGAACAGGCCAACTGCCTGGCGCATCACCTGATCGATCTGGGCGTGCGGCCTGATCAACGGGTTGCGATCTGTGTCGAGCGCGGCCTGTCGATGGTGATCGGTCTGCTGGCGATCCTCAAGGCCGGTGGCGCTTATGTACCCCTGGATCCGAGCTACCCGCGCGAGCGTTTGCAGTACATGGTCAAGGACAGCACGCCGGTCGCCTTGCTGGTACAGGCCGGCACCCGCGATCTGCTCGACGACGAGCACGCCCTGCGGATCGATCTGGACAGCGTGACCTGGGACGCTCAGCGTGATCAGAATCCGCGCGTTCCCGGCCTGACGGCGGAGCATCTGGCGTATGTGATTTATACCTCGGGCTCCACCGGTACGCCGAAAGGGGTGATGGTCGAGCACCGTAACGTCAGCAACCTGGTGCAATGGAGCTCGAGGTTGTGCCCACCGACCTCGGGCACTGTCATGCTGCAAAAGACCCCGATCAGCTTCGACGCCTCGGTCTGGGAAATCTTCTGGCCACTGAGCAGCGGTATTGCGCTGGTGCTGGCCCGCCCTGACGGCCAGCGTGATCCTGCCTACCTGGCGCAAGTGATTCAGGAGCGCCAGGTCAGCGTGGTGCAGTTCGTTCCTGCACTGTTGCAGCAGTTCCTCGATCTGCCGCAGAGCAGCGCGTGCAGCAGCCTGACCGACATTGTCTGCGGGGGCGGCGAGCTGACCGTGGAGATGGCCGCGCAGCTACGCAAACGTTTGCCAGAGGTACGCCTGCACAACGTGTACGGCCCGACCGAAACCACCGTCGATTGCAGCGTGTGGACACTGCAAGCCGACGAAGCCGTACCGGACACTGCCTTGCCTATCGGGCGTCCGATCAGCAACACGCGGCTTTACGTGCTCGACGCCCATGACCAGCCTGTACCGCAGGGGGTTATCGGCCAGCTGCATATCGGCGGTGCCGGGGTGACGCGTGGCTACCTGAACCTGCCAAAGACCGATGCCGAACGTTTTATCGACAGCCCTTTCGTAGCAGGCGATCGCCTGTACCGCAGTGGCGATCTGGTACGTCAGCGGGCAGACGGCAACCTCGAGTTCCTTGGCCGCAATGACGATCAGGTGAAGATCCACGGGTTGCGTATCGAACCGGGCGACATTCAGGCCTGCCTGCTCAGCCATCCGGGTATCGAACAGGCGGTCGTGCTGGTGCGCGACGAGCAACCAGGCGGGCAGCGGCTGGTGGCCTATTACACCGGCACACAGCTGTCGGTCGAGACATTGCGTGAGGTGCTGCGTGCGCAGTTGCCGGATTACATGGTGCCCGCATTGTTCTTGCATCTGGATGAAATGCCCCTGAGCCCCAACGGCAAGCTGGACCGCAAGGCGCTGCCTGCGCCCGGGCAGGATGCGCTCCTGACCCGCCCTTATGAGGCACCGCAAGGCGAAACCGAAGCCTTGCTGGCCAGGCTCTGGAGCGAACTGCTCGGGGTCGGGCAGGTCGGCCGTCACGACAACTTTTTCGAACTGGGCGGTCATTCGCTGCTGGCGGTGAGCCTGACTGCGCGCCTGCGCCAGGAAGGCATCGAGGCCGATGTCCGGGCGCTTTTCGAACAACCTACGCTGGCGGGCTACGCAGCCATCACAGAGAACATGGAGATTACCCTGTGAGCATCAACGAACTCTTGGCGACACTCAAAGCTCACGAAATCCACCTGACGGTCAAGGACGGTCAATTAGTGGTGCAGGGCAATCGCCGTGCCTTGACCGAGAACGGGCTACTGGAACATCTGCGTGAGCATAAGCCGGCGCTGATCGAGCTCATCGAACAGGGCGATTATCAGAACGGCAAGCGCGGCGCACCGGCATTGCCAGCCAACGGCATCGAGCAGGGTTGCGAGCGAATCACCCCCGAAATGCTGACGCTGGTGAAGCTCGATCAGGCAGCTATTGACCTGTTGATGGACGCGACACCGGGAGGTGCCGCGAACGTCCAGGACATCTACCCGCTGGCGCCGCTGCAGCAAGGCATTCTTTACCATCATGTCACCGCCACCCAAGGCGATCCCTATGTCATGCAGGTGCAATTCGCCTTTTCTGACCAGGCACGTCTGGACGCGTTCGCCGAGGCGCTGCAAAGCGTCATCACCCGGCATGACATTCTGCGCACCTCAATACACTGGAAGGGGCTGGAAACCCCGGTGCAGGTGGTTTGGCGCCACGCTGAACTGAAGGTCGACCGCTCGCCGCTCGCGGCAGACCTGACGATGGACCTGGGCCAGGCACCGCTGATGCGTCTGGTCTGCCATGCACCCGTAGCAGGCCAGCGGGTCGAGGCTACGCTGCTGTTCCACCACATTGCCATGGACCACAGTGCCCTTGAGGTGGTGCGCCATGAAATACAGGCATGTCTGTCGGGGCAAGCCGAAATGCTGGGCGTACCGGTACCGTTTCGCAACTATGTCGGGCAAGCGCTGCTGGGCGTCAGCGAGGCTCAGCATGAAGCGTTTTTCCGCGAGATGCTGGGTGATCTCGACGAACCGACACTGGCCTACGGCCTGCAGGATCTGAGCGGTGAGGGTGATGCGATCGAAGAGCACAGCATCACGCTCGATCAGCAATTGTGTCAGCGCCTGCGCGCTCAGTCGCGAACGCTGGGCATCAGTGTCGCCAGCCTGTTCCATTTAGGCTGGGCACGGGTGCTGGCAGGCCTCGCCGGACAGTCGCGGGTTGTGTTCGGCACCGTGCTGATGGGGCGCCTGCTGGGGGCCGAAGCCACAGAGCGGGCGCTGGGCATCTTCATCAACACATTGCCGCTGCGCCTCGATCTGGCTGAGCAGGGCGTGCAAGCCGCAGTGCGCGCCACCCACCAGCGCCTGACCGCACTGATGCGCCACGAACACGCACCGCTGGCACTGGCGCAGCGCTGCAGTGGGGTAAAGGCGCCGACGCCGTTGTTCAACGCATTGCTCAACTACCGCCACAGTGCGCCGGCGCAGGCGTCCGGTGAAACATGGCAAGGCATTGAAGTGCTGCAGGCTCAGGAGCGCAGCAATTATCCGCTGGTGCTGAGCGTCGATGATCTGGGTGAAGCCTTTGGCTTGACGGCTCAAGCCACCGCAGGCATCGACCCGCACAGTATTTGCGCCTATATGCAATGGACCATGGAAAGCGTGGTCGATGCGCTGGAGCAGACGCCGCAGTTGCCGGTCGATCAGCTCGATATCGTGCCCGCCAGCGAGCGTGCGCAGTTGTTGTTGGACTTCAATGACCGACGTGCTGACTACGAACGCAGGCTGACAATTCATCAGCGCATTGAGCTGCTGGCAGAGCAGCAGCCTGACGCCATTGCCGCACAGGTAGGTGCACAACACCTGAGCTACCGCGAGCTGAACGCACGCGCCAATGCGCTCGCCGATCATTTGCTCAGTCTTGACGTGCAACCCGATGACCGCGTGGCGGTGGTAGCGCGGCGCAGCCTGGAGACGCTGGTCGGCTTGCTGGCGGTGCTCAAGGCCGGTGCGGGCTATGTGCCGGTCGATCCGGCGCACCCGGACGAACGCATTGCCTATCTGCTCGGCGACAGCGCGCCGGTTGCGGTGTTGGCTCAACCGGCGTTTGTCGAACGCCTGCAAGGGTTGGGCCTGGCGGGATTGAACACCCCACTGATCGAACTGGACCTGGCAAACTGGCCGGAGCAGCAAGACAATCCTCACATCGACACGCTCGATGCGACCCATCTCGCCTACGTGATCTACACCTCGGGCTCGACCGGCCAGCCCAAGGGCGTGATGGTCGAGCACCGCTCGCTAAACAATCTGATCGACTGGCACCGTGAGGCGTTCGATCTGCACGCGGGCAGTCATACCGCCAGTGTGGCGGGCTTCGGTTTCGACGCCATGGCCTGGGAAATCTGGCCGGCCTTGTGCGCCGGGGCGACGCTGCACCTGCCACCGGCCGAAATCGGCAATGAGCAGCTTGATGCGCTGCTTGACTGGTGGATCGTCCAGCCATTGCAGGTCGCTTTTCTGCCCACACCGGTGGCCGAATATGCCTTCAGTCGCAACCTGCGTCATCCAACCCTGCGCACGCTGCTGATCGGCGGTGACCGGCTACGCCAGTTCCATCGCGATCCGGGCTTTGCGGTGATCAACAATTATGGCCCCACCGAAACCACGGTGGTCGCCACCTCCGGTCGTTTATTACCCGACGGCAGCCTGGACATCGGCAGACCGGTCGCCAACACCTCGATTTACCTGCTTGATGAGCGGCAACAGCTGGTCCCGCTCGGTGTGCCGGGCGAGCTGTATATCGGTGGCGACAGTGTGGCGCGTGGTTACCTGAATCAGCCGCAACTGACTGCCGAACGCTTTGTGCATGATCCGTTCGCCGGGCAACCACAGGCGCGCATGTACCGCACCGGCGATCTGGCACGCTGGAATGCCGATGGCACGCTGGAATACCTGGGTCGTAATGACGATCAGGTGAAAATTCGCGGGGTGCGTATCGAGCTGGGTGAGATCGAAAACCAGTTCAGCCAGTTGCCGGGTATCGAGGAGGCACTGGTACTGGCTCGCGAAGATGAACCGGGGCAACCACGGCTGGTGGGGTATTTCACTGAGCGTGCCGGCGCTGCCTCCAGCACCGTGGAGCAATTGCGTACCGCACTGCTGGCGCGCCTGCCGGGTTATATGGTGCCCGGCGCATTGGTGCGCCTGGATAGCTGGCCACTGACGGCCAATGGCAAGGTCGACCGCCGTGCCTTGCCGGTACCCGACCGAACCGCGCTGTCGACCGGCGAATACCAGGCTCCGCAAGGCGAGCTTGAGACCGCGCTGGCCCTGATTTGGAGCGAATTGCTGCAGGTCGAGCGCGTAGGGCGTCATGACCGTTTCTTTGAGCTGGGCGGTCATTCGTTGCTGGCCATGCGTATGGTTTCTCAGGTCCGTCAGCGCCTGTCACTGGAACTGGCCCTTGGCGACCTGTTTGCCGACAGCTCGCTGATCGCGGTTGCACACTGCCTGACCGCTGCCGCGCGCAGTCAGTTGCCGGTCATCGACGTGCAGCCACGCAACGGTCCGGTACCCTTGTCTTCCGCTCAGCAGCGCATCTGGTTCATGGCGCAAATGGAAGATGCCAACAGCGCCTATAACATCTCGCTGGGCCTGAAATTGAGCGGTCCGCTGGACAGCCGTGCCTTGACGCGTGCACTGGAGCGCATTGTGGCCCGCCACGACAGCCTGCGCAGCCGCTTCAGCCAGGAAGACGACAATGCCTGGGTAGAGGCCGCGTCTGTGACTGAAGTGCCGCGCATCTGCTGGCAGGATTTACGCGAACAGGACCCGCAAGCGCTGCAGGCCGTGATCAGGGAGGAAGCCGCGCAGCCCTTCGACTTGCAGCACGACCTGCCGATCCGTGGCCGTTTGCTGTGTCTGGCTGAAGACCGTCACGTCTTGCTGCTGACCGTGCATCACATCGTTGCCGACGGCTGGTCGCTGGGCGTGCTGACCCGCGAACTGACCGCGCTCTACCAGGCGTTCAGTCAAGGGCAGGAGGATCCATTACCCGCGCTGGCACTGCAATATGGCGATTACGCCGTGTGGCAACGCAACTGGCTGGACGACGAGCGATTGAGTCATCAGGCCGATTACTGGCAGCAGACCCTGACGGGTGCGCCGGTATTGCTGACCCTGCCCACCGACCGTCCACGTCCTGCGCATCAGGACTACACCGGGGCCAGCGTCGCGCTGGATCTCGATCCGCGTCTGAGCACCGACCTCAGAGCCTTCTGCCAGGCGCAGTCGGTGACACCGTTCATGCTGTTCATGGGCGCATGGGCCGTATTGCTGGCGCGGCTGTCCGGACAGGAAGAGGTGGTCGTCGGCATGCCGGTTGCCAACCGCCGTCGTGCTGAAATCGAAGGCTTGATCGGTCTGTTCGTCAATACCCTGGCCGTGCGTGTCGATACGTCGGGCGAGCCGGATGTGGTGACGCTGCTGGAGCGCATCAAGGCCCGTGTGGTGGAAGCGCAGGACCATCAGGACCTGCCTTTCGAACAAGTGGTGGAGCGCCTGCGGCCGCCGCGCAGCCTCGCGCACAGCCCGTTATTCCAGGCATCGCTGACCTGGGACGGCAGCCAGGGGCTGGGATTGCAACTGGGCGATATGCAGCTCGAACCGCTGGATGAACAGGCCGCATTCGCAAAATTCGACCTGGCGTTGAGCGTCAGCGATGGCCCTGATCATTTCAGTTGCATCGTGGAATATGCCACAGCGCTGTTTGACCACGGCACCGTCGAACGCCATCTGGGGTATCTGGAAGCGATACTGCGCGCCATGGTGGCTGACAGCCAGACGGTGGTGAGCCACATTCGGCTGTTGTCGGAGGCCGAGCGTCGGCAGTTGACCGACGGCTTCAATGCACCCGATGCGGTGTATCCGCAAGAGCAGACGCTGCACAGTCAGTTTGAAGCGCAAGCGCAGCGCACGCCGGATGCGATTGCCGTCAGCTATGAAGAGGAGTCGTGGAGCTACGCGACACTCAACGCCCAGGCCAACAGGATCGCGCATCGCCTGATTGGCATGGGCATCGGTGCGGACGATCGAGTCGCCATCTGCACGCCTCGCGGCCTGCAGATGATTGCGGGCCTGCTGGGGATTCTCAAAGCCGGTGCCGCCTACGTGCCGCTGGACCCGGCTTATCCGCTTGAACGTCTGGCTTATACCCTCGACGACAGCGCACCGGTGGCGTTGTTGAGTCAGCGGTCAGTGCAGGGCACCTTGCCGGTCTCGGAAGTGCCGGTGATCTGTCTCGACGACGACTTGCAGGACGAATCCGTCTGTAATCCGCAGGTGCCGGTAACGCCCGGCAACCTGGCTTATGTGATCTACACCTCCGGGTCCACCGGTAAGCCCAAAGGCGTGATGATCGAACATCGCAACGTCGCGCGGCTGTTCTCGGCCACCGAAGATTGGTTCGGTTTCAACCAGCAGGATGTCTGGGCGCTGTTCCATTCGTTCGCCTTCGACTTTTCGGTCTGGGAAATCTGGGGCGCGTTGCTGCATGGCGGGCATTTGGTGATCGTGCCGCAGCTGGTCAGCCGCTCGCCCGAAGACTTCTACGCATTACTGTGCAGCACCGGGGTGACGGTGCTCAACCAGACGCCGAGTGCGTTCCGTCAGTTGATTGCTGCACAGGGCGAGAACGGCCAGGCGCATTCGTTGCGCAAGGTGATCTTCGGCGGTGAAGCGCTGGACACCGTGATACTCAAGCCGTGGTATGCCCGCAAGGTGAATGCCGGCACACAACTGGTGAACATGTACGGCATCACCGAAACCACGGTGCATGTGACCTATTACCCGTTGCAGCCCGAAGACGCCCAGCGCCTCGGCGCCAGCCCGATCGGCAGGCGCATTCCCGATTTGCAGCTGTATGTTCTCGATGCCCGCGGCGAGCCGGTGCCGATGGGCGTGGTTGGCGAGCTGTATGTCGGCGGTGCCGGCGTGGCGCGGGGCTATCTGCACCGTGAAGCTCTGACGGCTGAACGCTTTCTCGACAACCCGTTCAGCCACGCAGCGAATGCGCGGATGTACCGTACCGGTGACCTGGGCCGCTGGCTGGCCGATGGCAGCCTGGAATACATGGGCCGTAATGACGAACAGGTCAAGATTCGCGGTTTCCGTATCGAACTGGGTGAGATCGCAGCGCTCCTGAACGATCATCCAGATGTTCTCGACGCTGTGGTTGTGGCGCGCGAGGATGTGCCTGGCGATAAACGACTGGTTGGCTATTACACCTCGGCTGAAGATAAAGCCGGGCTGGATATCGAACAGTTGCGTGCCTGGCTGTCCGGCCTGCTGCCCGAATACATGGTGCCTGCAGCCTATGTACGGCTGGCCAGCCTGCCGGTGACGGCGAACGGCAAACTGGACCGCAAAAGCCTGCCGGCACCGGACCGCGACAGCATCGCCAGCCGGGCCTATGAAGCGCCGCAAGGATCGATCGAAATCGCCCTGGCAAGCCTGTGGGCCGAGCTGCTGCATGTGGAGCAGGTCGGTCGTCAGGATAATTTCTTTGAACTGGGCGGCCACTCGTTGCTGGCCGTGACCCTGATTGCGCGTATGCGTCGTCTGGACATGCGTGCGGACATTCGTGTTCTGTTTGTCCAGCCAACGCTGGCGGCGCTGGCCGAGGCTGTCGGTGGCGACACTGAAATCGATGTGCCAGCCAACCTGATCGATGCGCACTGCCAGCGCATCACCCCTGAACTGCTGCCCTTGGTAGCGCTGGATCAGCCCGCCATTGAGCGTATCGTGGCGCGGGTGCCGGGCGGTGCCGCTAATGTGCAGGATATCTACCCGCTGGGCCCGTTGCAGACCGGTATTCTTTATCACCACCTGACCGCCGGGGACCGCGATCCTTACCTGTTGCAGCCGCAGCTCGCCTTCGCCGACGCCTCGCGTCTCGAGGCTTTTTGCCATGCCTTGCAGCGAGTGATCGAGCGCAACGATATTCTGCGCACCGGGTTGTTCTGGGAAGGTTTGCAAGCACCGGTACAAGTGGTCTGGCGTCAGGCGCCTCTGCGGGTTGAAGAGACAGCCTTGCAGGACCTGTTCAATGCACCACGCATGGACCTGACGCAGGCGCCGCTGCTGCAACTGGTCTATGCCCATGATCCGGCCAACCAAAGGATCGCAGCGGTGCTGCGCTACCACCATGTGATCATGGACCACATCGCCCTCGACATATTGAGCCATGAGTTGCAGGCGATACTGCTGGACGACGAAGCTCAGCTTGCAGCGCCTGTGCCTTACCGAAACTACATTGCCCATGTTGTGCGCGGGCCTGGCGAGGACGCCCATGAAGTGTTCTTCCGCGAGCAGTTGGGCGATATCGATGAGCCGACCTTGCCTTACGGCCTGGCCATGACATCCGCAGAGCAGATTCCTGGCGATGCACGACTCACACTGGACAGCGACCTGTGCCGGCAGATCCGCGATCAGGCAAGGCAGTTGAGTGTCAGTGCCGCCACCTTGATGCACCTCGCCTGGGCTCAGGTGCTGGGCCAGTTGTCCGGGCGTGACAGCGTGGTATTCGGCACCGTGCTGCTTGGACGCCTGCGCGGCGGTGAAGGGGGCGAGCGCGCCTTGGGGGTGTTCATCAATACCTTGCCATTGCGCATGGATCTGGTCGGGCACTGCGCGCGCAGTGCCGTGCTCGACCTTCATGGTCGTCTGGTCGGGATGCTCGCCCACGAGCACGCTCAGCTGGCTCTGACCCAGCGCTGCAGTGCCTTGCCGGCTGGTGCGCCACTGTTCAATACGCTGCTCAATTACCGCCACAGCGCTGTGCCTGAGGTCGATGACCAGGCGAACAACACGGCATGGCAAGGGATTGAGGTCGTGCACGCAGAGGAGCGCAGTAACTACCCGCTGACCTTGAGTATCGATGACTTCGGCGATGGTTTCAGCCTGACAGCCCAGGCTGCGCCGGGTATTGATCCGCAACGGATTTGCGCCTACGTGCAACAAGCCCTTGTCCATCTGGTGCGGGCCCTGGAGCAGCAATCGGCAGCAGCCCTGATCGAATCGTCAGTGGTGCCGGAGGCAGAACGCGAGCGTCTGTCGGTAACATTCAACGATACCCGGCGTGACTACCCCCGCGAGCAGCCCGTGCACCGTCTGTTCGAACGCCGCGCTGCGCTTCATCCGCATGCAGTGGCGGCCGTGCATGGCCGTCGCTCACTCACTTATGGTGAGTTGAACGAGCGCGCCAACCACTTGGCGCACTACCTGCTGGGGCAAGGTGTGCGGCCCGACGAGCATGTGGCGATTCTGCTGCCGCGCTCACTGGAACTGCTGATCAGCCAGTTGGCTATCGGCAAATGCGCAGCGACCTACGTGCCACTGGACGTCAATGCGCCTGCCGAACGCCAGCATTACATGCTCGATGATTGCCAGGCGAAATGTGTGCTGACACAGAGCGCCACCTCGATGGGCTCGACGGTGCAACGCATCGATCTGGACCAGTTGAACCTTGACGACCAGCCAGCGCATGACCCGGGCCTGCCTCAGACATCCGACACAGCGGCTTACGTCATGTATACCTCCGGCTCGACGGGGGCCCCGAAAGGCGTCCGTGTGGCCCATCGCGGCATTGCCAGGCTGGTGTTGAACAACGGTTATGCCGACTTCAACGAACAGGACAGCATCGCCTTTGCCTCCAACCCGGCGTTCGATGCCAGCACCATGGAAGTCTGGGGTGCCTTGCTCAACGGTGGACAGCTGTTGGTGATCGAGCACACCACGCTGATCGACCCGATGCGTTTCAGCGCAGCCCTGCGTCAGGGCAATGTCAGTGTGCTGTTTCTGACCAGCGCGCTGTTCAACCAGTACGTGCAACTGATCCCCGAGGCACTCAGCGGTCTTCGGCTGTTGCTTTCCGGCGGTGAACGCGCCGATCCGGCGAGCTTCCGCACGCTGCTTGCCCAGGCTCCGGGCCTGCACCTGTTGAACGCGTACGGCCCCACTGAAACGACTACCTTCGCTACAGCCAGTGATGTAAGAGCACTGGCCGATCACGCCGAGTCGGTACCGATTGGCAGGCCTATCGGCAACACGACGGTCTACGTGCTCGACGCTCATCAGCACCTGACACCGTTGGGGGCCATTGGCGAGCTTTACATTGGTGGCGACGGTGTGGCGCTGGGTTATCTGAATCGCCCGGACCTGACCGCAGAGAAGTTTATCGCCGACCCGTTCAGCGATCAGCCCGGCGCGATGATGTACCGCACTGGCGATCTGGGCCGCTGGCTGGAGGACGGCCAGCTGGAATGTCTGGGACGCAACGATGACCAAGTGAAAATCCGCGGTTTCCGTATCGAACTGGGCGAGATCGTCAATTGCCTGCACCAGTTGCCGGGCATCAGGGAGGCTGTGGTTGTGGCGCGCGAGGATGAGCCGGGCCATGTGCGTCTGGTTGCCTACTTCACCAGCCGGGTGGACGCCGAGGCGCCTGCACCGGAGCAAATGCGTGCTCACCTGCAGGCTAACCTGCCGGAATACATGGTGCCTGGGGCCTTTGTCGAACTGACCGCTTTGCCGTTGACCGCCAACGGCAAGCTGGACAGCCGTGCGCTGCCCAAACCGGATCACTCGTCGCTGTTGGGGCTGGCCTACGAGCCACCGCAGGGCGAGATTGAAATCGCTCTGGCACAGATATGGGCTGAAGTTCTGCAGCTCGAGCGGGTCGGTCGCCACGATCACTTTTTCGATCTGGGCGGGCACTCCCTGCTGGCCATGCGCATGGTGTCGCAGGTGCGTCAGCAGATGGGCATGGAATTGCCATTGGGCGAACTCTTCGCGCTGGGCGAACTGGCAGCCGTGGCCAGTGCGCTGGCTGGTACGGGACGCAGTGAACTGTCACTGATCCTGCCTGCGCCGCGTGATCAGTCGCTACCGCTGTCGTTTGCCCAGCAGCGTTTGTGGTTTCTGGCACAAATGGAGGGCGGCAATCAGGCTTACAACATCCCGCTGGCCCTCAGTCTGCGAGGATCGCTGGATGTGGCTGCACTGACAGCCGCGCTTGGGCGAATCGTCGAGCGCCACGAAACCCTGCGCAGCCGCTTCATTGCCCGCGAGGAGGGGGCTGAAGTCGTGTTCACCGCACCGACAGCCATGTCGTTCCTGCACATCGAAGACCTGCGTCAAAACCCGCAAACGTTGGCCGAACGCGTCGCAGCGGAGGCCACCGCAGCGTTCGATCTGACGCGGGGGCCGCTGATCCGGGGCTGCCTGCTGCAGGTGGAAGACGCGCGGCACGTGTTGTTGCTGACCGTGCACCACATCGTCTCAGATGGCTGGTCGATGGGCGTTCTGACCCGCGAACTGCTTGCGTTGTATCCGGCGCTGCGTCGCGACGAGGCCGATCCGCTGCCAGCGCTGAGCATCCAGTACGCCGACTATGCGGTCTGGCAGCAGGGCTGGATGAGCGGTGAACGTCTGCAACACCAGGCTGCTTATTGGCGGCAGGCGCTGGAAGGCGCACCAACACTGCTGACCCTGCCTGCCGACCGGCCGCGTCCGGCGCAGCAGGATTTCACCGGTGCCAGCCTCAACGTACGGCTGGATGGGCAACTGACTGCCGGCCTGCGTGCTCTGGCACAACGGCAAGGCGTTACGCTGTACATGACCTTGCTGACTGCGTGGGGCGCACTGCTGGCGCGGCTTTCCGGTCAGACCGAGGTGGTGGTCGGCAGCCCGATCGCGGGCCGTGGTCGCGCCGAGCTGGAAGGGCTGATCGGCCTGTTCGTCAACACGCTGGCCATACGCATCGATACGGCAGCGGCACCCACCGGTGAGGCGCTGCTGGCACAGGTCAGGACGCGAGTCCTGGAGGCTCAGGACCACCAGGACCTGCCGTTCGAGCAGGTGGTGGAAATCGTCCGCCCGACACGCAGCCTGGCCCATGGCCCACTGTTCCAGACAACGCTCAACTGGCTGGCCGGGGAAACTACGTTGCCGGAGATGGACGGGCTGTCGCTGGCGACGGTCGAACAGCAGAGTCAGGTCTCCAAGTTCGATCTGTCGCTCAACCTCGGCGAACAGGGTGATGCCTTGTTCGGTACGCTGGACTACGCCACTGCGCTGTTCGATGAGGCAACGGTGCAGCGCTATTGCGGTTATTTCGAACAATTACTGCGCACGCTGGTGAATAACCAGCAGGTGGTGCTCGCTGATATTCCGCTGGTGGGCCTGCAGGAGCGCGAGTATCTGCTCGACACTCTTAACGCCAGCGCGGTGAGCCTGCCGCAAGGTCAGACCATTCATGCCCTGATAGAAGCACGCGCCGAAGGCATGCCCGAAGCCGTTGCCGCCAGGGTCGGCGAGCAGTCACTGAACTACGCGCAGATGAACCGTCAGGCCAACAGCCTTGCTCATCATCTGATCAGCCTGGGCGTGCGCCCGGATGATCGCGTCGCGGTCGTCGCACGCCGTGGGCTGGACACGCTGGTGAGCCTGCTGGCCGTGCTCAAGTCCGGTGCCTGCTATGTGCCGGTGGATCCGGCGCACCCCGATGAGCGCATAAACTATCTGCTGACTGACAGCGCACCAGTAGTGGTGCTCGCCGAACAGGCGTTCATGGCGCGCCTGCCTGCACTGACGGTGCCGCTGCTCGCGCTCGATCGCCCTCAATGGCCTGAGCAACCGGCAAATCCGCTGGTGTCGGGCCAGACGCCCGGCGATCTGGCGTATGTGATTTACACCTCCGGCTCGACCGGACAACCGAAAGGCGTAATGGTCGAACATCGCACGCTGGCCAATCTCGTCCACTGGCATTGCCAGGCGTTCGCTTTGCACGCCGGCAGCCATACGGCCACTGTGGCCGGCTTCGGTTTTGACGCGATGGCCTGGGAAGTCTGGCCGGCCCTGTGTGCAGGGGCAACGCTGCACATCCCGCCCGCCGAGATCAGCAATGAACAGCTCGACCTGCTGCTCGACTGGTGGCTGGCGCAGCCGCTGCAGGTGGCGTTTCTGCCGACACCGGTGGCCGAATATGCGTTCAGCCGCGAGCTCTATCACCCGACGCTGCACACGCTGCTGATCGGTGGCGACCGCCTGCGGCAGTTCCACCGCGATCCGGGTTTTGTCGTGATCAACAACTATGGCCCGACCGAAACCACAGTGGTTGCCACTTCCGGTCGTTTGTTGCCTGACGGCAGCCTCGACATCGGCAAGCCGATCGCCAACACCCGCGTGTACCTGCTGGATGAGCAGCAGCAACTGGTGCCGACCGGTGTTGCCGGCGAGCTGTACATCGGCGGTGAAGGCGTGGCGCGGGGCTATCTGAATCAGCCGCAACTCACTGCCGAACGCTTCCTCAGCGACCCGTTCTGCGAGAACCCGCAGGCGCGCATGTACCGCACCGGCGATCTGGCGCGCTGGAATGCCGACGGCACGCTGGACTATCTGGGGCGTAACGACGATCAGGTAAAAATCCGCGGTATGCGCATCGAACTGGGCGAAATCGAGGCGCAACTGACCTCGTTGTCGGGTATCGAGGAATCGCTGGTGGTGGCGCGCGAGGACGAACCTGGACAGTCACGTCTGGTGGCGTACTTCATTGAGCAAGGCCCGCGCCCGGCGCTTGATATCGCCAGGCTGCGTGCCGACATGCTGGACCGTCTCCCGGGCTACATGGTGCCGAGTGCGTTCGTGCGCCTCGATGCCTGGCCATTGACCGCCAACGGCAAGGTCGATCGACGTGCCTTGCCGATGCCGGATCGCGACGCATTGCCAGGACGTGAATACGCGCCGCCGCAAGGCGAGCTGGAAATGGCCCTGGCCGACATCTGGAGCGATTTGCTGCAAGTCGAGCAAGTAGGGCGCAACGATCACTTCTTCGAACTCGGCGGCCATTCGCTGCTCGCTGTTACTTTGATCGCACGCATGCGTCGCCGTGGCATGGATGCCGATATCCGCGTGTTGTTTGCCCAGCCGACCCTGGCCGCCTTGGCACGCGCCGTTGGCAGCGGCGCTCAGGTGAAGATTCCGGCCAACCTGATCGGTGCGGATTGCACGTCAATCACCCCGGACCTGTTGCCGCTGGTGAAACTGGACCAGGCAGGGATCGATCGCGTTGTCGCCAGCGTTACCGGTGGTGCGAGCAATATTCAGGACATCTACCCGCTGGGGCCTCTGCAGGCGGGTATTTTCTATCACTACCTGTCCGCCGCCGAGGATGATCCCTATCGCTTGCAGGCACGCTTCGCCTTTGCCGACCGCTCGCGACTGGAGGCCTTCAGCCAGGCGCTGCAACAGATCATCGCCCGTAACGACGTGTTGCGCACTTCACTGTGCTGGGAAGGTCTGGAAACGCCTGTGCAAGTGGTCTGGCGACATGCCGATCTGCCGGTGATCGAGGTGCCGCTGGCGGCGCTGGATAATCCCGAGCCGCTGGAACTTGTACGTGCACCGCTGCTGCGGCTGATCCACGCCGATGACACGGACAACGGGCGTATCGTCGCGGTCCTGCTGTTCCATCACCTGATCATGGACCACGTTGCCCTGGACCTGCTGAGCCAGGAATTGCAGGCGGTACTGCTCGATCAGGCAGCGCAACTGCCTGCGCCAGTGCCTTACCGCAACTACATCGCGCAGACCTTGCTGGGGGCGGGGGACGACACGCACGAAGCGTTCTTCCGCGAGCAATTGGGCGATCTGGATGAGCCGACCCTGGCGTATGCTCAGACCTGGTTGCCAGGGCCGGAGGTCGCAGGCGAGGCCCGACTGCGTCTGGATGCGGACCTGAGCAGGCGTTTACGCTATCAGGTGCGGCAGCTGGGTGTCAGCCCTGCCAGCCTGATGCACCTGGCCTGGGCTCAGGTACTGGGCCGCTTGGCCGGGCGTGACAGCGTGGTGTTCGGCACCGTACTGCTGGGTCGTTTGAACGGCAGCGAGGGTGCCGAACGCACACTCGGGGTGTTCATCAACACCTTGCCGCTGCGCATCGACCTGGCCGATCAGAGTGCACGCGATGCGCTGTCCCAGACCCACCGTCGCCTGACCGGATTGCTTGCCCACGAACAGGCTTCTCTGGCAATCGCTCAGCGTTGCAGCGCCTTGCCTGCGGGCGTACCGTTGTTCAGTGCGCTGTTGAATTACCGCCACAGTGCGGCGCCCGGTGAGGCAAACGAGGCTGCCGGCAAGGCCTGGCAGGGCATCGAGCTGTTGCAGTCTGGCGAGCGCAGCAGCTATCCGTTGACGCTCAGCGTCGATGATCTGGGCGAAGCGTTCGACCTTACTGCGCTGACCTCGACAGGCATCGATGCCCGACGTATTTGCGCGTATCTTTTCTGCGCCGTGGAGGGATTGGTCAACGCCCTCGAGCAGGCGCCGTCCGAGCCGATTCAAGCACTGAATATTCTGCCCGGCACCGAGCGAAGCGAACTGCTCGATGGCTTCAATGCCGATCGCCTTACGGCGGAGTGCCCGCTGCCGGTTCATCTACGTATCGAACAGCAGGCGTTTGATCAGCCGAACGCACTGGCCGCTCAGGCGGGCGACCAGCATTTGAGCTACGCCGAGTTGAATGCCCGTGCCAACGCATTGGCCCATCATCTGATCGGACTGGGCGTACGTTCTGACGACCGGGTGGCGGTGGTCGCGCGGCGCGGTCTGGAGACCCTGGCCGGTCTGCTGGCAGTGCTGAAAGCCGGGGCGAGCTACGTACCGGTCGATCCGGGCCACCCGGATGAACGCATCAGCTACCTGCTGGAGAACAGCGAACCGGTGGTGGTGTTGGCGCAATTCGACTTGCTGACACGTCTGCCCGAACTGCAGGTGCCGCTGATCGCGCTTGATCGCCCGGACTGGTCACAGCGCACCGACAACCCGTCCGTGCCGGAAATGACCACGCAGCATCTGGCTTACGTGATTTACACCTCGGGGTCCACCGGGCTGCCCAAGGGCGTGATGGTCGAGCACCGCACGCTGAACAATCTGGTGGATTGGCACTGTGAAGCCTTCAACCTGCGTGCCGGCAGTCATACCGCCAGCGTTGCCGGGTTCGGTTTCGACGCCATGGCCTGGGAAGTCTGGCCTGCGCTGTGTGCCGGTGCGGTGCTGCACCTGCCGCCTGCGGAGATTGGCAATGAACAGCTCGATGTGCTGCTCGACTGGTGGCTGGCCCAGCCGCTGCAGGTGGCGTTTCTGCCGACCCCGGTGGCCGAATATGCCTTCAGCCGTGAATTGCACCACCCGACGCTGCAGACCCTGTTGATTGGCGGTGATCGCTTGCGCCACTTCAACCGTGATCCGGGTTTTGCCGTGGTCAACAACTATGGCCCGACAGAGACCACGGTGGTGGCCAGCTCTGGCCGGATGCAGCCAGGCAAGGTGTTGCACATCGGCAAGCCGGTTACCCATGCCCGACTGTACGTACTGGATTCGCGTGGTCAGCCACTGCCACTCGGCGTGCCCGGTGAGTTGTACATCGGTGGCGCAGGCGTGGCTCGCGGCTATCTGAACCGTGCGGACCTGACCGCAGAACGCTTCCTCGACGATCCGTTCAGCGACAGGCCCGGTGCGCGCATGTATCGCTCCGGCGATCTGGTGCGCTGGCTGTCCGACGGGACGCTTGAATACCTGGGCCGCAACGATGATCAGGTGAAGATTCGTGGCGTGCGTATCGAGCCAGGCGAGATCGAACAGCACCTGGCGCAATGCCCGGGCGTCGGCGAAGCGGTGGTGACCACCCAGCGTCTGGACGATGGCACGTTGCGTCTGGTGGGTTACTTCACCCGTCGTGACGCGTCGCTCGACAGTGCCGCCTTGCGTGCGCATCTGTTGGGTCAACTCCCGGAGTACATGGTGCCTGCGGTGTTTGTAGGCCTTGATGCGCTGCCATTGACCCAGAACGGCAAAGTCGACCGCAAGGCGTTGCCTGCGCCGGACCTGGCCGCACTGGCGAACCTCGCTTACCAGGCGCCTTCAACGGCTCTGGAAGAGCGCTTGGCGGACTTGTGGGCCGAGGTTCTTGAAGTCGGGAAAATCGGCAGGCACGACAGCTTCTTCGAACTGGGCGGCCATTCGCTGTCGGCCATCCGTCTGGTCAGCCTGCTGCAAAAAGCCGGCGTGTCACTGACGCTGGCCGAGCTGTTCCAGCACCCTAGCGTTGCAGCGTTGGCCGGCTTGCTTGACCAGCGTCCAGGATCGCCGGACGAAGCTCGGGAGGTGATCACAGTGCGTGCCGGTGGCAGCGAGTCACCGTTGTTTCTGCTGCACGATTTCACCGGGCTGGATGCTTATTTCCCCGTGCTTGGGCAACATCTGCAAGGCGACTTCCCGATTTACGGCTTGCCGGGCATTGGCCTTGGGCAGCAGCAATTACGCACCATGGAGTGCCTGGCTGCGCGGATGGTGGAGCGCATTCGTCAGGTCCAGCCGCGGGGCCCGTATCGGTTGGCCGGCTGGTCGTTTGGCGGGGTTCTGGCCTACGAAGTGGCCACTCAACTGCTGGGCATGGACGAGGCCGTGACATTCCTCGGCCTGATCGACAGCTATGTGCCACGCCTGACCGATCAGGGCAAGGCGCGCTGGCAGGGACCTGACTTGCTCGAGCGGCAATTGCTCTCGCATTGCACTGCGCACTGGCAAGCCCAGGCGGGTGAGGGCGCTGCGAAGTTGGCGCGTCTGAACTCATTGAGCGAGCAAGCGCCGCTGCCGGACTTCGCGACGCTGTTGCAACTGTGCCGTGACGAAGGCCTGTTGTACGAGGAACTCGCGCTGGCGAGCGATCAGCAATTGCACCATTACCTGGACCGGGAAGTGGCGCATGGTCAGGCTCTGGCGCATTACCAGCTGGAGCCGCTCAGCCTGCCGATTCACCTGTTCCGCGCCGAACAGCGTCCAATGGCGCCGATCGGAAGCAGTTCGACCCTGGGCTGGGGTGAGATTCTCTCCAGAAATCAACTGCAGTGCGTCGATGTCCCGGGGGACCACATGACGATGATGCAGGCACCGCACGTGGCCGTGCTCGGTCTGAACATCGTTCAGGCGTTGCACAACGCGCCTGCCACGCCACCGCCGGCACCGGCTCATCAGTCGCTGCTGGCCATCCAGAGCGGGCGTGACGGGCATGCGCCAGTGTTTTGCGTACCGGGCGCCGGTGACAGCGTCACCAGTTTCATTGGCTTGGCCGAGGCGTTGGGGCCGGACTGGCCGATCCACGGCCTGCAACCGCGTGGCCTGGACGGTCGCAGTGTTCCGCACAGTCGGGTGGAAGCGGCAGCGCAGAGCCACGTGCAGGCCATCGAAGCGCTGTATCCGAAAGGTCCCCTGCATCTGGTCGGGCATTCGTTCGGCGGCTGGGCAGCGCACGCCATGGCGGTCAAGCTGCAGGCCCGTGGCCGCGAGGTCGTCTCGTTGACCCTGATCGACAGCGAAGCGCCTGGCGGCGAGGGCCTGGACGGCAAACCTTATACCGCCACCGCCGTGCTGGAACGCCTGATCGAGGCGCTGCAGTTGTCCAGCGGAAGAAGCCTCGAGCTTGACCCGCTGGCCTTTGCCGACAGCGATACGGTCACGCAAATGCACCTGCTTCAGCAGGCCATGGTGCGCGTCGGGTTATTGCCGCCACGCCTGGCGGCACAGGCTCTGCAAGGCATTGTCCGCACGTTTGCCAGCGCCTTGCGCACGGTCTATCGACCTGAGCCGGGAGGCTACAGCGGCAGGGCGAGTCTGGTATTGGTGAATGATCCGCAACTGGATGCGCTGGACAATCAACTTGAGCATGCCGCTTGCGCAAGCGAATGGCAGCACTTGCTGCCGCAACTTTCGCTCTGGCACGGGCCGGGCAACCACTTCAGCGTCCTGAAAGCGCCGGACGTCTATAGCCTGGCGGCCTGGTGGTATGACGGGTTGGCAGTGGGTGTGGGGGAAACGCAATGAACCGGGGGATATGGGGCATGAGCCATTGCAAGCGCAAGGAGGTCTGGCATCGGAGGCAGTGAGGGCGGATCCGGGAGGGGCGATCGATATCGCCCCGTCCTTTGCATCGACTGGCGGTCAGCAGGTTGAAAAAACGCCCGCTGATGAGCCATACATCCAGCGCATCAGTGAATTGCGACCGCTGATGCCCAGTTTGATCGCCGCGCGGCGCTGGTAACTGCCCACGGTATTGACCTTGAGTGCGAGCCGCTCGGCCTGCTCAAGTGCAGTATGGCCGGCGAGCAGTCCCAGGCACACCTGGGTTTCGCGTTCGGATAACGTCAGTCCTGTTTCGCGCAGTCGTTCCTGAAAGCGCTTTTCAATGCTTTCCGGCTTTTTAGGCTCGATGCCGGGCATTGCCGATTGCAGGGCATTGACATGTTTTTCAAGTATCGAAAACAGCAGAGGAGAAATATCGCCTAGTTGCCGGCGTTCCTTTTCTGAAAATTCGTGCGCGGGAAGCGCCCGAAATACCGTTATTTTACAGCTAAAGCTTTCCGAGGCCTGATCAGGGTAAAGATGAATCGAGTCACTGAGCAACAGCGTGCCCCGTGATGACGTCACGGTCTCGTTAAAGACCGTTAGTGCAGCGGCAGGTGGTGTTTGCCAGGGCTGTGGCAGGGAGGAGAGGTGCGTGGCATCTACCGCAAGCTGAGTGTCGATCAGTTTGTGGAACATACTGGAAAAATTCCCGCTACCGATGCTGGCTATGGCCCTGCCAATCTGCGGAAGTAGTGTGTTAGGCATGTAGTCATCCATGAATTTAAAACTGCTGACAAGGGTGTAGACGCTGTAAGCATGGCGCAGTCACATCAACTTGGGCGTTGGCGTTTCCGGCACGAAATCAGCGTTAGATGCTCGCTAGAGCACCGCCAGTGAAGTACAGCAAAGACTATCGTCCTGAGGTTACCTAAATACTTCACTATCAGAAAGAGTGATGGTTATCGGTCGGACGGTGGGCAAGGAGGGAGCAGAAAGCGGTCGGGCGAACCAGTGTCAGCTCGTATCGCCTGATGTTGTGACGGGAAGTAGGGAGTGAAAAAGATCCCCGCGCATGTGCACATAAAGTCGCGACATGGCGGGGAAATAACATTTGGCATGCGTCTATTTTCCGATCATGAACCGGGTCACCAGGCGCGTAAGCCGACCGTAAGGTGCCGAGACCTTGTCGGACATGTTGAAACGACCGAGCTTGAGAACCCCGCGGGCGTGGGACAGACGAACGAAGCCCTCGTAGCCGTGATAGGCCCCGGTGCCACTGTCGCCGACACCGCCAAAAGGCAGGTCATCCTGAGTCGCGTGCAGCATGGTGCCATTGATGGTCACGCCGCCGGACCGCGTGCGGCTCAGCACCCGGTCTACAGAGGTCTGATCGTTGGAAAAGCAATAAAGGGCCAGCGGTGCCGGGCGCGCGTTGATAAAGGCGATGGCTTCATCCAGCGACTCATACGCAAGGACCGGTAGCAGCGGCCCGAAAATCTCTTCGCACATGACATCTGCTTGCAGGGACACCTGAGTGAGTGCCATCGGTGCGATCTTGCGTTCGCCCGCCGTCGCAGGCGCATTGTGTTGCCATGCCTTGGCCCCCGTCGCGACGGCCTGGCTGGCCATCGCGATAAGCCGGTCATAGTGGCGCTGGGAGATGATCGAGGTGTAGTCCGGATTGCCATCGAGGGTCGGGTAAAGTTTTTTCGCTGCAGCCAGCCACTCGCTGGCAAAGCTGTCCACCTGTTCACGCGGCACGAGCACATAGTCAGGTGCTACGCAGGTCTGGCCGGCGTTGAACAGTTTGCCGATAGCGATCATCCGCGCGGCTTTACCGATCGAAAAATCGTCGCACACCACCACTGGAGACTTGCCGCCCAGCTCCAGTGTGACCGGTGTCAGATTACGTGCGGCCGCCGCCATGACCTGGCGACCTACGTGGGTCGAGCCGGTAAACAGCAGATGGTCGAAAGACAGCTCACTGAACTGGCCCGCCAGCGTGGCGTCGCCAGTGACCACAACAACCTGTTCAGCCGGGAAGGCTTCGCCCAGCAGTTGCTTGAGTAGCTCGGAGGTTCGGGGTGTCAGTTCCGAAGGCTTGATCATTACCCGGTTACCCGCAGCCAGCGCCTCTATCAAGGGCACCAGTGTCAGCGTCAGCGGATAGTTCCACGGGGCCAGAATGCCGACGACGCCCAGCGGCTGATAAACCACCCGGGCTGTGGCGGGCCTGAAAGCAATACCCGCCTTGCGCCGGGAGGGGCGCATCCACGCCTTGAGGTGCGCGCGGATGTGCTTGATGCCGTTGACCACCGGCATCAATTCACCGAGCCGGGTTTCGTCGAACGAGCGGTTGCCGAAGTCTGCGCTGACCGCCTCGAGCAACCTGTCCTGATTATCGCTGACCATACGCAGAACGGCGTTGAGGTCTGCGATTCGTTGATCGAAGGAAGGCGCACCCTGGGCGAGGAATGCAGCCTGCTGTGCCTCGAACAGTTCGGTTAGCCCGGCCGCGTGGAACGTCGTGGCTGGCGGAACCCTGGCGGGTTGATTCATGACGCTGCTCCTGTGGCTGCGTGGTTTTTATAGGGGTTGCATGACGGCGATGGAATCTGCCGCAACTGCAGACGCGTCAGCAGTGGTGTGTATTTCCTGGCTCACGTAACCGTATAGAACCCTGACCGGCCGATGGAGGGGCGAACCGGCCGGTTAACGTGGTCCAAACGGCCAACCTGCATGCCACTCATTGCTCGCCATGCGCGGGTTCGGACGCCAGGCGATCCAGATGACTGACGATCATCGCAGCCACCATTGCGCAGGTTTTCGCGGGCTCCAGCGGTTCATCGAACAGCAACTCGATGGTCGCGTGAATCATTTCCACCGCGACGCGGGCAACCATGGCGATGCGCTCGGGATCGGCGTCTGGAAAAGCACTGCCAATGATCGCCGCCTGGGCCTGGGAAACCCTGCGGTGTGAGTCGAGCCGTACATGCTCCAGCGCGGGAACCGCCCGCAGTGCCTTGAGCGTCCACATGCCACCCAGTGTGCCGTCGGTGACCCGGTAGGTATCCAGAATCAGCTCGGCGAGTGCCTTTTCCAGCGCCTGCGGCGTGCCTGCAATCAGCTCGGGGGTGATCCAGTGATCGATCCGCTCGTTCTGTTTTTCGAGCAGGCGCTCGCCCAGCACCGTCAGCAGCGCGTACTTGTTGGGGAAATAGCGATACAGCGCGGGCGGCGTGAGGCCGGCCCGTTCGCATACCAGATTGGTCGACAAGCGCTCTATGCCGACCTCGCACAGGGTATTTGCCGTGGCGACCAGGATGCGTTCGTAGGTTTCGGTAGCACGCTGCTGCGCGGGCAGCTTCTTGCGTTCAACGCTTTTCCCGGCGATCTGCTCGGGAAGGATTTCGGTTTTCAGCCTGGCCATAAATACCTGTCAAGAAAAGTGGGGCGCCAGCATGAGGATCAAAAAACAGTTGCTGCACGACAAAATGATAGTTATAACTATCGTGTAGCGATGACTATCATAACTGAAGCGTCGTTATTGTGACGGTCTGTCAAAACAAAAAATAAAAAAGGTGACGCTATGAACGTACGGCAATGGCTTTTCCTCTCTTCGGTTCTGATGTGCTCCACCGGCATTCATGCTGCTGCCGGTCCGCTTGAGGCCAAGGGCCTTTGGCTGACGGCGGAAAAGGACGCGGTGGTCAGACTTGACGACTGCGCAGACAAGGCCGGCGCTATCTGCGGGAAGATTGTCTGGGTCAAGGATGCGGCCTCGACGTCGAGTGATTGCGGCGTACAGATTCTGCAGCTGACCCGCTACGACCAGGACGCCTGGCGCGATGGCTGGGTGTACGACCCGCGTGACCAGAAAAAATATAAGGGCGCCGTTCGAGTCAAGGACGGACGCCTCAATGTAAGGGCTTTTGTCGGCACCGAAGTTCTCGGCAAGACAGAGCAATTCGAGCGAATCGCAACACTGCCTCCTGCCCCGGTTTGCAAATCGTAAATCCGGCACTTTAGCGTGGGAGAGAATCATGCGCACTTATACAACCCGTTATGTAATGGCTGCAGCCCTGTGCTCCGCAGCAGGCCCGACGCTGGCCATCGCCGATGAAATGTCGAGCTACGCAGTGGATGTTACCGCCAAGGTCAGCTCGGACATTCGTACCCGCGGGATTTCAGATTCGCTGAATCGCCCCGGGGCCAAAGTGACCATTCAGGTCGCCCATGAAACAGGCCTGGTGGCGCTGGCCGAATTTACCACGGTCAGCAAGAAACAGTTCCTTGATGGCGACGGCGCAGGTGTACTGCTGGCTGGCGGCTATCGCTTCGGCGATCCGGATGCCTGGCACTACGGCGTCGGGCTTGCGGCCGAGATGTTTCCCGGGGCTCAGTTCAAGGCGCCGAACCGGTTCGATTTCGAGACGTTCACACCAGGTGAAGAGCACTCGACCAATTACAACAGCCAGTTCGCCGTGCTTGAAATCGGTTACGGCGCGCTCGAAGGGCGAATCGCCCGGGTCCTCTCGAAAAACTACCGGGGCGCCAACAGCGGCGGGGTGTGTGGCGCGCAATTGCAGTTCCGCGATGACCCGACCAAAGGCCTCGATTGCTATGCCAAGGGTGATCGCAACTCCCGGGGCAGCATGCTCTATGACCTCGACTACAAATACGCGCTGGGCATCAACACCAATCTGAAGCTGCACGCCGGCTACCAACAGATCGAAAACTTCTCGGAAGCCGACTTTGCCGATTATGGCGCAGGTCTGGTCCACCACTGGTGGGGCTTCGACTGGGGGCTTGACTGGGTGACGACCAAGACCAGGGCGCGCGAGCTGTATATGGCCGAGGACGACGGACATGTGCGCACCACGGACGGCAGTCGCTGGGTAGCGTCGATTTCCCGCACATTCTGAGTAGACCTTTATGACTTCGCTTTTCATTTCCCGGACGCCTGAGGCGGCTACCGGCCTGGAGCAACTCGTCCTCGCGATCGACCTGGGAACGTCCGGCTGCAAATGCGCACTGGTCTCCATGGAGGGAGACATCCGCGCCTGGGCGTTTCACGGTGTACCGCTGCACGTCAGTGGTCTGAGTGCCGAGCAGGAACCCGAGGACTGGTGGAACGCGTTTATGCTCGGTGCCCACGAATTGCTGGCAGCCGACCCGCTCAGGCGTCGGCAGGTGGTGGCCGTGTGTTGCTCGACGCAAAGCGAAGGCACGGTCTGTGTCGATCGCGAGGGGACCGCGATTGGCCGGGCGCTGCTGTGGCTGGACAAACGCGGCGCCGACTCGATCAAAAAACGCATGGGCGGAGGCTGGTGCAATCTGGGTGGCTACGGGCCACTTAAACTCTGGAAATCGCTGCGACTGACCGGCGGGGTAGCGTCACTGTCGGGCATGGACTCGGCCGGGCACATGGCCTACATCCTTGACCACGACCCGGCAAGGTATGACAAGACGCACAAGTTTCTGAATGTGCTCGACTACATGAACATGCGCTTGTCGGGGCGTTTCTGCGCCACAGGTGATTCGATGCTGACCGCCTGGGTGACCGACAATCGCGATCCTCATCACATCCGTTACGACGCCAGCCTGATCAGGGCACTGGGTATTGAAGCAGGCAAACTGCCTGAGCTGGTGGGCTCGACGGAAATCATCGGCACCTTGAAGCCCGATCTTGCCGATGCCCTGGGGCTGCTTCGATCCACACCCGTGGTGGCGGGTGCCGTGGACACCTCGGCGGTGGCCGTTGGCGCCACCGTGCGCGACTTCGCACCGCATCTTTATCTGGGCACCTCTTCGTGGGTCGGCGCTCACGTGCCGTTCAAGAAATCCAGCGTACGCCATCACATCGCTGCAGTACCCAGTGCGGTCAAGGGCCGATATCTGGCGATGGCGATGCAATCGGCGGCAGGTGCCAATCTGTCGTTTCTGCGCGACAAGGTGCTGTATCACCCGGACGAGTTGTTGAGCGATGAGCAGCAGCCGGACGTGTACGCCTTGCTGGACCGTATCGCCGCCCGAGTGCCACCGGGCTCGCGGGGGCTGATCTACACGCCCTGGCTGTGTGGCGAGCGCTCTCCGGTAGGTGATCCGAGCCTGCGTGCCGGCCTGATCAACCTGAAACTGGAGCATTCGCGGGAAGACATCATTCGGGCCTTCATGGAAGGCGTCGCGCACAACACGCGCTGGATGCTGGAACCGTTCTCGCAGTTTATCGGCCAGTCGCGCGGAGTCATCGTGGCCACCGGGGGCGGAGCGCAATCGGATGTGTGGTGCCAGATCATGGCCGATGTCTGCGGGCGGGTCATTCAGCAGCCGCATAACCCGATTCAGACCAACGCACGCGGTGCGGCCTTCATTGCTGCGGTAGCGCTCGAAAAACTGCAGTTCAACGATCTGCCGGCCCTGCAACGGCCGCATCGGCTGTACGAACCTTCCGAATCAACCCGAAACCTGTATGACGACCGCTTCGCCACGTTCAAGGAAGTCCGCAAACGTCTGGCGCCGCTCTATCGCAGGTTGAACCCATCGCAGGAGACGGCACCATGAGCAATGTTCAACAGCAGATCGTCGACCTGTCGCGGCATCTGTCACGCCGCGGCTTCTTTGCCGCAACCGGCGGCAACCTTGCGCTGCGTATCGACGCATTGCACATCGCGGTCACTCCGTCGGCCACCGACTACTTCAGCATGCGGCCAGAGGACGTCTGCGTCTTGCGACTCAAGGACCTCAAGCAGCTGTCGGGCGAACGTTCGCCCTCGGTTGAAAGCGAGCTGCACGCGAAAGTCCTGCGCAGTCGCCCGGACGTCAATTGCAGCATTCATACCCATCAACCATTGGCCAGCGCCTGCACATTGTTCGGCAAATCGCTGGACGTACCTTACCCGCCGCTATGGCAATCGCTAGGGCGGCGGATTCAGCTGGTGGGTTATGCACCATCCGGTTCCGGCTGGCTGGCGGGCAAGCTGGAAAAGACCATCCGGCCTGACCAGAACGCCTACCTGATGCGCAATCACGGCGTTCTGTGTTGTGGCCCGGACATAGAAACCACCCTGAAGCGCCTGGAAGACCTGGAAACATTCTGTCGTGACCATCTTCTCAACCAGATCAAAGCCAACAGCCGTGGCAAACCCGAATCACGCGTTGCAATAGCACGCCTGATCGACGCCCTGACCAGTGCCGGCTCGCACGCCCTCAGCCCTCAGACTTTTTCAGAGACTCAATCATGAACAGACCTCTCGACCCCGCCAACATCCCTGACATTCCCGCATCGGCCGTGTCGCAATGGCCCGATGTCGATTCACTCTATCGCCGCTTCGATGAGCTGGTGAAACAGCCGATTCGCCCGATCAAGCGCGACGCGATGAACAAAATCATGGGCTATTTCGACGAGCGCTGCCAAGGCTCGAAGCGGCTTTCCGAGGCAGCCAAAAAGGTCATACCGGGGGGCGTGCAACACAACCTGGCGTTCAACTATCCGTTCCCGCTGGCCTTCGCCCAGGCCCACGGCGCGCACCTGACCGACGTCGATGGCAATCGCTACACCGACTTCCTGCAGGCAGGTGGCCCGACGTTGCTGGGCTCCAATCACCCGGCCATTCGCGAACAGGTTAACCGGATTCTCGACGAATGCGGGCCGGTGACCGGCTTGCTGCATGAATACGAGGTCAAACTGGCGGAACTGGTCTGCGAATTGATGCCGGGTGTCGACATGCTGCGCTTGTTGGGCTCGGGCACTGAAGCGGTCATGGCTGCAGTTCGTCTGGCCCGTGCCTATACCCGCAAGAAATGGGTGATCAAGATCGGCGGCGCCTACCACGGCTGGAGCGACCAGTTGGTCTATGGCATGCGCTTGCCGGGCACCGGGCGCATGGAGGCGGTGGGGATCCCGCGAGGCGCCACCGCGAACACTCAGGAAAGCCCGCCCAACAATCTCGATGCATTGCGCCGCAGGCTGCAAATCAATCGTCTGCGTGGTGGCACCGCAGCCATTATGGTCGAACCTTTTGGCCCGGAAAGCGGTACGCGTCCGGTGCACGCCGACTTCAACCGACAACTGCGCGCGCTGTGCAACGAATTCGATGCCCTGCTGATCTTCGACGAAGTGGTTACCGGATTTCGCGCCGGTCTGGGCGGCGCGCAGGCTTACTTCAATGTCATGCCGGACATCACGGTACTGGGCAAATGCCTGACCGGGGGCTACCCCATGGCGGGTGCCATTGGCGGGCGCCGGGACGTAATGCAACTGCTTGCCGGTGGCATCGGCACATCCTCGCGACGGGCGTTCGTCGGCGGTACGCTGTCGGCCAATCCGTTGTCATGCGTCGCTGGTTATTACGCACTGGTCGAAGCCCGCCGCCTGAACGCGCCGGCGCTGGCGGGAAGGGCGGGCGACCGCATGCGTGCAGGACTGGAAGAGATCATCAACCGGCGCGGCTTGCCCTATGTGGCTTACAACATGGGCTCCATTGTTCACCTGCAGACGTCCGGCGTCCTGCTGCTCGATACCGGCAACCCGCTCAAGCTGCTGAGGGCGCGCAATGAAGCCAAGACCCGCAAGCACATGATGGAAGAGATGGGCGCCGCGTATACCGCTCACGGCCTGATCACGTTGGCCGGCAGCCGTTTGTACACCAGCCTGGCTGACACCGACGATGTCATCGACGACGCGCTCGAACGCTTCGACGCTGTCTTTCAACTGGTGTGAGGTGAGCAGCATGCGCGATTCACTTCGACAGCAGTGGTTTGATCTGCGTGAACGCCTGATGGGCCAGGTGGACTCGCACAGCAGTGTTTCGTTGCGATTGCCGGGCGAACAGAGCATGTGGCTGGGCAAACTCGATGACCTGGCGCCGCAGGTGGTTGATTGCAACGACTCGGCAGCGGACGACGGCCAGACGCACGCGGCGATCTACCGCGCCCGGGCTGACGTCGGCGCCGTTCTGCTTGGCGGCGGTGCCTTTGCCAAAAGCCTGGTGGATTTTGGCGGAGTCCTGCCGATTCTATTTGATGAGCAGGCACGCCATATAGGCCATATGGCCACGCCCGCCAGTTCCGAGCAACCGCTGGCGCGCCTGTTGAAGCGTGGGGGAAATGCTGCGGTGATCGACAGCTCCCCGGTGGTAATGGGCACTACAGGGGCGCGAATGGTCCTCAATGCAGAGTTGTTCGAAAAATGCGCCAAGGCCTATACGCTGGCCAAGGCATGCGGCACGCACCTTACGTTACTGCCCTGGTGGGTGGTGCTGGTGGCCAACGGAAGGCTGATGAAAGACGAGAAGCGGGCGGCGCAGTGTTTTGCCGAAGGCCGGATTCCGCCCGAAACCCGCGGTTACTGAAACTTCCGAAGAGGCGCATGCCATGCAAACGTCGTCCGCTGTAACTCGCAGGCACCTGAGTGCCGCCTTGGCACTGGGCTCTGTCGCAGTGCTGATGGTAGGGCTGCAACCGTTGCTTCTTGGCGAGTTACTGGCGCAAGACCATGTATCACTGGAAGGTGTCGGGCTGGTCGCGATGGGTGAAATCGTCGCGCTGGGGCTCGGTGTGGTGCTGGGCGACCTGCTGCGGTCGATGCTCAACCTGCGCCTGCTGACAGTCATCGCCATCCTGTGCGCTGCCGGAATGGATCTGGTCACGGCCAATGTCACCGGCGACGGGCCGTTGACCGCTGCACGTGCGCTGGCAGGGCTGGCCGAGGGCCTGCTGTTATGGGGCGCCGTCAGCCTTATCGTTCAGGGGCCGGCGCCGGACCGGGTGGCAGGGGTGTTCATGGTCGTGCAGACGCTAGCCCAGGCACTGATGGCCGCCGCGCTTGCGTACCTGATACTGCCTGATCGTAGCGTGCATGCAGGGTTCGTGTTTCTGGGAATGCTGACCGCAAGCTCGGTACTGTTCGTTGCCTGGCTACCTGGACGCTTGCCGCAGCAGCCTGACAGGCAGCCGGATACAGCAGGTTTCAGGTGGAACCTGAAGCAAGTGCTGCTGCTGATGCTGGTGTTCATGCAGCTCTCGGCCGTTGGCGGGTTGTGGGCGTATCTGGAACCGCTGGGCATCCACGCGGGGCTGGGCGCTCATGCGGCGCAATTGCTGGTGTCCGCGATGTTGTTCATGCAGGTGCTGGGCGGCTGCCTGGGCATTCTGCTGGTACGCAGGGTGCCTGATTACTCGATGTTGGCCATCGCAGCGTTTCTCCTGGCCGGCATTGCATTGGGCATGTACATAACGGCCGATCAGGGGATCAACGTATTTCTGGGCCTGTGCGCGTTGTTTGCCCTGATCTACCTGATGTTGACGCCGTTTCAGGTACGCATTGCGCTTCAAATCGATCCCTCGGGACGCATCGCGGGGCTCATTCCCGGCATGCAATTGCTGGGCTGCGCCTTCGGGCCGCTGCTTGCGTCGCAGTGGGTATCGGGCGACAACGCTCAACCGGTGCTGCTGGTTAGCGTCTGGCTGTCGGTAACGGCCTTGTGCCTGATAGCGCTGCTGCACCGGCGGGCAGTTGATAGAAGGGTCGGGGTCGTGGGCGGGATTTGATTGGTCGCCTGGGTGCGGTTACAGAGCGAACAACCCGGGAGCCTCATTCAGGAAGGGCTCAACCAGGCGACCTGATTTCCTGCCTTCCATGCCAGTCCGCTTAGGACAAGGAGCCCCAACAACACGGAATACACCCAGTACGCGCCGATCCAATCGTATGACCAACCGGCCAGAATAACGCCCACCAGCCCTGCAAAACGACTCATGAAATCAATGGCGCCGTACCAGCTTCCAATGATCTCCTTGGGTAACGTAAGCTGAATGGCGCTAGCTGTACTGCGAAAATATACAGTGGTACCAAACTGGAATAGAAACATACCGACAGCCACCCATAAGAAACTTCCTCGGAACCACAGGGTCATTGCGATACCGGTGAACATTAACGCGTGGGCGGACAGTATGGTGGTGATTAGGCTTTTGTCCTGGAAAGACGACATCGTAAATCCTCCCAGTACTGCGCCAGTGGTTCCGAGCGCATAAAGATAACCTGTTTGCTCGGGAGAAAACGCATGGAAATCTCGGAGAAAAGGAATCCACAAGAGCGCCAGCACGCTTATCACCAGAACGCAGGTAGAGTAAGAGGCAAGGAAATTACGCCACTGCGAGGACCTTAGGAGGTTCACGGTTGCCATCGAAGCGCCGGTCACGCTTTCCTGGAAACGCGCTTTGAATGATGAAGACTCGACATCTGGGCGGGTAACACTCGTGCCTGCGGCCACTGACCACAGACTGAGCGCAAGAAACAAAGCGCCCATCATGAAGACGATTGAGGCAGTAAGAGCCATGGACAAGCCGACCTGGAAAATCACCAGCGCACCAATGGCAGGCCCTACCGCTCTGGCGACACCGTTGATAATTGCAAGAAAGCCATTGACCCGTATTATCTCCTCCCTTGAAAAGAGGAAAGGAATAAAGGAAAACATGATAAGCCGGACGTACTGATGTACGAGGTCAACCAGGAAAGCAAATAACCATACCTGTTCGACAGAACTGCCTGGCGTCGAAAGGGTCGTAACAGCCACCGTAAAAACAATGATATTTATGATCTGCGTGGCGATGAACAGCTTCCATTTATCAAATCGATCAATAAACCCCGCCCCTAGCAGGGTGACCAGTATTTCAGCGCTGTAACCTATTGCATACGTCGTCATGACGGACAGGGTTGAGCCCGTCAACGTGTAGGCCAGGTTGGCAAATGCCAAGTCGTATACCGCTTCGGAGAGCGCAATCAGCACGCCCACCGAAGCAAATATGTACAGTATCTTTTTGTTTGAGCAGGGAAGGGTGTGCACAGAGTTCGTCCGTTTTTTAATAGTCGTCCTGTTTATGCGCAATGATTACGCCTAACCTCAAACTTCCAAATGACTGGCCTTCTCAATATTCATTACCCATCACACCTTACATCAAATCCGAAGCAGCATAAAAAGAGCCAGGGGGCTCGTTGCTGTGATTGCGGCGCTCATTCATGAGCGAGTTGCGCTTGATCGCATTGTTTGGCCAAGGTCCTAAGAGGTCCTCTGCTACCAACATGCGGAACCACATCCTGGTCACGCTCTGTTGAATGAGCCGCGGCAAGCTGCCTGGTTATCGGCCACAGTCCGACTTTACGTCGAAAAGGATACAAACAGGACACGCAGGACGCTTTTTCAGCGCTCATTTGTCGTCTGGGTGAATCGCCCGGATGCAGCGCGGATCAACGTGTTGCGGGCTGACAGCCCCGATTTCACGCAGTGGCGATGGGTCTTTTGAAAAAAAGAGCGTGGACTCGGGATATAACACTAATTAGAATCAGTCTCATTTGGCGCATCCCATCGCTCAAGGCTTTTGACATGACTCAAGCAGCGACGCTATCACAGCAGACCTTGCATTCCCTGTACCGCGATCATCATGGCTGGCTGGAAAGCTGGCTGCGCAGACGCATGGGCAATGCCTGGGATGCTGCTGACCTGAGTCAGGATACGTTCCTGCGCGTGCTCTCCAGCTCCCAGCAGATCGCCGATATGCAGGAGCCGCGCGCCTACCTGCTGACCGTGGGCAAGCGCCTGCTGAGTAATTTCTACACTCGCCGCAGCCTTGAACAGGCTTATCTGGAAGCACTGGCGCAGTTGCCTGAAGAAAGCGTGCCGTCGCCGGAGCAGCGCTGGCTGCTGCTGGAAACCCTGCAGGCGCTGGACGAGTTGCTCGATGGCCTGTCGGCAGTGGTGCGCCGGGCGTTTCTCTGGAGTCAGCTCGAGGGGCTGGGCTATCGGGAAATCGCTGAACGCCTGAGCGTTTCCGAACGCACCGTCAAACGCTATATGGCGCAAGCCTACGAGCATTGTCTGTTGGTGGACTGGTGATTCGCCCGGCACCTTCGAACGAAGAACGCGAGGTCGTACGCAAAGCGGCGCAGTGGCTGGCGCTTCTCGAGTCCGGCGGTGCCAGCGATGAAGATCACGCCATGCTGCAACACTGGCGTGACAGCTCCGCCAGTCACGAACGGGCCTGGCAAAAGGCCCAACAGCTGCGTCAGCGTTTTTTCGGTCTGCCTGCCAACCTGGCCATGGCGACGCTTGATCGTCCTGACAAGGCCAGGCGCGCGACGCTAAAAAGAGCGTTGGGCGCCGTGACACTGGTCCCCGCAGTCTGGCTGCTGGGGCGTCAATTGCCGCTGGATGTCTGGCGTGCCGACCTGCAAACCGCAGTCGGCGAGCACAAGCGCCTGTCGCTGGCCGATGGCAGCACCTTGCAACTGAATACCGACAGTGCGGTGAACGTGGATATGGGCGCCCGGGCAATCACGCTTGTGCGGGGCGAAATAGCCCTCAAGGTGCCTGGCAGCGCGCCGCTGACCATCCACGGTCCTTACGGCCGTATCGTGGTCGGTCGGAGCGAAGTCTGTGTGCGTCTCAACGCCAGCGACTGCCGGGTCTCGGTCGTCAGCGGCACGGTGCAGCTTTACCCTCTGCGGGGGCCGGTGCTGGCCTTGAATGCGCAGCAGCAGGTCACTCTGAAGCAGAGCGGCATCGGTCCTGTCAGTGCCTTCGACGCCTTGCTGCCTGGCTGGCGCGACGATGTACTGACCGCGCAGAACCAGCCGCTGGGCGACTTCCTGCGCGAGCTGGGTCGCTACCGCCAGGGCCTGCTGCGCTGGGAACCTGAGCTGGAAAACCTTCGGGTGACCGGCAGTTTCAGGCTCGACAATACCGACCGCGTACTGTCCTTGCTGGCGGCCAGTCTGCCGGTGGACGTGCAGATGCGTACCCGTTACTGGGTGACCCTGGTGCCTCGAAAAAACATTTCGACAAAAAATAGTGCGTAACGCTGTCCCTTTTTTTTGTCTCGCTGGTCATTCCAGGTAAGTGCACAAAAAATACGAGAGCTTCCCTCTATGTCCGCAGTGTCTTCCTACCGTTTGCGTCCGCTTTTGCATTTCAGCCTGTTGCTGACGTTGAGTTCCAGTCCGTTGTTCATCTCGACCAGTTGGGCAGAAACGTCGGGTAGACGTGCCTATGAGGTGCCGGCCGGCAGCCTGAGCGCCGCGCTCACCCGTTTTGCCGGGCAGGCCGGGGTCAATCTGTCGGTAGACCCTGCACTGGTGAACGGCCGAAACAGTTCGGGGTTGTCTGGCGAGTTCGCGGTCGAGGAAGGGTTTGCGCGCCTGCTGCAAGGTTCCGGCCTGCAGCTGATGCCCGTCGGGGAGCAGGCTTACACGCTGATCCCGGCACCTGAAAGCGCCAGTGCAGGTTTGCAACTCGCCCCCACGTCGATCGTTGGCGACAGCGGTGCCACGGACGGTCAGGAATACGCAGGCGGTCAGGTGGCACGCAAAGGCTCGCAGGGCATGCTGGGTTCCCGGGACTTCATGGAAACGCCATTCAGCATGACCACCTACACCAAGGACGCGGTGAAAAACCAGCAGGCCCGAACCCTTGGCGATCTGATCGCCAGTGACCCGTCAGTGCGCGCCACCAACCCCGCAGGCGGGCGTTACGAGCAGTTCACGATTCGCGGCTTCAGCCTGTTCAACAGCGACGTTTCCTACAACGGCCTGTACGGCATCCTGCCCACTTACACGATCGACATGGAAATGGCCGAACGGGTGGACATCCTCAAGGGACCGAGCCAGTTGATCAACGGCATTTCGCCGCGAGGCAGTGTCGGCGGAGGGATCAACGTGGTCCCCAAGCGCGCGACGGATAAACCGATCACCGAGCTCACCACCAGCTACGCCTCCAAGGGGCAGGTGGGTGCCGCAGTCGACGTAGCCCGTCGGTTTGGCGAAGACGACAAGTTCGGGATTCGTTTCAACGGCGTGAAGCAGTCCGGCGACACTGAATGGGATCATCAGAGCGTCGATCGCGACATGGCCGTTTTGGGCCTGGATTTCCGCGGCGACCGTCTGCGTCTGTCGACTGACATCGGGCACACCGAACGCGACACTGATGCTCCGCAGGAACGCGTGCAGGTCGGTGCCAACGCGAAGGTGCCCAATGCCAACGATGTGCGCGACAACTACGCGCAGTCCTGGAGCAAGGCGCGCACCAAGGATACCTTCGGCGCAGTGAATGCCGAATATGACCTCAGCGACTCGGTGATGCTGTACGGCGGTGTCGGCGCGCGCAAAAGTAACCATGACTTCCTGCGCCATGCGGTATCGGTCACCAACGACGCGGGTGACTTCAGCGTTCAGCCGCGCGATTTCACCCGTGACGAAAATGTGCGCACCGCCACTGCCGGCGCACGCAGCTGGTTCAACACCGGGCCGGTCAGCCATGAGGTCAATCTGGCTGCCAGCTATTTCTACATGGACTTTGAAAACGGTGGTGCACGCTACGCGGCAGCGCCGAGCAACCTCTACAACCCGGTCGACACGCCGACACCTTCGAACCCCACGCGAGCCGACTCCAAGGTTTACACCGAGAACCGCTTCAGCGGTGTGGCGCTGACTGACACGCTAGGATTTTTCGAGGACCGTCTGCTGCTGACACTCGGTGCCCGCTGGCAGCGTGTCAAGGTTGATGACTGGACCGATGACGTGAAAGGCGACACCGCCTACGACGAGGAAAAGGTCTCACCGTCAGGCGGCATTCTGTACAAGGTGACCGACGACTTTTCGGTGTACGCCAACTACATGGAAGGCCTGAGCCAGGGCAAGATCGCTCCGTCGACCTCGGTGAACGAAGACCAGATCTTCCCGCCGTTCGTCAGTCGTCAGGTCGAGGTCGGCGCCAAGTACGACCTGGGTTCATTTGCTTTCACCGCCAGCGTATTCCGGATCAAACAACCGGCCTACGAGACCAATACCACCTCCCGTGTGTTCGGCCCGAACGGCAAGCGCCGTAACGACGGTGTCGAGCTGACCATGTTCGGTGAGCCGATGAAGGGTTTCCGCCTGCTGGGCGGAGTGATGTACATCGACAGCGAACTGACCAATACCGTCAACGGCACATTCGACGGCAACCGCGCACCGGCCACCCCCAAGTACAACGTCAATCTGGGCGCCGAATGGGACGTCCCGGGCGTCAACGGCCTGACCCTTACTGGACGGGGCATCTATACCGGTTCGCAGTATCTGGATCAGGCGAACAGCAAAAGCATCGATTCATCGGAGCGTTTCGACGTAGGGGCGCGGTATGCCTTCAAGGTCGATCAGAAGGACATCACGCTGCGGGCCAACGTCGAGAACGTGATGAACAAGTACTACTGGAGTTCGGCCGGCGCGTCGGATGACAGCGAGCCGGGGCTGACCCTGTCGACGCCGCGCACCTATCTGTTGTCGGCCACCATCGGTTTCTGAGTCGATACGTGACGCCCAGGGAAGGGCTCACGTGCATAGCGAACGACCGGCAGTCCTCATCGAGGGATAACCTGTGTGCAGCATTAAATAATCAACATCAACACGGCGACACAACAGTTTGTTATTTAGATAGGCTGTTTTGTCATAACGCCAAAATAATAAATGGCCACTTTCAGTAGTGGCACATTGAGTCATACCGATTAATCCTGTCGGTATAGCTGCGTGCCTTATTCATTATCAGGTACGTAGAAAAGTTCATTTAAATTTCATCTTTGTTTTCGAAATATTGGGTTGCACTTTTTGGTAAATGATAATAATTTGCATCCGGAAATCCAGCGAGGACTAACAGATGTTGAATAATGGCTTATTGCACTCTACTACGTCGCAGAAAACCAATGCCAACTATCTGGACCGGCAGAGCAAGTTTGAATCGAATGTAAGAAGTTACCCGCGCAAGTTGCCATTGGCGATAGCCAAGGCTCATGGCGTGTGGGTCACGGATGTTGAAGGCACCACGTACCTGGACTGCCTGGCCGGCGCCGGAACATTGGCATTGGGCCACAATCACGAAGCCATCATGGCCAGTCTCGACAGCTTCCTGACCTCGGGCATGCCCATGCACACCCTTGACCTGACCACTGCGGTCAAGGATGCCTTCAGCGAAACGCTGCTGAGTCTGCTGCCAGGACAGGGGCGTGATTACTGCCTGCAATTCTGTGGTCCGTCCGGGGCCGATGCGGTCGAAGCCGCGATCAAGCTGGCCAAGACCGCCACTGGCCGGCATAACATCATCAGCTTTTCCGGCGCCTACCATGGCATGACCCACGGTGCCCTGGCGCTGACCGGCAACACCGCGCCAAAAAACGCCGTCGCTAATCTGATGCCCGGTGTGCAGTTCCTGCCGTACCCCCATGAATACCGTTGCCCGCTGGGCATCGGCGGCGAGGCCGGCACCGAAGCGCTGAGTTACTACTTCACCCAGTTCATCGAAGACGTGGAAAGCGGTGTGTCGCTGCCGGCGGCGGTGATTCTGGAAGCGGTGCAGGGCGAGGGCGGTGTCAATCCGGCACCTGCGGCATGGCTGCGGCAGATTCGCGAAGTCACGCGCAAGCACGGCATTCTGCTGATTCTGGATGAAGTGCAGGCCGGCTTTGGTCGTACCGGCAAGATGTTTGCCTTCGAACACGCGGAGATCGAACCCGACGTCATCGTCATGTCCAAGGCGGTCGGCGGCGGTCTGCCGTTGGCAGTGCTGGGTTTCAAACGCGAGTTCGACGCCTGGTCTCCTGGCAATCATGCCGGCACCTTTCGCGGCAATCAGATGGCCATGGCCACCGGCCTGGCGACCCTTGAAGTGCTGCAACGACAGAACCTCGCTGGCCAGGCCGCAAAACGTGGCGACTGGCTCAAGGAACAGCTTGGTCTATTGCAACAACGCTATCCGGCGATTGGCAATGTGCGCGGCCGCGGCCTGATGCTGGGCATCGAGATTGTCGATGAGCGCAAAGCGGCGGACCGCCTCGGCAGCCTGCCGATGGACCCGGAACTGGCGGTTGCCATTCAGCAGCATTGTTTCAAACAGGGGTTGTTACTTGAGCGCGGCGGTCGCAATGGCAACGTCATTCGCTTATTGCCGCCGTTGATCATTACCGAAGAGCAATGCCAATTGGTGATCCAGCGTTTTGAACAAGCGCTCAAGGCGGCACTGTCCCAGCTACGTAAATAAAAGTTATGTAATAAGCAGGGCATAAACAGCCCATCATCGTGACACTGATATCACGATTGAAACAATACCCGCACACAACGTTTTGGCTGGGCGAACTTATCGCACCTCGATAGCTCGATTGTTGTGTCGCAAGCGATAAAGCAACGTTTGTTGCGACGTCATTTAAACGGTCAGCGTAAAGGCGACTGTGGAGCAGACATGACTAATACCGATCGCACCGTCTTATCAAACATGGTGAGCGAGTTGGCAACCACTCGCGCGTTACTCAATTGCCTGATCAAGGAATTCGCACTGCCGGAAGAGTGCCTGCATTACACCTGGCCTGAAGGCATGCAAGGCATAGCGCCTGGCAGTTTCGTCGATGGCGGGCAATGGAAGGGCATTCCGCTCACCATCAGCCTGCCCAATCAGCAGCAGTTCTTTGTCCTGGTGGACCGCCGCGATCACCTGGGCAGCCATCGCTACCTTTCCGATGTCTACGCACGTCAGGGGCAGGGCACCTGGCGCTGTCTGGCGTTCGCCGAATTCGCCCGGCAACTGCTGACCGCTTGTGAGCACATGACCCGTGCCAGCAATGACGAGCTGCTGGACCAGGTCCTGCAAAGCCAGCACCTGACTACCGCCATCGTTGCCCATAACATGACCGGCCAGCATCCGGCGCCGCTCAGCGGCTATCTGGCCAGTGAGCAGGGTTTGTGGTTCGGCCACCCCAACCATCCGGCGCCCAAGGCGCGCCTCTGGCCTGAGCATCTGGCGCAGGAGACCTACGCCCCGGAGTTTCAGGCGCAGACTGCGCTGCATCTGTTCGAAGTGCCGCTGGAAGGGCTGCGAATCACCTCCAACGGCTTGAGCGACGCAGAGGTGATGGCAGGCTTCGCTGACCAGTCGCGGGCCCGGCCCGGGCACGCGCTGATCTGCATGCATCCGGTACAGGCGCAATTGTTCATGCAGGACCGCCGCGTGCAAAGGCTGCTCGAACTGGGCGATATCTCGGACCTGGGTGCCAGTGGCCTGCTGGCCAGCCCGACGGCGTCGATGCGCACCTGGTACATCGAGGGGCACGACTACTTCATCAAGGGCTCGCTGAATGTGCGCATCACCAATTGCGTGAGGAAAAACGCGTGGTATGAACTGGAGAGCACACTGATCATCGACGAACTGTTCCAACGCCTGCAGCAAACCCGCCCGGAAACCCTCGGCGGGCTGTCTACAGTCGCCGAACCCGGCTCGATGAGCTGGGCCCCCAAAGGCGTGAGCGAGGCGGATGGTCACTGGTTTCGCGAGCAGACCGGCGCCATTCTGCGGGAAAACTTCTGCCGCCGCTCCGGCGCCGATTGCAGCGTGATGGCGGGCACACTGTTCGCCCGTGATCTGCGTTCACGCCCGTTGGTGCACGACTTCCTCGAGCGCTTCAATGGTGGGGAGCTTGAGGACCAGCACCTGCTGGACTGGTTCGATGAGTACCAGGCCTTGCTGCTGAGCCCGGTCATGGCGTTGTTCTTCAACCATGGCATCGTGATGGAGCCGCATTTGCAGAATGCAGTGCTGATTCACGATAACGGACGCCCGCAACAGCTGCTGTTGCGCGACTTCGAAGGCGTCAAGCTCACCGAAGAACTGGGCATCAAGGCGATTCAGGTGGGGCTGCACCCGAGAATTCGCCAGTCGTTGCTCTACAGCCGCGAGCAGGGCTGGAACCGCATTACCTATTGCCTGCTGATCAACAACCTGTCCGAGGCGGTACTGGCCTTGAGCTGGGAGCGTCCGCACCTGGCACCACTGATGTGGCAGCGCGTCGAGCGGCAATTGCAGCGTATTCGTGACGAACTGGTACTGTCTGCGCCCGAGCTGGACGCGCTGATCGCTGGTCAGTCGATTGCCTGCAAGACCAACCTCAAGGTCCGACTCGCTGCCAAGGCCGATCGCGAAGCCAACTATGTGCGTCTTGCGTCGCCGTGGGCCACGGAGGCACGTTATGCATGAGGTGCCGGAAACCGTACTGGCGGCCATCAGAGAGGCTCAAGCGCTGGAAACCGATCCGCTGGCGGCCTTTGTCTACGATCTGGACGCGTTGCAGCAGCATGTCAGTGAGGTCATGGCGGCGCTGCCTGCAGGTGTCGAGCTGTATTACGCGATCAAGGCCAACAGCGAGGCGCTGATGCTGGAAACCCTGGCCCCGCTGGTCAGTGGCTTTGAAATTTCCTCTGGGGGCGAGATCGAGCGGGTGATGGCCTGTCCGACACGCAAGCCCTACGTGTTCTCGGGCCCGGGCAAACTCGATTCCGATCTGCGCTCGGCGTTGCTGCACAAGGTTGAAGCCATCCACCTGGAGAGCCTCAACGAAATCGCGCGTCTGCAACAGCTCGCCGAACAAGCGGGGCGCGTGCAGCCGGTGTTCCTGCGCATCAACCCGCAACTGCCCGCTGCGCAGTCGAGCCGGTTGGCGATGGCCGGGACCGCGACACCGTTCGGCATTGACGAAGCCGAACTGGCCGAGGCGGTCAGACGCGTGGACAACGCCAGTCACCTGACGCTCAAGGGCTTCCACGTACACGCCATGTCGCATCAGATGTCGGTCGAACGTCATGAGCAATTGCTCGATTTCTACCTGCAGCGCTGGCAGGAATGGAAGGCTCTGGCCCGCGACCCAGGCCAGCTCACCCATTTCAACGTCGGCGGCGGTATTGGCGTCGATTACCTCAACAGTCAGCAGTTCGACTGGCAGCGGCTGTGCCGTTATCTGGAAAAACGCCTGGGCGAGCAGCACGACGCGCCGATCCTGCGCTTCGAGCCAGGGCGCTTCATCAGTGCCTATTGCGGCTATTACGCCATCGAGGTGCTGGACAGCAAAACCAGCCACGGCGAGCATTTTCTGGTCTGCCGCGGCGGTACTCACCAGTTTCGCCTGCCGGTCGCGCAAAGCCATGACCATCCGGTTATCCACTTGCCGACTGCGCCGCAAAGCAATGATTCGTCAGAGCAGGCTTACACCATTGTCGGGCAGCTGTGCACGCCCAAGGACGTACTGAGCCGTCGCCAGCCACTCAAAGGTGTGAACATTGGTGATCTGCTGGTCCTGCCTTTGGCGGGGGCGTATGGCTACAACATTTCCCATGCTGACTTTCTCTGCCATCCAAGACCGTCACAGCACTTCGTGCGCAACGGCGAACGGGTTCGCCAATGAGTTTCAACGTCCCACGCCGCTGGGTGGTGTTCAACGTGCTGCTCGGTACGCTGACGGTCAGCCTGAGCAATAGTTCGCTCAACCCTGCGCTGCCCACCTTCATGGAAGCGTTCAGGATCGGCCCGCTGCTGGCCACCTGGATTGTCGCCGGGTTCATGACCAGCATGGGCATGACCATGCCGCTGACCAGCTTCCTCAGTCAGCGCATCGGACGCAAACGCCTGTACCTGTGGGGTGTGGCGCTGTTCATCGGCGGTTCGCTGTTGGGCGCGCTGGCCGACTCCATCGCACTGGTGATCACCGCACGGGTGGTACAGGGCGTTGCCAGCGGGCTGATGATCCCGTTGTCGCTGGCGATCATCTTCTCGGTGTATGAAAAGCACGAACGGGGCAGGGTGACCGGGCTCTGGAGCGCAGCAGTGATGCTCGCACCGGCGCTTGGTCCGCTGTGTGGCAGCCTGATGCTGGAGTGGTTCAGCTGGCGCTCGCTGTTCCTCATGAATGTGCCCATCGGCCTGCTGGCACTGCTGCTGGGCGTCGGCGTGCTGCCGGACTCCGAGCCTGCCGAGCGCAAGCCGTTCGACCTGATCGGCTACCTGCTGGTGGCGTCTGGCATTGGCTTGCTGATGATCGCCATCAGCCGCATGCACCATGCTCAGGCGCTGCTCGATCCGGTCAATCAGGCCATGGTGCTGGTCGCAGTGGCCTGCCTGGTAGCGTTCGTCCGGGTCGAGTTGAGTCGTCAGGCACCGCTGCTGAATCTGCGCCTGTTCAACCTGCGCGGTTATCGCCTGAGCGTGATCATCGCCGTGGTGCAATCGGTCGGCATGTTCGAGTGTCTGGTGCTGTTGCCGCTGCTGGTGCAGAGCGTGCTGGGCTACAACCCGATCTGGACCGGCCTGGCGCTGCTGTGTACCGCCAGCTTCGCGAGCCTGTTCGGCCAGTGGGGCGGCAAGGCACTGGACCGCCATGGCCCGCGCACCGTCGTCGCCGTCGGCCTGCTGTTGACCGGCGTTTCGACCCTGGCGCTGGGCATGCTCAAGGCAGATGCCGCAATCGGCGTGGTGTTCGTGCTGATGATGATTCGTGGCGCCGGCCTCGGGCTCTCCTACATGCCGGTGACCACGGCGGGGCTCAATGCCTTGCCCGAGCCGATGGTCACTCAGGGCGCTGCGATGAACAACATTTCCCGGCGTCTGGTCGCATCGCTGGCCATCGTCATCGCCTCGCTGTGGCTGGAGTTCCGCCTCAACACCGCAGGACCGGCCGCCACGCCCTCGGCCATCAGTGAAGTGTTCATCGCCACCGGCCTGCTGATCCTGCTGGCACTGCCCTGTGCCTGGCGTTTCCCCCTTAATGACGAGAGCGCCGAGGCCCAGCCCGACGCGGTCGAACCCCGATAATTTTTCGTTCGAGGTATGAACATGGCTACCCCTTTACCGCTGCAACGTAACGCCGCTTCGACAACGACAACGACGGGTACTGGTGCCTGGCTGGCCGACGTCAGCGCCGAGCGCTATCAGCAAGTGCAACGCCGCGTGATCGGCCAACTGCTGCAAACCCTGCTGTACGAGGCGGCGCTGCCTTACCGCTGTGAGCCGCTGGATGATCATCGGCATCGTTTTGCAGTGGCCGTCAGTGGCGGTGTGGAATACCACTGCGAGGGCCTGCTGAGCACCAGCTTTGAGCTGATCCGCCTCGATCACGCCACGCTTGAGCGGGTGGACAGTGCCGGCGAGCGTAGCGTGCCGGATCTGCATCTGGCGTTGACCGAGCTGCTCAGCCCGTTCAAGGACAGCCCGCACCTGACGCGCTTCATCCAGGAAATCGAGCAGACCCAGCTCAAGGACCTGCAGGCGCGTAATCAGGGTTATCAGCCCGCCAGACCAGCGCATCAGCTGGATGTCGACGCGCTGGAGCAGCACTTCATGGATGCCCACAGCTATCACCCATGTTACAAGTCGCGGATCGGCTTTTCCCTGGCTGACAACCGCCACTACGGACCAGAATTTGCCACGCCTTTCGCGGTGGTCTGGCTGGCCGTGGCGAAATCGAGCGCCTCGGTCGGTCATTCGCGCAGCATGGATTTTCAGGCGTTCATCCGTCAGGAGCTGGGCACACAACGTTGGCAGGAAATAACTCGGGATCTGGCCGCGCAGGGCAAGTCCATCGACGACTATCAACTGATGCCGGTGCATCCGTGGCAGTGGGATAACGTCACGGTGTCGACCTTCTACCCGGAACTGGCCAGCGGCGAGCTGATTTACCTGGGTACGTCGACCGATAGCTACAAGGCTCAGCAGTCGATTCGCACGCTGGCCAACGCCAGTCAGCCACAGCGCCCATACGTCAAGCTGGCGATGAGCATGACCAACACCTCCAGCACACGCATCCTGGCGCGCCACACGGTGTTGAACGGCCCGATCATCACCGATTGGCTGCACCAGTTGATCGCAACCGACAGCACCGCTCGTGCGCTGGATTTCGTGATTCTCGGTGAGGTGGCGGGGGTGAGCTTCGATTACCGCCATCTGCCGGAATCGCGTTCGGCGCAGACCTACGGCACGCTGGGCGCCATCTGGCGGGAAAGCCTGCATCAGTACCTCCGGGACGACGAGCAGGCGGTGCCGTTCAACGGCCTCAGCCATGTAGAAAACCGTTACGGTGATGGTCAGCAGACGCCGTTCATAGATGCTTGGGTCAGCCAGTACGGGCTCAAGGAATGGACCCGGCAACTGCTGCAGGTCACGGTACCGCCGATCATTCACATGCTCTATGCCGAAGGCATCGGCATGGAGTCCCACGGCCAGAACATCGTGCTGATCGTCAAGCAGGGCTGGCCGCAGCGCATCGCCCTCAAGGACTTCCATGACGGCGTTCGTTACTCGCCTGCGCACCTCGGGCGTCCCGAACTGTGCCCGGAGTTGGTTCCGCTGCCCGCCAGCCATGCGAAACTCAACCGCAACTCGTTCATCATCACCGATGACGTCAACGCGGTGCGCGATTTCTCCTGTGACTGTTTCTTCTTCATCTGCCTGGCTGAAATGGCGATTTTCCTGCGTCAGCAATACCAGCTGGACGACGCGCTGTTCTGGCAGATGACCGCCGACGTCATTCTCGACTATCAGCGTGCTCACCCGCAGCACCGCGACCGTTTCGGGCTGTTTGACGTGTTTGCGCCGTCGTACGAAGTGGAAGAGCTGACCAAGCGTCGACTGCTGGGGGATGGCGAGCGGCGCTTCCGCTCGGTACCGAACCCACTGCACACCTACAGGCCGCAATGATGCTGAGGACCAATGCGCTAAAAAGCAGAATTGCCGACGGACAGCCGGCACACGGGGTGATCAGTTCGATCCCGGCCCCGGCCGCCATCGAGTTGATCGCCGAGGCCGGGTTCGACTTCGTGATCATCGACATGGAACACGTGCTGATCAACCCGGAAACCGTGGAAAACATGATCCGTGTGGCAGAGAGCTACGACCTCACACCACTGGTACGGGTCGCCGATCTCAACCCGAAAACCCTGCTGCGCCTGCTCGATGGCGGCGCGCAGGGCATCGTCTTGCCGATGATCGAGAGCCCCGAGCAACTGGCCGATGCGATTGCCGCCTGCAAATACCACCCGCTGGGTCGTCGCAGCCTTAATGCCGGACGTCCCGGCTCGTTCGGCAAGCACAGCCTGGCGCAGTACGTGGAGGCCGCCAATCAACAGATCATGGTGGTGGCGATGATCGAAAGCGCCGAAGGCGTGCGACGTGCCGCCGAGATCGCCAACGTGCCGGGGCTGGACATGATTCTTGAAGGCGCGGCAGACCTGTCGCAGTCACTGGGCATGCCCTGGCAGATCGATCAGCCAGATGTACAAAACGCGTTGCTTGCGACCTGGCAAGCCACCCACGCGGCGGGCGTCGCCTATTGCGCGATCCCTCGTCAACCCGGTGACGCTGCCCGCTGGCAGGCTCGCGGGGTCAACACCTTTGTCCTCGGGGATGAGCGTGGCATTGCCTTTCGCGCGCTTCAGGCCCGCCTGGCTCAACATTCAGCAGAAGGAAAATAACCCATGAACTTCACTTCACTCGCCGCTGACCTGGTCATGCAGGATTTGGTCGATTGCCTGCTGGCGGAGGACTTCTTTGGTCGCGAGCCATTGCGCCTGCAGGACAGCAGCCAATGGCAGCTGCGCCATCCCCAGGCTCAGCAGGGCAGTGCGCTGCAAATCTGGGAGTGGTGCTGCGATGATTTGGAGCAACGCTTCATCAGCATCGCGTTGCGCCCCGGCATCACTCAGCAATGGGAAAAAGTGCCCGGCACCCCGGTACTGGGCCGACAGGACGAGCGCTGGACGCAGTTGTCACCGGAAGACTTCATGAAGTGGGTGTTCGCTGGCAAGGCGACGCTGCTTCAGGACAGCGAGCGTCAGGACCACGAAAAGGGTATCGCGCTGTTTCTCGAGGTGTTGCGCATCAGTGTCTGGCAGACCGCGCTGTCGCTGGACCACAAGGTCGACGAGCAGAACCTGATGGCTCAGGACGGCGCCACCTTCTTCAGAACCATGGAGCAGTGGGCGTCGCTGCGTGATCGCCCGTATCACCCGCTGGCCAAGGCCAAACAAGGCTTGAACGAACAGGAATACCTACAGTACCAGGCCGAGTTCGCCCGGCCGGTAGCGCTGAACTGGGTGGCCGTCGACAAGACCTTGCTGCAATGCGGCGACGGCGTGGAGGACTTGAACGCATCCTTTCCGGCCCGCTATCTGCTGCCCGAGAACCTGCAAGCAGAGCTTGACCAGGAGATGCAGGCGCGTGGCATTGCTGGCAGCCATGTTGCGCTGCCGGTTCACCCATGGCAGTTCGAGCATGTTCTGCAGGCTCAGCTGGGTGATGCATTCGCCAAGGGCGATTGCCAGCGGCTTGATTTCAATCAGGCGCAGGTCCATGCCACGTCGTCGCTGCGTTCGATGACACCGTGCTTCAACAGCGCTGACTACCTGAAGCTGCCCATGGCGATCTATTCGCTAGGCGCTTCGCGCTATCTGCCAGCGGTCAAAATGATCAACGGCGGACTGAGCGAAAAACTGCTGCGTCAGGTGGTCGACAAGGATCAAACCCTGAGCCGTTCGCTGCACTTGTGCGACGAACGCAAGTGGTGGGCATTCATGCCGCCGCAAGCCACGCTGTTTGACGAAGGACCTCGGCATCTTTCGGCCATGGTGCGTGGCTATCCGGCCGCCTTGCTCGATGATCCGGAGTGCCGCCTGCTGCCCATGGCGGCACTGGGTACACCGCTACCAGGGAGCAATCGGCATTTCTTCGACGAGTGGATGGACTACCGCGACCTGCCGCGCAATCAGGCTTCGGTACTGACACTGTTTCGCGAACTGAGCCACAGTTTCTTCGATATCAACCTGCGCATGTTCCGCCTGGGCATGCTCGGCGAAGTGCATGGTCAAAACGCGGTCATGGTCTGGAAAGCCGGACAGGCGCAAGGGCTGTTGTTGCGTGACCACGACTCGTTGCGTATTTTCGTGCCCTGGCTGGAGCGCAACGGTATGCACGACCCGGAGTATCGAATCAAGAAAGGTCATGCCAATACGCTTTATCATGACCGCCCCGAGGACTTGCTGTTCTGGCTGCAGACGCTGGGTATTCAGGTAAACGTGCGGGCAATCATGGATACTCTGGCGCAAGTGTATGACGTACCGGTCACTGCGCTGTGGACCGTATTGCGCGATGTTCTGGATAATCTGATCACAACCATCGAATTTGACGACGAGGCGCGTGGCATGATCAGGCAACAACTGTTCGAAGCCCCCAACTGGCCGCAGAAACTTCTGCTGACGCCTATGATCGAGCGCGCGGGCGGTCCGGGCAGCATGCCGTTCGGCAAGGGCGAAGTGGTCAACCCGTTCCACAGGTTGCGCCGTGCAACCTGACCGAACCCTGCATCCTTCACGGCGCACCGTGTTGCGCCTTTCGCTGGGGTTACTGGCGCTGCCTGGCATTGCCCGGGCAGCGCCGCTGCGCGTTGTCACCCTGTTTCAGGGGGCGTCCGACACTGCCGTGGCCCTTGGCGTAACGCCTTGCGGCGTGGTGGATTCGTGGAGCGAAAAACCGATGTACCGCTACCTGCGCCCGGCGCTGGCGGCGGTGCCGCATGTGGGTCTGGAAACCCAGCCGAGCCTGGAAGATATCGTGCTGCTCAAGCCGGACCTGATCGTCGCCTCACGCTTTCGTCATCAACGCATCGCACCGTTGCTGGAGCAGATCGGCATGGTGCTGATGCTCGAAGAGGTGTTCGAGTTCAAGCGCACCCTGGCAATGATGGGCGCGGCCCTGCAACGTCAACAGCTGGCCATGGACCTGCTCGGGCAATGGCAACAGCGCGTGGCAGCGCTGCGTGGCCAGTTGCAGGCGAAGTTCGCCGGACGCTGGCCAATCACCGTGTCGGTGCTCGACATTCGCGAAGACCATATCCGTAGCTATCTGCCGGCCAGCTTTGCCGGCTCGGTGCTCAGTGAACTGGGCTTTGCCTGGACGCCCGCGGCCCGCCAAGCCACGGGCGTGTCCCTTAAACTCAGCAGTAAAGAGAGTTTGCCTGTGGTCGATGCCGACCTGTTCTTCGTCTTTCAACGCGCCGACAGCAACGCCGCGCAGCACACCTACGACAAGCTGGTACAGAACCCGTTCTGGCAACAGTTGCGTGCAGTACGGGACCACCAGGTATGGCGCGTTGATGCCGTGGCCTGGAGCCTGTCCGGCGGCATTCTGGGCGCCAACCGCATGCTCGATGAGATCGCTCGCGTGGCCCTGGCGGATAGCGCCTCATGACGGCTGCGGCAAAACTGGGCCTGGGGCTGTTGATACTGGTAGCGTGCATGGGATTGAGTCTGGCCACCGGGGCCACCTGGATATCGCCCGCTGCCATTGTGCGAAGTGTCTGGCAGCCTGATGCGTTGAGCGCTATCGAGCACGTGCTGCTCGACACACGGCTGACACGCACCCTGATGGCCGTCGCGGTCGGTTCGAGTCTCGCGGTGGCCGGGGCGCTGATGCAGGCGCTGACGCGCAATCCGCTGGCGTCGCCTGGCCTGTTCGGCATCAATGCCGGCGCGACGTTTGCCATCATCGCCTGTTCGTCGCTGCTTTCACTGTCGTCCATGAGCCAGTGGCTGTGGTGCGCGTTCATCGGCGCTGCGGTGGCGGGCACCATTGTCTGGGTCATCGGCAACCGGGGGCAGGGCAGCCTCAATCCATTGCGCATCGTGTTGGCCGGCGCAGCGATCACTGCCTTGTTTACCGCATTCAGTCAGGCCTTGCTGGTGGTCAATCAGGACGGTCTGGATACCGTGCTGTTCTGGCTGGCCGGCTCGTTGTCGGAGCGCGAACTGAGTACCGCCGCGCCGTTGCTCGTCTGCGTGGTCATGGGGCTTGTCGGCGCGCTGGTGCTGGCGGGGCAGGTCAACGTGCTCAACACCGGGGAAGCCATCGCGACGGCGCTGGGCCAGCGTACGGGGCTGATTCGCCTAATGATGAGCGTGGCGATCATTGCCCTGGCAGGCAGCGCCGTGGCGCTGGCGGGCAGTATCGGCTTCATCGGTCTGCTGGTGCCGCACATGGTGCGCAAGACGCTGTCCATCGACCATCGCTGGCTACTGCCCGGCTGCGCAGTGCTGGGCGCAACCCTGTTGCTGCTGGCCGACACGCTGGCGCGCGTCGTGATTGTCCCTCAGGAAGTCCCGGTGGGAGTGATGACTGCGCTGTTCGGTGCGCCGTTCTTCATTGCACTGGTTCGGCGGGGCGCACGCTATGGATAAGCATTTCACCGTGCGCTACCGGAGCTTTTCCCGGCAGTTCAGCCTGACAGCATTGACGCGCTTGCTGACGGGCCTGGCGCTGACGCTGCTGGTTGCACTGAGTTCGCTGGCCGTGGGCAAGATCAATCTGTCGCCAGCGACCCTGCTGAATGTTTTTACCGGCCAGGCGGACGCCAGCCTGGTGTTCATCGTTGAACAACTGCGCATGCCCCGGCTCGCCCTGGCCGCACTGGTCGGCGCGGCCCTGGCGTTGTCCGGGCTGATCCTGCAAAGCATCATTCGCAACCCGCTGGCCTCGCCGGATCTGTTAGGCATCACCAGCGGTGCCAGCGCCGCCGCCGTTTTGTACCTGTCATTCTTCTCGGCTGCACTGGGCGCGCAGTTTCTGCCCCTGGCGGCGATCTCTGGCGCGGGCCTCGCGGCACTGGTCATTTATCTGCTGGCCTGGAATCAGGGCGCTTCACCCTTGCGCATGGTGTTGATCGGGGTAGGGGTGTCGGCTTTGCTGGCTGCGGTCACCACGTTCATTCTGGTGTTCAGCCCGTTGACCACCACCTTGTCGGCTTATGTCTGGCTGACCGGGAGCGTGTATGGTGCCAGTTGGCCGGAGCCCCGCGCGCTGGCCGGCTGGCTGCTGATGACATTGCCGCTGCTGGCACTGCTCGCCCGTCAGGTGCGCATGCAGCAACTGGATGACGCGCTGGCCCAGGGCATCGGCGTGCGCGTGCAATGGCTGCGTGCCGGTTTGCTGCTGGTAAGCATCGCGCTGGCCGGGCTGGCGGTCGCCTGGGGCGGGGCGATTGCCTTTGTCGGGCTGATTGCGCCTCATATCGCCAAACGCCTGATGCCGCCGGGGTTCGTCGGTCAGGCGCTGATGGCGGCGTTGATAGGTGCCAATCTGGTGATGCTTGCCGATCTGGCCGGACGCACGCTGTTCCTGCCGCTGGATCTGCCCGCAGGGATTTTTGTCGCGGTGCTGGGCACGCCGTTTTTTCTGTACCTATTGATCAACCAGCGGCATTAAGGAATTACGGATGGCGTCAATCGCAACCCACGACCTGACCCTGAGTTACCAGCGGCAGGTGATCATCGACAGCCTTGATCTGCAGTTACCTGCAGGCCAGGTGACCGTGCTGATCGGCAGTAACGGTTGCGGCAAAAGCACCTTGCTCAAATCCCTGGCGCGCCTGCTCAAACCCCAGCAGGGCACCGTGGTGCTCAACGGTGCCGATATCCATCAGAAGTCCACTGCGACCGTCGCGCGTGAACTGGCGATTCTGCCGCAGATGCCCAGCGCGCCGGAAGGCATCAGCGTGCGGCAACTGGTGGCGCTGGGGCGTTATCCGTATCAGAACTGGATGCAGCAATGGTCCGCCGAGGATGAAGCCATGGTTGCACGGGCTCTGGCGCAAACCGGCATGCAGGAACTGGCCGACAGACCCGTCGATGCGCTGTCAGGTGGTCAGCGTCAGCGCGCATGGATTGCCATGACCCTGGCGCAGGATACCGACATTGTATTGCTGGACGAACCGACGACCTTTCTCGATCTGGCTCATCAGATCGAAGTGCTGGACCTGTTGCGCGACCTGAATCGGCAAGAGGGCAAGACCATCGTGATGGTCCTGCATGACCTGAATCTGGCCTGCCGTTACGCCGATCATATGGTCGCTGTCCACGAACGCAGCGCCTTCGCCCAGGGGCGTCCGGCGGATATTCTCAGCGAGGCGCTGGTCAAGCAGGTCTTCGGCCTCAACTGCCGGATCATCGCCGATCCATTCTTTGGTACGCCGCTGTGCATCCCCTTTGGCCGGGAACTGCCGCAATGAGTCTGGCGCAGGCGTTCAGCGAGTCAGAATGGGCGTTGCTGTCCGACGCGCTGCGGCTCAGGCCGGCAGGTGAGCACGATCCGCGCTCACTCCCGGCCCGCGCGCTGCTGGACGACGCAGTCTGCGAGCAACTGCTTGGCGAGCTGGGGCCGGTGATCGGTTCTCCGACCCAGGCAATCACGGCATCATTGCTGGCCAAGCGCTTTTCGTTCCTCAGCACCGGTGCCTGCCTGTACTCGATGTCGGTCTACGACAAGGGCCTGGCCCTGTCGCTGGACAACAGCGTGGTCGAATACGCGCACGATGACGGCCTTTGGACCTCTTCAATGCCTTTGCTCGATACAACGCCAGTGGGTTATGAGCCGGGCGCACGCGAAGCATGGCGTGATCAGATCGCCAGCACCCTGTTCCGCGACCTGCTTCAGCCGCTGTGGGAAACCTTCAATCGTGTCACTGGCATTTCCCGACGCATTCTGTGGGAAAACACTGCGGTACGTGTGTATTCGCTGTACGACAAACGCATGCACAAGGTTGAAGACCCGGCGATCCGGCAGCGCTGTGAAGCCGATTTCGACTGGCTGCTGCACCAGGCCGATCCCACGCTGTTCGGCCTGACCTACAACCCGCTCAAACACTTCCGCCGTCCGCCGGTTGTGCTGGAAGCCGAAGGCAAAAGCATCCGTTTTCGGCGCACCTGCTGCTTCTATTACGACGCCAGCAACCCCGTCGAGTATTGCTCGACCTGTCCGTTACTGAGGCCCAAAAAATGTCGATGAACAAGCAGATTGCACACCGCCAGCAACAACTCAGCGACGCCGTCATAGAGCAATACCGTGACATTGCCGCGTCAACCATTGGCCACCTGACCGACGTGGGTTATCTGCGCGGGGTCAGACCGCTGTTCGAGGGTGCCAGACTGGTCGGCAACGTTGTGACGGTCAAACTGCAGCTGCCCGATGGCAGCATTTTGCGCGACGCACTGCTGAACAGCCTGCCAGGCGATGTACTGGTGATTGAATGTGTTGGCGACGAGCATTGCGCCTGCTGGGGCGAACTGCGCACCCTGGCCGGGCTCATCAAGGGGCTTGCCGGCGTCATCGTCTCGGGCGCGGTCACCGACGTTGCCGCCTTGCGCGAACATCGTCTGCCCGTGTTCAGCCGGGGAGTCAGCGCAATGACGACGCGCAGTCTTGGCGAAAGCGGCGAGCTCAATGGACTGATCCATATAGGCGGCGTGGAGGTGAAGCCAGGGGATATCGCAGTCGGGGATGATGACGGGGTATTTATCCTGAGTCCGCAACAGGCGAACGAACTGTTGCCCGAGTTGCTGGACAAGGAGAGTGCAGACAGAAAAAGAAGGGAGGAGTTTCTCGGCAGACTGAACGGGGAGAACACGGTCAGCACAACTCGACAGTGATAATGAAACCTGAAACAGCGCGTTTGATTTGATTCATGAATATAACCACTGTCGACTGATCAATAGTTATAACTTTTGGATCCCACAGTCACAATCGGACAACAGGCAGGCTGTTTTCGTATTAAGTTCGATTGCGCCGCTCAAGATTGCGGTTTTATGACCGATGCAGAGTGCAAACCCAAACTGTTCCGGATAGCCGCAATGTTCAATTCGCATTTGAAAAACACCAATAAGGCATTGGAGCGCCGCCTCGCCATGCTTGAGCAAGCAGGGCAAATCCTCAATCTGGAGACAGTCGCCGTCGTGCTGGATGGCACGGGCAAGGTACAGTCCGTCAACGCGTTGTTCGAGACGGAGATGAGTTACGCGCAAGCAGAACTGGTCGGACGCAATCTGTCTGAGCTGAGCCCGCCGGAACTGAGCGGTGACGTTCACCAGAAGCGCGCATTGACCGCAATTCGCGACGGCAAGCATTTCAGCGGCACGTTGCGGCTGGTCAGCAAGACCGGGTCGAGGGTCTGGCTGAGAACCATTGTCGTCCCGTACAAAAACGAAACCGGCGGCGTCGAGCAGATTACCCTGTACTCGAGTGTTCTGACGCGAACCATTGAAGCCTCCCGCGAGAACGAGGCGCTGGTCAATGCATTGCAACGCTCCACCGCCGTTATCGATTTCACCCTCGATGGCATTGTCATCGGTGCCAATGACAACTTTCTGAAGGCGATGGGTTACGAACTGAATCAGATAAAGGGCAAACACCACAAGATTTTCTGCCTGCCTGAAGAATCCGCTTCTGACGCATATACCCAATTCTGGGAAAGACTTCGCCGGGGTGAATTTATCGTCGATCGTTTTCGTCGAATTGACAAAGGCGGTCGTGATGTATGGCTGGAGGCGTCTTACAACCCGATTACCGACGCCAACGGCAAACTCTATAAGATCGCCAAGTTCGCGACGGTTATCACTGAACAGGTCGAGCGCGAGAAAGCCGTCGCTGAAGCATCGGAAATGGCTTATCAAACCTCCATCGATACTGACAGCAGCGCACAGCAAGGCCGCAAAGTCATCAAGGACACGCTGCAGATGCTCGGCCAGCTGACCATTTCTATGGAAGAGGCTACACGAGGTATCGAAGCACTGGATTCGCAAAGTCAGGTGATTGGAACAATCATTAAAACCATCAGCGGTATTGCCGAACAAACCAACCTGCTTGCGCTGAACGCAGCGATTGAAGCCGCCAGGGCTGGCGAACAGGGCAGGGGCTTTGCCGTAGTCGCCGATGAGGTGCGCCAGCTGGCCTCTCGCACGACAAAAGCCGCGGAAGAAATCGTAAACGTCGTGAAGACCAACCAGAGCCTTGCTTCAGACGCCGTAGGCGTGATTGTGCGCAGCACCGAACAGGCGTCCGAGGCGCTGGTATTGGCCAACGACGCAGACCGTGTGATTCAGGAAATTCAGCACGGTGCGAACACGGTAGTGCGGGCCGTCAGCCGGTTTGTGGACCAGCGCTCCAGCTAAGTGTGAACAGTCGGGTCGACTCGGGGACGCCAAAAGCGTACTGCCCTGAGTCACTCGCTGAGCAGGCCAACGAACAGGAAAGAACGTTCATCGATAGTGGCAGGGACCTCTGTCTATAAAAGTTTTAAATGAGTGTGTTTTATTCAATCCATGAGCCAGCACTTGTGCGAGGCGCATACTATCAAAATCATCGCACGACGTTGATATCCGGCTAACGATGACCTGTTTATAGCCATTGCACTCGCCGTCCTTTCGAGCACTTTCACTATGCCTTTCCTGCGCAGCCCACAAATGGTTCGTAAGTACCTTTACACCTTGCTGTGGTTTTATGTGTTTTCTATTTTCCTCTTCGCCATCGCGTGGGAGTTCGAACTTGAATCCGTCGCCATGATCGCCATGGGCTTGCCCTATGACGAGGATTTCGAAAATGCCGAGCGTTGGCGTTTTGTACTGACCTCGACCGGCTTTGCAGTGTTGTCGATGGTCATACCGTTCATTCTTCTGAAACGCTTGATGCAACGACTGCACAGTAGCTACAACGACTTGCTCAAGTCACAGGCGCTCAGCGAATCTCTGGCCCGCCACGATCCTTTGTCCGGCTTGCTCAATCGTCGTGTGTTTCACGAGCAACTGGTTGCGCGCCTGCAGCAGCCAGCGACACAGACCGCGGTTTTTTTGATCGACCTGGATAAATTCAAGCTGATCAACGATACCCACGGGCATGCGGCAGGGGACGCGGCCATCTGCGCCGTTGCCGAAAGCCTGCGCGACGCCACTGTCGGGTGGCAGGCTTCCGTGGCGCGACTGGGCGGCGACGAGTTTGGCCTGGCGGTCAGTGGTGACCTCAGTCACGCAGAACTGGCGCCGCTCGCTGAAAACATTCTGGCCAAAATTTCGGCATCCAGCGTTGGCCTGCCGCGTGTGGTCCTGAGTGCAACCCTCGGCATTGCCATTGCGCCAATGGATGGCTCAGACCCCGACCTCTTGCTGCAACGTGCGGACAGCGCCATGTACCGCGGTAAGACCGGTGGCCGAGCCAGGTTCCATTTCTATGAAGTCAGCTTCGAGCGCGAGCAGCGCCTGCAGGAACAGTTCGCGCGTGAGCTCACCCTGGCTATCGAAGAGAAGGATATTCAACCGTTCTATCAGCCTATCGTCAGCCTTCCCGAACAACGCCTGGCGGGGTTCGAACTGCTGGCGCGATGGCTGCATCCCGAGCGTGGGATCATCCTGCCGCTTGACTTCATACCCGTCGCCGAACAATTGGGGCTGATCAAACCACTCACCGCGACTCTTTTGCTTCAAGCCTTCGATCAGGCACGCGATTGGCCAAGCGACTTCACGCTGGCAATCAATGTCACCTCACTGATGATCGAAAGTCCTGACTTTCCGGACTGGCTGGAACAGCTGGCCAACGAAGGAAGATTCCCGCTGAGCCGGCTGGAAGTGGAAGTGACGGAAAATGCCCTGGTAGCCAATGTCGACAGTGCCCGCCTGAACCTGGAGCGTCTGCGCGCGATGGGCGTCAGCGTCGCTCTGGACGATTTCGGTACCGGCTATTCGGGGCTTTATCACCTGACCAGGCTTGCCATCGATAAGATCAAGATCGACAGATCGTTCTTCGACACGACGCTTGAGAACCAGAACGAGATGGTCAAGGCCATCCTCGCTCTGGGTAAAAGCCTGCGCATGAAAATCACCGCCGAGGGCGTTGAGCACGAACGGCTCGCAGACTGGCTGGCCACCCATGAGTGCGACTTTGCCCAAGGCTACCTGTTCGGACGGCCGTTGCCGTTGGACCAGGTGAAAGAGCTGCTGGCAATGAGTGTTTCCGAAGGGCCGGTGAGGGCGTTGGCAGTTCCTGGCAAATAAGGGGCATGCGCTTCAAGTCAGGCGCTCTCGAACTTCAATGCGGAACTTTGGATTCACCAGAGGCGATGAGAGTCTCCTTAGTACTCGACGCTCAATAAAACTTGCGGCTTTCTGCCAGTGCAGCGAGTTGCGGCGCCCTCGTGAAACTGTGATTGGGATTGGCGCTGATAGCGTCAACGTGAGTGCCTGATGCGGATAAGGTGCCTGATTCAGATATAAGCATTCCTTATTGTCGATGACTCATGGACTATATGCCCATTTGGCTGCCTCTCTGAGGCAAGCGCTCGCATCTGCAGGAGCCCGTGAATGAACATCAAGATTGAGGCGCTGATCGCCCGGAAGATCGGTTTCGCCTCCCACCAGAACGCCGTACCGCTGGTACGTGAATTGAGTATCTGGAACCAGGAAGAAAGCGGTTTTGAAAACCTGACCCTGACTTTAAGCACCGATCCGGATTTCGTAGAGAGCCGCACTTGGCTTATAGACCGCATTCATGCAGGTGATCGCCTCAACATTTCCGAGCGTGATATCAAGCTTAACGCAGGTTATTTGTCCGGGCTGACTGAAAGCCTTAGCGCTGACGTGGTGATGCGTTTGTCCCAAGGCGACAATGTACTCGTCGAGCAGCGCTTCCCGACAGAACTGCTGGCACGCACAGAATGGGGCGGCTTGAGCGCCATGCCGGAGTTGCTTGCGGCTTTCTGCATGCCCAATGATCCGGCGGTCGATCGGGTACTCAAAGCGGCCTCACAGGTTTTGCGGCGCGCAGGCAAGAAAGATGGCATTGACGGCTATGAAAGCAAGTCGCGCACGCGAACCTGGGAGCTTGCCTCTGCCATTTGGTCCGGAGTGTGCAGCTTTCAGTTGAGCTATGCATTGCCCCCGGCCAGTTTTGAACAAGAGGGGCAAAAGGTCCGGCCTCCGAGTGTGGTTCTGGAAAACGGCATGGCGACCTGCCTGGACACTGCATTGCTGTTTGCCGCGGCTTTGGAGCAGGCGGGCTTGAACGCTCTGCTGATCATGACCAAGGGACACGCATTCGCAGGCGTCTGGCTGCAGCCTCAAGAGTTTTCCCAATTGTTGACCGATGAGGCGTCGGCAGTACGCAAACGCCTGGATCTGAAGGAAATGGTGGTATTCGAAACCACCCTTTCTACACAGACACCTGCGCCGGGCTTCTCCCAGGCCATTGCAGCCGCCGAGCGGCAACTCGATGATGAGCAGTTCATCATGGCCATCGATTTGCACCGTGCCCGGATGCAGAAGATTCGTCCGATGGCGCTCGTCTCAGTAACCGAGGGATCGGATGAGACAGCCGATGCTCCACCCACTATTGAAGGGCTGGAGGAGGCTCCGGCACTTCCGGGGTTCGATGTCGAAATTAACACGGATAGTGAAGGTCCAGCGGGCAAGCTGACGCTGTGGCAACGCAAGCTGCTGGATCTGACGACCCGCAACCGTCTCCTGCATCTCCCGGACAGCGCAAAAGGCGTACGCCTGTTGTGCCCTGATCCGGCAGCGCTTGAAGACCTTCTCTCCAGTGGCCAGCGAATTCGCGTGTTGCCGGTGCCTGACCTGAAAAGCAGTGGCCGGGATGTGGCCCTGTACGAGCAGCAGAATAATGAAAACCTGGTCGACGAAGTTGCTCGTCAGGCGCTTGCTCGTGGTGAAGTGCTCGCCACTCTGGAAAAGGTAAAACTTGAAGCAACCCTGATTGATCTGTTCCGAAAGGCGCGTAGCGATCTGGAAGAGGGCGGTGCAAACACACTGTTTCTGGCCATCGGCTTTCTCAAATGGAAGAAGAGTGCAGACGACCCTAAAACCTATTCCGCGCCCCTGATTTTGCTGCCAGTAAAACTTGAACGCAAAAGTGCCTTGTCCGGGGTGACGCTCAGTCTTCTTGATGAAGAACCGCGTTTCAACCTGACGCTGCTTGAATTGCTGCGCCATGACTTCGAGTTGGTAATTCCCGGACTGGACGGCGAACTACCCAGTGATGAAAGTGGCATTGATGTGACGGGTATCTGGAACCTGGTGCGGCGAGCAGTGCGTGACGTGCCAGGTTTCGAGGTGAGTACCGAACTTGTGTTGGGCACCTTCTCATTTGCCAAATACCTGATGTGGAAAGACCTGAATGCCAACGCAGCACAGCTGCTGCAAAGCCCTTTGGTCAAGCATTTGCTGGATCCCTCTGAGGGAGATGAGGGCTTCTCCGGTTCAGACGAGTTTCCCAGACCAGAGCATCTGGACTCGTCAGTAACGCCCGCCATGCTTTTCGCTCCGTTGCCGGCCGACTCTTCACAGTTATCTGCCGTAGTGGCATCTGCCGGTACTCACAGTTTCGTCATGGATGGGCCTCCGGGAACCGGTAAGTCGCAAACCATTGCCAACATGATTGCGCACAATCTGGCCTTGGGCCGCCGCGTACTGTTCGTGGCAGAGAAGCGTGCGGCACTGGACGTGGTTTACCGTCGCCTGGCAGAACAGGGTCTGGGCGAGTTTTGCCTGGAGCTGCACTCAAGCAAGGCCTCTAAAGTTGAAGTACTCAAACAACTGGACCGCGCCTGGGATGTCAGCGATGCGTTGAGCCCGGAGGAGTGGGAACGTGAAGCCACTCGTTTGCAGACGCTGCGCTCGCGACTCAACGAACTGGTCGAGGTACTGCACCGACGCTGGAGCAACGGGCTCTCCCTGCATCAGGCGATTGGTCGTGTGGTTCGTGATCATGGCCCTCAAACACCCAGGCTGACCTGGCCATCAGACACGCAGCATGATGCAGCCCAGTACAGCCAGTTGCTGGACCTTTCGCGTCGGTTAGGCTTGAACGGTGATGCCGCACGTAATCTGTCAGGCAAATTCGGCGCTCTGGCGCAGACCCAGTGGTCGAACGCCTGGCAGGCACACATTGCGAATGCCGCACGTGAGTTGCCGCAGGCCCTTGACGCGCTGAATGCCGCGAGTGAAAGGCTTCTTGGCCTTACGCACCTTGACTTGCCTGTAGCTGAAGTGGCGCAGGTTCAGCACCTTGACGAACTGACGACTCTGGTCGTGGAGTCCTATGGCCTGAACCTCTCGTTCGCTTTTGCACCCGATGCTGTAGCGCGTATCGAAGCAGCCCGGCGCGCGTGCCGGTTAATCGAAAGCTATCGAGAGCTTGAAGAAGGTCTTTCGCTGGATTATGCAGACGAAGCCTGCCGTCGCATTCCCGTTGAGGCGATGCGCAGCGAATGGCGAGATGCCGAAGGAAAGTTCTGGTTCCTGGCGACTATCGCCAAGAAAAAGGTCGCGAAGAAACTGGCCTCTTCAGGCGGCGCAGCAGGCCTGCCGGACACACTTGGCGACCTGGCAATTTTCGAGCGCCTGTACGCGCAACTGAACGAACTGGACACATTGGCCGGCAGCCTGCAATCGATCCCGGGCTGGCAGGGCCTGAGCAGTGACGTGTCACAGATATTTCGTGCAGCCTCAATGGCTGAAAACCTGCGCGGGCTGATGAGCGGTCTGGCCCAATCATCGGACCACCTCATTTCATTGCGCAGCGCCGTCGCGCGTCTGGTCGTTGAGGCAAATGAAATGTTGGCGCCGGGCGGGCAAATCGGCGTAGCGCTATCGGCTTTGCAACAGGCTTTGTCTCGCTATGAAGACGCCGCTCGACTGTTTGCCGAATTATCTGCAGCCGGTACAGACACACAACCAGGCGTTGGCGCGTTGCGGGCTACTTCACTCTCGATCCAGCAACACGAGGAGCAACTCAAGGCATGGTGCGATTGGTGCCGGGTTCGCGAGCAGGCGGGTGAGGCTGGTTTGGCAAGTCTGGCCCGTGCGCTTGAGGCAGGGAGTCTGTCACCTGCAGCAAGCGAAGAAACCTTCGTCACGGCCTATGCTCATTGGTTCGCTACGCAGGGTATAGACGGCGAACCTCTGTTGAGAAATTTCGTGGCTGCCGAGCACATGAGCGACATTGCGGCGTTCGCTCGTCTGGACGACGAAATGGCGAAACTGACGGTGCGTTACATCCGGGCCAGACTGTGTGGCTTGATCCCCTCCAAAAATGACATACCCAAAAGCAGCGGCTTTGCCATTCTCAAACATGAATTGCAGAAGTCCCGCCGGCACAAACCTGTCAGACAACTGGCCGTCGAGATGGGCGACGCGCTGAATCGCCTGGCCCCTTGCATGCTGATGAGCCCGCTGTCGATTGCGCAATTCCTGCCCGCCGATCAACCGCCCTTCGATCTGGTCATTTTCGACGAGGCTTCGCAGATTGCTCCATGGGACGCAATCGGTTCGATAGCTCGCGGCAGGCAAGTCGTTATCGCAGGCGACCCGCGTCAAATGCCGCCGACGAACTTCTTCAACCGTGGCCCGAATGCCAGCGACGACGATACCGCGGAAGACATGGAAAGCATTCTGGACGAATGCCTGGGAGCAGGGGTGCCAAGCCACAGTCTGAGCTGGCACTACCGGAGTCGCCACGAAAGCCTGATTGCCTTCTCCAATCATCGTTACTACGACAGCAATCTCATCACCTTCCCGGCCGCAGAGACCCGTGCAAGTGCTGTGGAGTGGCGCCGTGTTGACGGTGTTTATGCAAAAGGCAAAGGGCGCTACAACCAGGCTGAAGCCGAAGCCATCGTCAGCGAGACAGTCAAGCGCCTTACCGATCCTGCGTTCGTGGCTGCTGGCCATTCGATCGGTATTATCACGCTCAACTCTGATCAGCAAAAACTGATCAATGATCTGCTGGACAACGCCCGCAAGCAGTACCCAGAGATCGAGCCTTTTTTCCAGGACACACAGACCGAGCCGGTTGTCGTGAAGAATCTGGAAACAGTCCAGGGTGATGAGCGCGATCTGATCATGCTCGGGATAGGCTATGGCCCGACCGAGCCGGGTGCGCAGGTCATGTCCATGAACTTCGGTCCCCTCAACAAGGACGGTGGCTGGCGCAGGCTTAACGTGGCGATCACACGGTCCCGCCGGGAAATGCTGGTGTTCTCATCCTTTGATCCGTCGATGATCGACCTGAACCGCACCAACGCCCGTGCAGTCCGGGATCTGAAGCATTTCATAGAATTCGCCCAGCGCGGACCAAAAGCCCTGGCCGAGGCGGTACAGGGCTCGGTCGGTGGTTATGACTCGCCGTTCGAGGAAGCAGTCGCTCAAGGGCTACGGCGCCTCGGTTGGCAAGTGGTGCCGCAGATTGGTGTGTCGCGTTTCCGCATTGACTTGGGAATCGTTCACCCTGACCGCCCGGGTGACTATCTGGCGAGTGTCGAATGCGATGGCGCTACCTATCACAGCGCTGCCACTGCCCGGGATCGGGACAAGGTCCGCGGCGCAATTCTCAGTGGCCTCGGCTGGAACCTGGTGCGGCTATGGTCCACGGAATGGTGGGTAGACAAGGAAGGTGCATTGCAGAGGCTGAACGCAGCGTTGAATGATCTTTTGGCGCAGTCCCGGGAGGAGACAGCAGACCCACTAAACGAACAGCCAACGCCCCGCTGACGGGGCGCTAAAGCGCCCGCCGAAGCGTGATCCGGGTCAATTCCGAAGGTTTGCCAAGACGAATGGCAAACCCCGGCCAGAGTGCAGTGCCGTTGTTGACGTACAGTTGCATCCCGCCCACATCATAGAGACCCGACACAAATCCGCCGTTGGCCAGGGCCAGCAACCAGTGAAGACCGAAGATCATGCCGCCATGGGTATGTCCGGAGAGTTGCAGCGCTATGCCCTGGGTCGCTGTTTCCTCGGCGTTTCTGGGTTGATGGTCGAGCAGGATGATCGGTGTGTCTTTCGCGATGCCTGCTATGGCTTTCTGCAGATCTGGCGCAGGGAAACCGGTTTTCGGCGCCGTGACGTCGGTGACGCCGGCCAGAGCGATGCGTGCACCGTCGCGCTCGATCATCGTGTGGCTGTTGGCCAGAGGGATCATGCCCAGTGAGACGAAGTGCTGCATCCACGCCTGGTTATCGAAAAAGTACTCATGGTTGCCGGGGATGACGTACACGCCATCCGGCGCGCGCAAATCGCGCAGGGCCTCGATATCCTGCTTCCGGTTGCCTAGCGATCCATCAATCAGATCGCCGGTGATGACGATCAGATTCACCCCCAGCGCATTTGACTGCTGTACCACCGCCTGTGTCCACGGCGCGTCGAACAGACGGCTGATGTGCATGTCTGTCAGTTGCAATACCTTGTAGCCCTCGAATTGCGGAGGCAGGTTTTTAATCGCGATCTGGATGTCTTTCACCGGCGGCACGCGCACGGCCTGCTGGACGCCGATTGCCGCCAGCACCAGGGCCGCCATACCGGGCTGGTACTCGACGCCGACCTGACCCGTGGCCTCAAGGCGCTGAGCCAGCGGCATGGCAGCAGCCTGTTCATGACGGTCATGGCCGCATGGGCTGCGCTGCTCGGACGTCTGGCCGGTCAGGACGACGTGGTGATCGGTACACCAGTGGCCAACCGCATGCGCGCCGAGGTGGAGGACCTGATCGGGTTCTTCGTCAACACCCTGGCCGTGCGTGTCGACCTCTCGGGGACACCGAGCGTGCAAAGCCTGTTGCAGCAGGTCAAACAGCAGACTCTGGCCGCCCAGGCGAATCAGGACCTGCCGTTCGAACAGGTGGTAGAGGTGGTTCGCCCACAACGCAGCCTGTCCCACAGTCCGATTTTCCAGGCCATGTTGTCGTGGCAGAACAACGAAGCGTCCGATCTGGCGCTGGGCGACATGACCCTGCAGGGCGTCGCAGTGGCTGGCCATACGGCCAAATTCGACCTGACACTGGACATGACCGAGGTCGGCGATCAATTGATCGGCACGCTGGAATACGCCACGGCACTGTTCGACGAGAGCACCCTGCAGCGCTACATGGGCTACTTCCAACGTTTGCTCGAAGCGATGGTCGCCGACGACCGCCAGTTGCTGGAACAGGTGCCATTGCTTGATGCCGTGGAACGCCAGCATCTGCTGGTCGACCTTAACGCCACCGACGTGCCGTACCCGCAAGACGCCACGATTCATCAGCTGTTCGAAGAAAAGGTTCAGGCACAGCCCGACGCCATCGCCGTGGCCTTTCAGGCGCAACGTTTGAGTTATGCCGAACTGAATCGTCAGGCCAACCGTCTGGCTCACCACCTGATCGGCCTGGGCATCGGCCCTGATGATCGCGTGGCCATCTGCGTCGAGCGCGGCGTGGAAATGATGGTCGGCCTGCTCGGTGTGCTCAAGGCCGGTGCTGCTTATGTACCGCTGGACCCGGCCTATCCGGCCGAGCGCCTGGCTTACATGATCAACGACAGCCAGCCAGCAGCATTGCTGACCCAGCGTGATCTGCGCAAGCGCTTGCCGACCCTGACCTTGCCAGTGGTGTTGCTAGACGACGATCAGCGCACCACCTTTACCGAGCGAAACGATAACCCGGTGGTGGAAGCCCTCGGCGTTAGCAACCTCGCTTATGTGATCTACACCTCGGGCTCCACCGGCAATCCGAAGGGCGTGATGATCGAGCATCGTGGCCTGGTCAACTACAGCGTCGATGCGGCGCGGCTGTTTGACTTGTCCTCAACCGACACCGTGCTGCAACAGAACACCCTGAACTTCGACCTCTCGGTGGAGGAAATCTTCCCGGCATTGCTGGCCGGCGCAACCCTGGCGCCAAGTCGTGAGATCTTCGGCAGCGAAGGAACTGAATCTCACGGCATTCAACCCACCGTCCTGCATCTGACCGCCGCGCATTGGCGTACGCTGGTGGCCGAGTGGCACAACCAGCCGCAGGCTGCTGCGCAACGCCTGGCCGAGGTGCGTCTGATCAACGTCACGGGTGACGCGCTGTCGGCGCAGAAGCTCAAGCTCTGGGACGAGGTACGCCCGGCGCATACTCGCCTGATCAACACCTACGGTCCGACCGAGGCAACCGTTTCTTGCACCGCAGCCTACGTCAGCCACGACGCCGTGGCCGGTAGCGAGGGCAGCGGCAACGCGACCATCGGCAAGCCGATGGCCAACACGCGTATCTACCTGCTTGATGCTCACCAGCAGCCAGTGCCATATGGCGTGGCCGGTGAAATCTTCATCGGTGGCGATGGCGTGGCGCGGGGGTACCTGAACCTTGCCGAGGTCAACGCCGAGCGCTTCCTGGCGGATCCGTTCAGAGAAAGCCCTGAGGCCAGGATGTACAAAACCGGTGACCTGGCGCGCTACATGGCCGACGGTCGTATCGAGTACCTGGGGCGTAACGACTTCCAGGTCAAGGTGCGCGGTTTCCGTATCGAACTGGGCGAAATCGAGGCACGTCTGGGCAATTGCACCGGGGTCAAGGAAGCGGTGGTGATCGCTCGGGAAGACAATCCGGGAGACAAACGCCTGGTAGCTTATGTAGTCGGTCAGCCACAAGCGGACCTGGATGCCGCTAGCCTGCGCGCCGAACTGGCGCCGCAACTGGCTGAGTACATGCTGCCGAGTGCGTTCGTGGTCCTCGACGCCTTGCCGTTGACGCCGAACCGCAAGCTTGACCGCAGCGCCTTGCCAGCCCCGCAAGCCGAGGCCTTTGCCAGCCGCGAACATGTGGAACCGCAAGGCGACACCGAGCTGGCGCTGGCGCAGATCTGGCAGAACCTGCTCGATCTGGAACAGGTGGGCCGTCATGACCAGTTCTTCGAACTGGGCGGCCACTCGCTGCTGGCGATGCGTCTGATTTCCCAGGTGCGCCAGCACTTGAGCGTCGAGCTCGGCCTGGCGGATATCTTCGCTCAGCCTGAACTGGCCGCCATGGCACGCATACTCGCCGAAGCCAAAGACAGCGTTCAGCCACCTATCGTACCGGTGCCTCGCGACCAGACCTTGCCGTTGTCGTTTGCCCAGCAGCGTCTGTGGTTCCTCGCACAGCTGGAAGGCGGCAGCGCGGCTTACCATATTCCGGCAGGGCTGCGTCTACGTGGCACTCTGGATAACCCTGCGCTGGAGAGGGCGCTGGACCGTATCGTCGCCCGCCACGAAGTGCTGCGTACGACCTTTGTGCAAGAGCAGGACCAGGATCCGGTGCAGCGCATCGCCCCGGCCGATATCGGTTTCAGCCTGCAACTGCAGGTGCTGACCGGGCAGGCGGATGCTGAACAGCAACTGCTCGCCATCACCGCTGCCGAGGCCAACGAGGGCTTCGATCTGCTCAACGGTCCGCTGGTACGCGGACGTCTGGTGCGCATGGCCGAGGACGATCACATGTTGCTGGTGACCATGCACCATATCGTCTCCGACGGCTGGTCTGCGGATGTGTTGACCCGTGAGCTGAGTGCGCTCTATGCGGCGTTCAGTGCCGGTGCCGAAGATCCGTTGCCCGCTTTGCCGGTGCAATACGCCGACTATGCCGTGTGGCAGCGCAACTGGCTGAGCGGCGACGTGCTGCAGCAACAGCGTCAGTACTGGCAGCAGACCCTGGGTGGCGCGCCAGCCTTGCTGACCTTGCCGACCGACCGGCCACGCCCGGCACAACAGGACTACAGCGGCAACATTCGCGGCCTGGTACTTGATGCGGAGCTGACCAGCGGCCTCAAGGCCCTGAGCCAGCGGCATGGCAGCACCCTGTTCATGACCGTGATGGTCGCATGGGCCTCGCTGCTGGGGCGTCTGGCCGGTCAGGACGATGTGGTGATCGGTACACCGGTGGCCAATCGACTGCGTGCCGAAGTGGAGGACCTGATCGGGTTCTTCGTCAACACCCTGGCGATACGCGTCGATCTGTCCGGCGCACCCAGCGTCGAAGCGTTGATGCAGCAGGTCAAGCGTCAGACGCTGGCGGCGCAGACTCATCAGGACCTGCCGTTCGAACAGGTGGTCGAGGTGGTTCGTCCGCAACGCAGCCTGTCCCACAGCCCGATCTTCCAGGCCATGTTGTCCTGGCAGAACAACGAAACGTCCGATCTGGCGCTGGGCACCATGAACCTGCAAGGCGTGGCGGTGAACGACCACACGGCCAAGTTCGATCTGGTGCTGGACATGACCGAGGTTGGCGATCAATTGATCGGCACGCTGGAATACGCCACGGCGCTGTTCGACGAAAGTACCATGGTCCGTTATCTGGGCTATTTCCAACGCCTGCTGGAAGCCATGGTCGCCAATGAACACCGCATACTGCAACACGTGCCATTGGTGGATGCGGTCGAGCGCAAGCACCTGTTGAGCGGTCTTAATGCAACCGACCGTGCTTACCCTCAGGGTCAGCTGATGCATCGCCTTTTCGAGGCGCATGCAGCATCTCGACCTCAGGCGCTTGCGGCCCGTCAGGGTGAGCAGACGCTGACCTACGCCGAACTCGACAGCCGCGCCAACGCCCTGGCTCAGCACTTGCGCCAGCACGGCGTGCAAGCGGGAACCCGAGTGGCGATCCTGCTGGATCGGTCGGTTGAGCTGCTGACCAGTATGCTGGCCACGCTCAAGTGCGGTGCGGCTTACCTGGCGCTGGATCGCCTGGCCCCCGAAGAACGTGTGCGCTTCATGCTCCAGGACAGCGAAGCAACCCTGTTGCTGACCCGCAGCGAGCTGACGGCACCTGAAACGACGCCGAGACTCGATCTGGACACTCTGGATCTGGCAGTGGCTAATCAGGGGCCAATCACGCTTGCAGATGAAGTCGCAGGCGAAACGCCTGCGTGCATCATCTACACCTCCGGTTCCACCGGCCTGCCCAAGGGCGTGATCGTGACCCACAACGGCATTGTGCGGCTGGTGCGGGACAACTACGACTTCCGTGCCGATGACCGCGTGGCGTTTTCCTCCAACCCGGCGTTCGACGCCAGCAGCCCGGAGATCTGGGGTGCGTTGCTCAATGGTGGTCAGTCGATAATCGTCGAGCCCTCCGTGTTGCTTGAACCGGCAGCCTTTGCCGCCTTGCTCAAACGCCACGCAGTCACGGTGATGTTCAGTTCGACCGCCTTGTTCAACCTGTATGCCGGGTTGATTCCCGAGGCCCTGGCAGGCTTGCGCATGCTGGAGTGCGGTGGCGAACGGGCGGATCCAGCGTCGTTCCGCCGGGTACGTGAGCATTCGTCTCAAGTGCGCCTGTTCAACGGCTACGGCCCGACCGAGGGCACGACCTGCGCCACGCGTTACGAAGTGTTCGATGTGCAGCCGGGCACCCTGAGCCTGCCGATCGGCAAACCCAACGCCAACGTGCGCATCTATCTGCTCGACGCATGCGGCGAGCCGGTGCCGATGGGCAGCATCGGCGAGATCTACATCGGCGGTGTCGGGGTCGCGCTTGGCTACCTGAACCGCCCGGAACTGACCGCCGAACGCTTCAGCGACGACCCGTTCAGTCAGCAGGCGGGCGCGCGGCTCTATCGCACCGGCGACCTGGCGCGCTGGTTACCGGACGGCAACCTCGAATACCTGGCGCGTAATGATGGCCAGGTGAAGGTCCGCGGCTTCCGCGTCGAGCTTGGGGAAGTCGAAAGCAGCCTGCATGGGTGCGATGGCGTGCGCAACTCCGTGGTGGTGACGCGCGAAGACAGCCCGGGCGACACGCGTCTGGTGGCGTATTACACCGTGCACGCTGACGTTGAAGCACCCGAGTCGGAGGCTCTGCGTGCACAACTGAGCGCCAGCTTGCCGGAATACATGGTCCCGAGCGTATTCATCTGCCTGCCAGACTTGCCGCTGACGCTCAATGGCAAGGTGGACGTCCATGCATTGCCAGCGCCGACAGCGGATCAGTTCGCGAGCCATGCGTTTGAAGCCCCGACAGGGGAGTTGGAGATTCGTCTGGCGAAAGCCTGGGCGGAGGTACTCGAATTACAGCAGGTGGGACGTCATGACAGCTTCTTCGATCTCGGCGGTCACTCGCTGACGGCCGTGCGACTGGTCAACCAACTGGTGCAGAGTGGTTTGCCGGTGTCTCTGGCCGACGTTTTCCAGCATGCCAGTGTGGCGGCCCTGGCCAGCTTGCTGGGCAGCCGCAGCCAAGAGGTTGCACCGCAGCTTCATGAGCAACTGGTGCCGGTGCGCACCACCGGCAACCAGCGTCCGCTGTTCCTGGTCCACGAATTCACCGGCCAGGATGTGCACTTCGCGGCGCTGGCGGTTCACATCGACAGCGATATTCCGGTCTACGGGTTGAGCGGCATCCCGCTCGGTCAGGAACAGTTGCTGACCATGGAATGCCTGGCGACGCGCTTGCTGGGTGCGATGCGCAGCGTTCAGCCGCACGGACCTTATCGCCTGGCGGGCTGGTCCTTCGGTGGGCTTCTGGCCTACGAAATCGCCATCCAGCTGGAGGGCATGGACGAGGAGGTGGAGTTTATCGGCATGCTCGACACCTACATGCCGCGTCTGGTGGATCAGGGTCGCGAGCGCTGGGACCTGCAGACCGCCCACCGTCAGCACCTGCTGGAACACTGCGAGCAGTTCTGGAAAGCCCGAGGCGAATGCGAGCAGGCTCTGGAGGCCCTTGAGCGAGTGCGTGCAAACCGGCAGGCCTTTGATTTCGCCGGGCTCCTGCAGCACTGCCGTGAGCAGGGTGCACTGCCGCCGGAGCTGGACCTCTACACGAACGAGGGTCTTTGCCAGTACCTCGACCGAGAGGTGGCCCACGGTCATGCGCAGGCCAATTACACGGTTTACCCCAACAGCGTGCCGCTGCACCTGTTCACTGCCTGCGAGTGGCAACCCAACTCGCAGAAACACAGCGGTTACCTGGGTTGGGACAGCGTACTGCCAGTCAGTCAGTTGCGCAGTATCAAGGTCGCGGGCGATCACTTGAGCATGATGAAGCCGCCGCATATCGAGGGCCTGGGTAAAGCGATCAGCCAGGCGCTGGCTGATCTGCCCGATCGGCCACGGGGGGCTGACAGCGCCCACCGGCCGTTGCTGACGATTCAGGGCGGACGTCGCGATCACGCGCCGGTGTTCTGTGTACCGGGAGCAGGGGACAGTGTGACCGGCTTCATCGGCCTGGCCGATGCACTGGGCCCGCACTGGCCGATCCACGGGCTGCAACCGCGCGGGCTGGATGGCCGCACGGTGCCTTACAGCCTGGTGGAAACTGCCGCCGAAGCGTATCTGCAAGCACTCGACAGCACTCACCCCGAAGGGCCGGTGCATCTGCTCGGTCATTCGTTCGGCGGCTGGGTGGCGTTTGAAATGGCCCAGCGTCTGACGGCACATGGCCGCGAAGTGGCTTCGCTGACTCTGATCGACAGCGAGTCACCGGGCGGCAACGGGGTGGTGGGCAAACCTTACACCGCGATAGGCGTACTGGAACGTTTGATCGAGACCATGGAACTGGCTGCGGGCAAGTCGCTGGGCATCGATCGTGCGGCCTTCCGGGCCCAGGACGATGTCGGCCAGATGCGCTTGTTGCATGCCGGGATGGTGCGCGCAGGGATGTTGCCGCAGCGTTCGTCGCCGGACGCAATGCGCGGGCCTGCACGGGCCTTCGGTACGGCGTTGCGCACACGTTATCAACCGTCGCAGATCTACACCGGGCCGGTGCGTCTGGTGCTGGCCGATGACCCGGTGCTGGATGCGGCGGGCAATCAGCGCGAACAACAGGCGATGGTCAGCGGCTGGCGCCGGTGTGCCCCGGATCTCACTGTCTGGCGTGGGCCGGGCAACCATTTCACCATCCTCAAGGCGCAGCATGTACGGCATCTGGCGAACTGGTGGCTACCCAATCAATAACGTCGCTTCTTCAAGCCCGGCGGCTGATCGCCGGGTCAATCCTCAACACATTCGTGGCTTTCTATGAAAAAGTTGAAGTTTCGCAAAGTGCTCATCGTTGTCGTGCTGCTGGTTCTTGCAGCGAGTATTGCCTACAGCGTCCAGTCCCCGGAAAAAGCTCCGGAGTACCTGACCGCCAAGGTCGAACGCACCGACATCGAAAACTCGGTGCTAGCCAGCGGGGTGCTGCAAGGCATCAAGCAGGTTGACGTCGGCTCGCAGGTCTCGGGCCAGCTCAAGTCCCTGAAGGTCAATCTGGGCGACAAGGTCAAACAAGGTCAGTGGCTGGCGGAAATCGATCCCGTGGTGCTGCAGAACACCCTGCGCCAGTCGCAGGTCAACGAACAGAACCTGATCGCCCAGAAAGACGCGGCTGTCGCGCAGCTCAAGGACGCCAAAGCCATTTACCAACGCTACAAGCAACTGCGTGCGGATGACGCGATCTCGCAGAAGGACTTCGATACGGCGCAATCGGACTTCGAGGTCCGGAGTGCCAACCTGCGGTCGCTGGAGGCACAGGTGCGCGACGCAAGAATCCAGATCGAGACCGCCAGGATCAATCTGAGCTACACCCGTATCGTCGCGCCGATCAGTGGTGATGTGGTGGGTATCGTGACGCAGGAAGGTCAGACTGTGATCGCCAGCCAACTGACACCGGTGATTCTCAAATTGGCAGATCTGGACACCATGACCGTCAAGGCCCAGGTCTCCGAGGCCGACGTGATTCATATCACCCCCGGGCAAGAGGTGTACTTCACCATCCTCGGTGATGCTGAAAAACGCTATTACGCCAAGCTGAAGGGTACGGAGCCCGCGCCGCAAAACTTCCTTGATGCGCAATCCAGCAGCACCAGCAAGCCAAACAGTGCGGTGTTCTACAACGCATTGTTCGACGTCCCCAACCCTGATCACCGCCTGCGTATTTCGATGACCGCTCAAGTGCATATCGTGCGTGAAAAGGCCAAGGACGTTTTGACTGTGCCTGTTGCGGCCCTGGGCGACAAGAATGGCGACGGCAGCTTCCCGGTGCGCGTGATGGACGCGCAGGGCCAGGCCCAGAGCCGCAATGTACAGACTGGTATCAATAACAACGTGCGGGTCGAGATCAAGAGCGGCCTTGCCGAGGGTGACCAAGTGGTGATCGGTGAACCGTCGGCTACACCAGCGACAGCGGGGGCCTGACCATGAGTCGAGCTCTTCTGGAACTCAAGGGTGTAACCCGTCGTTTCGTCGCCGGCGAGAAAGACTTCATCGCGCTGAATGACATCAACCTCACGATCAATGCCGGCGAGCTGGTTGCCATTACCGGGGCCTCGGGTTCCGGCAAGTCAACGCTGATGAACGTGCTGGGTTGCCTGGACCACGCCAACAGCGGCAGCTACAAGGTCGACGGGCGTGAAACCGGTACGCTGACCGACGATGAGCTGGCAGAGCTACGTCGCGATCACTTCGGTTTCATTTTTCAGCGTTATCACCTGTTGCCGCACCTGGCGGCGATCCAGAATGTCGAAATGCCGGCGATCTACGCAGGCACCGGCAAGAGTATGCGCGTGGAGCGAGCACAGAAGCTGCTTGAGCGTCTGGGCCTGTCCGGGCATCTGGAGCACCGGCCAAGCCAGTTGTCAGGCGGCCAGCAGCAGCGGGTGAGTATCGCCCGGGCCTTGATGAACGGCGGCGAGATCATTCTGGCCGACGAACCGACCGGAGCCCTCGACAGCGTAAGCGGCAAGGAGGTGATGAATATCCTCCTGGAGCTCAACAGCGCCGGGCACACAGTGATTCTGGTGACCCACGACGAGAAGGTTGCAGCGCACGCCGAGCGCATCATCGAAATGCGGGATGGCGAGATCATCGCTGACCGGGTCAACACCGATCGCCCGATCATCAACGAAAAAGCCACCGAGCGCCTGCCGTCCAAACCCAGGCAGGGCAACCGGCTGATGGCCAACATCGGCCTGTTCCAGGAGGCCTTCGTCATGGCGTGGGTGGCGCTGATCTCGCACCGCATGCGCACGCTGCTGACCATGCTCGGGATCATCATCGGCATCACCTCGGTGGTGTCGATCGTTGCGATCGGCGAAGGGGCCAAGCGCTATGTGCTCAAGGACATCCAGGCCATCGGCAGCAATACCATCGAGGTGTTCCCAGGCAGTGACTTTGGCGACACCAAGTCCATGGATATCCAGACCCTGGCGCTGTCCGATGTGGCGGCGTTGAGCAGTGAGTACTACATCGACAGCGCCACACCGAATATCGGCCGCAACCTGCTGGTGCGCTACCGCAATATCGACGTATCGGCAACGGTGAGCGGGGTCAGCCCGAGCTACTTCCAGGTGCGTGGCACCAAACTGGGCCTGGGGGTGGGCTTCAACAAGGATGACGCCCGGCGGCAGGCACAGGTGGTGGTGATCGATCACAACACGCGGATTCGCCTGTTCGGTCCCAAGGTCGACCCGCTGGGCCAGGTGATCCTGGTGGGCAACCTGCCGTGTACGGTGATCGGCGTGACCGAGAACAAGAAAAACATCTTCGACACCAGCAAGAACCTGAATATCTGGATGCCCTACGAAACCGCCTCCGGACGCCTGCTGGGTCAGACCTACCTGGACGGCATCACCGTGCGGGTCAAGGATGGACAGCCAAGCAAGGTGGTCGAGGACAACGTCAACAAGCTGTTGCAAAAGCGTCACGGAACCAAGGACTTCTTCACCTACAACCTCGACAGCGTGATGCAAACGGTGCAGAAGACCAGCCAGTCGCTGGCCCTGTTACTGTCGCTGATCGCGGTGATCTCGCTGGCGGTCGGCGGTATCGGGGTGATGAACATCATGCTGGTGTCGGTCACGGAACGGACGCGCGAGATCGGCATTCGCATGGCAGTCGGGGCACGTCAGTCGGACATCCGTCAGCAGTTTCTGGTGGAGGCGGTGATGGTCTGCCTGATTGGCGGGGTTATCGGCATCGGCCTGTCGTTCGTGATCGGCTATGTGTTTTCACTGCTGGTCAAGGAATGGCAGATGGTGTTCTCCGTGGGCTCGATTGTCACGGCGTTCATCTGCTCGACATTGATCGGCATCGTGTTTGGCTTCGTACCCGCACGTAACGCGGCACAGCTCGATCCGATCGAGGCGCTGGCACGGGATTGACGAGGGATTGCAGGACAAGGATGTCCTGCCTATCGGATAGGCGCGCGTGTACGCGACCGCATACCGAAAAGCGCGGGCGGGCGGAGTCAGAAAGATCGACGTATGAGATCGACGCTGGAAGCTTAAGGGCAGGGATCCTGCTCGCGAGAGGCTGGTGCAGTCGACGGATATCTGTCGTCTGCGTCAGCCTCCGGAGCAAGCTTTTGCGAGGGCTCAGCCTACCGCGCTGACGCTGGAAACCCGTGCGGCGCTACTGCTCTTGAGGGCCTGTTCGAAGCGGTCGAGGACCATGCCCACTTCCGACTCGGTAATGTTCAACGGTGGCAGGAAGCGCACGACTGCACTGTGGCGTCCGCCGGTCTCGATGATCATGCCGTTGTCGAAGCACTCCAGCTTGATCGCCCGCGCACGTGCACCATCGCCGGGCCCAGGACGCGATCCGCTGGCCGGCTTGACGATTTCCACGCCAAGCATCAGCCCGCGGCCACGAACATCGCCGATAAACGGGAACTGTCTGGCGATATCCTCCAGCCCGCTGTGCAACTGTTCACCCCGGCGCGAGGCATTGCCTGCCAGGTCGTGTTCCTTGATATGACGCATGGTGGCAGCCCCGGCAACCATCGCCATCTGATTGCCACGGAATGTACCTGCGTGCATGCCTGGGCCCCATGTATCCAGATGCTCGGCATAAACGATCACGGATATCGGGTAGCCGCCACCGATGGCCTTGGACAGCACCAGAATATCCGGCGTAATCCCGGAATGTTCGATGGCAAACAGGTTGCCGGTACGTCCGAGTCCGGTTTGCACCTCGTCGACAATCAGCAAGACGCCGAACTCGCGGGTGATCTCCCGCACGGCGCGCAGCCACTCGGCCGATGCCGCGATACAGCCGCCTTCGCCCTGGATCACTTCGACCACCACCGCCGCCGGTTTGGGCACGCCGCTTTCCGGATCACTGAGTACCGTGCGGATGTACTCGATGGAAAGGCGGTCTGTGTGTTCGCCATCGGTGCCGAACGGGCAGCGGAAGCGATAGGGGAAGGGCAGGAAGTGGGTGCCCTGGGCCAGCAGGCCGGCTTTGGGGTTGAGGTTGCCCATGGCCGACAATGCGCCAGCGGTCATGCCGTGATAACCACCGTGGAAGGACATCAGCGGCGAGCGCTGGGTGTAATGGCGAGCCAGTTTGATTGCGGCTTCGACCGCGTCTGAACCGCTGGGGCCGCAGAACAGGATTTTGCTGTTGTCACGCATGCTGGCGGGCAACGTCGCGAACAGTTCTTCGACGAAGGCGTGCTTGGCCGGTGTGGCCAGGTCAAGGGCCTGCTGCAGATGATCACTGTTGAGGAATTCGATCACCGCCTCGCGGACCACCGGTGGGTTATGACCCAGTGCCAGCGTGCCAGCGTTCGACAGGCAGTCGAGGTATTCCCGGCCGTTGGAGTCCTTGACTCGCATGCCTTTGCCGCTGACAAACAGCTGCTGGAAGGTCGCTGCGTAGGTACGCGCATTCGACTCCAGTTTCTTGAGATTGCTTAACTCTTCCATAGTCGATCCCTTGTTGGCACAGGTACGGATGCATTGCTACTCGCTTCGAGCAGGGCCCGATTCTGTAAGAACCTCAGGGTGATCGCCAACTTATCGCCGCCGGACTGTCCCCGTATTCCACGACAGACATCTCGCGGCCTCAAGCGTTAAATGCATGCTACGAAAGGGATTTGTGGCGCTGTAGGAAATCTCGCGACAACGCTCCTGATCGTCCGGATTCCTGCCCCGTTGCTTCCTTTCTCAAGACACCACTGTTCCGGAATCCTCGAGAGCTTTATGTCTATTGGCAAACCAGCTGGTCACTTCCTGTTGTCGACGCTTTTGGTATCGCTGCTGAGCGGCTGCACGCTAGGACCGGACTACCAGTTGCCTGCGGTGGCAGTTGCCAGCAAGTGGCATGCGCCGCTGCCCCATGACGCGTCGATGGTCGGGCTGCAGGATTGGTGGCAACAGTTCAATGATCCTGCGCTGGCAACCCTGTTGCGTCTGGCACAGGCAGACAGCCCGTCCCTCGACAAGGCTCTGGCGCGCATTGCCCAGGCACGCGCGACGGTAGACGACAGCGTTGCCGACAGGTTGCCTCAAGTGAGCGGCGGCTTGAGCAAGTCACGCGCCGGCATCAGGCAGAGCGGGGTGCGTCAGAGCGGCAAGACCTCCGGCGCAACCCTCGATGCGTCCTGGGAACTGGACCTGTTCGGCAAACTGCGACGCACCGACGAGGCTTCACGCAATCTGCTCGAAGCACGTGTCAATGACTGGCATGACGCTCGCGTATCACTGGCCGCCGAGGTCGGTGATGACTTCGTGCAGTACCGCGGCTGCCAGATGCTGGTGAACGCTTACCGTGATCAGGCGCAATCCCAGGAGCAGACCGCACGTCTGACTCGCGTGTCGTTTCAGGCCGGATTTACCGCCGCCGCCGACTCATCGTTGAGCGACGCCAGTGCGGCGGCGAGCAATGCGACTCTCATCAAACAACAGAGCGAGTGCGACGTGCTGCTCAAGAGCCTGGTGGAGCTGACCGGCAGCGACGAGGAACAGGTACGAGAAGTGCTCAGCCATAACCCCGCGCGACTGCCGCAGCCTGCGTTGCTGGATGTACGGGAAATACCCGCCGACCTGGTGCGCCAGCGCCCGGACCTGGCGTCCAGCGAACGCGAACTGGCCGCAGCGAATGCGAAGATTGGCGCTGCTCAGGCTGATCGTCTGCCCAGCCTGAGTCTGGTTGGCTCGTTCGAAGTGGGGACCACCACCGGAGTGTTCAGCCGCGACTGGAGCCTCGGCCCGCAACTGACTGTTCCGCTGTTCGATGCAGGCAAGCGCCGGGCGGCGGTAGATTCTGCGCGGGCGGATTATGACACGGCGCTGGCGACCTACCGGCAAACCCTGCGCACGGCGGTAATGGAGGTCGAGCAGGCGCTGGTGCGCCTGGACGCGGCGCGGCGTTCACAAGCCAGTACGCAGCGAGCCAGCGACGGTTATGAAGCGTCGTTCGAGGCTACAGACCGCAACTGGCAGGCCGGTAATGCCAGCCTGCTGGACCGCGAAGAGGCTCGACGCTCGGCGCTGTCGGCAGAAATCGAATTGATCAACGTGCAACAAAACCAGGTGCGCTACTGGATTGCCCTGTACAAGGCCCTGGGCGGTGGATGGCAGGACAGTCGCGAAGGTTTGGCCGGTGAAACACCGAAGCGGGGCGGCGTATGAGGAAGTTACGTGTGTATGGGCTGCTGGCGCTGGCGGTATTGGGCGTCTCGGGCTGGCTATTGTCTGGCCGCGCAGAGCCGCCCCCGACAGCCGCAGCCGCGCCGGCCACCAGCCTGACGGTTGAGGCGGTGCAACCGCGCCGCGAAGACTGGCCGCAGGAACGGGTGGCGAGCGGTGCGCTAGCACCCTGGCAGGAAGCCGTGATCAGTGCCGAGACCGGAAGCTTGCGTATCGCCAGCCTGAAAGCTGATATCGGCGATCAGGTTAAGAAGGGCCAGGTTTTGGCGACCCTGGCCGAGGACAGCGTGCTGGCCGAGGAAAACAAGCAAAAGTCAGCGGCCGCCCAGGCCTCTGCGCAACTGCAGGAAGCCCGCTCCAATGCCAGACGGGCGGCCTCGGTAGGGCAGAGCGGCGCCCTGTCCGAGCAGAAACTGGAAGAGTACCGGGTCAAGGTGCAGACCGCCGAAGCTGACCTGGCCTCGGCGAATGCCGATCTGCGCAGCATCCGGATCAAGCTCACGCAGACGCGCATCGTCGCGGTGGATGACGGAATCATTTCCGGGCGCAAGGCCTTGCTTGGCGATGTGGTGTCGGCGGGCAGCGAAATGTTCAGAATGATCCGGGACGGCCGCATCGAGTGGCAGGCGGAACTGGATGCCCAGCAACTGCCAGGCGTCAAGGCCGGGCAGCTCGCCCGTGTGAAGCTGCCCGGCGGTAATGAGGTCGAAGGGCACGTGCGGCTGGTCTCGCCAGTGCTTGACGGCAAGACCAGCAGGGCGCTGGTCTACGTATCCCTGCCGGTAGGGTCGATGGCCCGCTCCGGCATGTACGCCAGCGGTCGCATCGAACTGCCGTCCAGCCCGGCGCTGACGGTTCCGGACACCAGCGTGATCCTGCGCGATGGGCGCTCTTATGTGTTTGTACTCGGCAAGGACATGCGCGTCAGCCAGCAAGTGGTAGAGATCGGACGGCGTCGTGGATCGGCGCTGGAAATTCTCGGCGGCCTGGCAGAGAAGGCTCAGATCGTCCGCAGTGGTGGTGCCTTTCTCAATGACGGGGCCAGCGTGACGCTGGTCAACGCCGAGGCCCGAGCGCAATGAATATCTCCGCGTTGTCGATTCGTTACCCGGTTCCGGCGGTCATGCTGTTTTTATTGCTGACCCTGTTTGGTTTCCTCGGATTCGAGCGTCTCGGCATCCAGGACTTTCCCGACACCGATCTGCCTGCTGTGGTCATCAGTGCCTCGCTGGAAGGAGCCGCCCCCGAGCAACTGGAAACCGAAGTCGCGCGCAAGCTCGAAGACAAGCTGACCTCGTTGCGCCTGCTCAAGCATGTCACCACACAAATTACCGAAGGCAGTGTCCTCATCAATGTGATCTTCGACATCGACAAGGATGGCAACGAAGCCCTCAACGAAGTACGCAATGCGGTGGACAGCGCTGCGGCTGAATTGCCAGCCAACCTCGATACGCCATCGGTAACCCGCCTGACCACCAATACCACGGCGTTGCTGACCTATGTGGTCGATGCGCCACGTATGGACGAAGAAGCGCTGTCATGGTTTGTCGACAACGAGCTGAGTAAACAACTGCTGACCGTGCGTGGTGTCGCAAAGATCAGCCGGGTGGGCGGCGTGGACCGCGAAGTCCAGGTTGACCTTGATCCGGCGCTGATGGCCGGTCTGGGTCTAAGTGTGACGGACATTGCAGATCGTTTGCGTGCGATGCAGAAAGACAATTCCGGCGGCCAAGGCGATCTGGGCAGCGGTCAACAGGCGCTGCGTGTCCTCGGCGGTATTGACGACCCCGCGGCGCTGGGCGCTATCCGCATTCCCGTCAGCGATGGACGGATGCTCGCTGTGCAGCAGTTGGCCACCGTGCGCGATACCCATGCCGAGCGCACCACCCTGGCGTATCGCGATGGCAAACCGGTGATTGGCTTTCAGGTCATCCGCTCCCTGGGCTTTTCCGACGTCGGCGTGACCAGGGATTTGCGCGAGGCAGTCAGTGAGTTCGCCAGGCAGCACCCTGATGTGCGTATTGAAGAGGCGAGTAATGCCGTCGAGCCGGTGATGGAAAACTATCGCGGCTCCATGGCGCTGCTCTACGAAGGGATGTTACTGGCGGTGCTGGTGGTCTGGTGGTTCCTGCGTGACTGGCGGGCGACCTTGATCGTGGCCACGGCACTGCCTTTGTCGATCATCCCGACCTTCGGCGTGATGTATTTTGCCGGTTTTAGCCTCAATACCGTTTCGCTGCTGGCGCTGGCGCTGGTAATCGGCATTCTGGTCGACGATGCCATTGTTGAGGTCGAAAACATTGCGCGACACCTGCGCATGGGCAAAACCCCGAGGCAGGCGGCAATCGAAGCGTCCGACGAGATCGGCCTTGCGGTATTGGCAACCACCGTGACCCTGGTCGCAGTATTCCTGCCGACCGCTTTCATGGGCGGGATTTCCGGCAAACTGTTTCGCCAGTTCGGTGTGACCGCCAGCGCTGCATTGATATTTTCGTTACTGGTCGCCCGTCTTCTGACGCCGATGATGGCTGCGCACTTTCTCAAGGCTCGCTCGCATGGCGAACACGACAGCGGTTTGATGAGGCGTTACCTGGGCTGGATTCACACCAGCCTGAGCCACCGCAAAACCACCATGGCCATTGTGGGCGCTTTATTCATCGGCTCGCTGGCGCTTATACCCTTGCTACCGACCAGCTTTCTGCCTGCCCAGGATATTGCCAGCAGCACCGTCAGCCTGGAATTGCCACCTGGCAGCAGTCTGGCGCAGACCGGCGAGATTGCCTTGCAGGCTGAGAAGCGTTTGCGTGCGATCCCTGAAGTGGCCCACGTGTTCATTTCGGCGGGCAGCGGCGATGCCGGCAGTGCAGGCAATCGCAACGCGATACTGACCGTCGATCTGCTGCCGCGTGACCAACTCGCCCTGAAACAATCCCAGGTGGAAGCGAGCATGCGTGAAAGTCTGCGCAGTTTGCCTGGTGTGCGGGTGACGGTCGGTGGTGACGCCAGCGGCGAACGGCTGGACATCGTCCTTGCCAGCGATGATGGCGATTTGCTGGAGCGTACCGCCGCCGCGCTTGAACCGCAGTTGCGCCAGATAAAAGGCATCGGCAACGTCACCTCAAGTGCGGCGGTGCAACGACCGGAAATCCAGATGCGCCCGGATGTTGTCCGCGCGGCAGAGCAGGGTGTCAGCAGCCAGGACATCGCCGACACCCTGCGCATGGCCACCTATGGCGAATACAGCTCGTCCCTGGGCAAGATCAATCTGTCCCAGCGCCAGGTCAATGTGCGGGTGCGCATGCAGCCGCAAGTACGTACCGACCTGCAGAGCCTCGCTCAGTTGCGGGTCACCGGGCGTGATGGCCAGATCGCGCTGGCGTCGCTGGGAGAACTCAGCATGGGCAGCGGCCCCGCGCAGATTGATCGTATCGATCGCTTGCGCAATATCACCCTGTCCATCGAACTCAATGGCAGCAATCTGGGCGAAGTGATGGAACAGGCCAGGCAAACGCCGGTCATGCAGAACCTGCCAGCGCAAGTGAAACTGGTGGAGCAGGGCGAGTTGCAGTTGATGAGCGAGTTGTTTGGCAACTTCAGTCTGGCGATGGCCGTTGGCGTATTCTGCATCTACGCGGTGCTAGTGTTGCTGTTCCATGACTTCATGCAGCCGCTGACCATCCTCTCGGCGCTCCCGCTATCGCTTGGCGGCGCACTGTTGGCACTGTTGATCGGCGGAATGAGCTTTTCCATGGCGTCGGTCATCGGTTTGCTGATGCTGATGGGGATCGTGACCAAGAACTCGATCCTGCTGGTGGAGTACGCAATCATGGCTCGCCGTGCGCCGACCGTAAGCCGCTACGAAGCGTTGATCGACGCCTGCCACAAACGCGCCCGACCGATCCTGATGACCACCATTGCGATGGGAGCAGGCATGTTGCCGACCGCACTGGGATGGGGTGGCGAGTCTGGCTTCCGCCAGCCGATGGCGGTGGTCGTCATCGGCGGACTATTGGCCTCGACCGTACTGAGCCTGTTGGTAGTGCCCGTTATCTTTACTTATGTCGATGATGGTCATGAGACATTCAAAAGATGGTTTAGCAGGCCTCGCCAGACTCAAGATTAGAAGGGGGCGGGTCAAGGTGACACGCGCACGAGTCCCGATCGAGCGCGCGTACCTTGCGCGCCTCGGGTGCATGGCCATATCACTCGCCGGGGATCTTTTTCTCTGTACACGCGGGAGCCGCTGCGACTTCTTCCATGGCTTCGCTCAGCATCCTTCGTACCTCTCCCGCTTCGCGCGCGGCATATACACGGCCACCGGTATTTTCAGCGATACAGTTTGAAAGCTTGCTATCGCTGATATTGACAACATTGATCCGCAATCTTGGCTGCTGACGGGCGATACGGGCGGACACCTCGCAAGCGTTTTGCCCACAACCGTCCTCGCCATCGACAAACATGACCACCAAGGCATCTTTAAAACGCCCGTCCACCAGACTTGCCGCCTTGATAAGGCTGGCGACTAATGGCGTACCCCCGTCCGCGCTGAGTTTTCCAACCCCGGCCAGCAGTTGCTGACGCGCATCACGCTGGAAAACGCCTTGATCGACCGTGCCCTCACAGCCTTGAAAAGTGATCAAGCGTGTATCAATGTCTGGGTGCAGGTGCCCGAGCATCGCGCCAAAGGCTTGCTTGGCGACAGTCAGGCGAGTCGGCTCAGCCAGCACGCGAGCTTTTCTCGGGTTGTCGGCGGGAAGCGCGCCACCGACCTGATACATCCAGGCCTCGTCTTCAGAAGACGTATCGATGTTCAGATTCATCGAGCCGGAAGTATCCAGCACCACGGCAAAGTCAGGGGCGGGCACACCCTGTGTGCATGAGTAATTACCCATAGGGGCCGTGTTGAACACGTTCCACACGCTCCCGCGCCATGCCCATAGCAGCCACAGTAGTATCAACAGTAACGGCAGCAATAGCAGTAAAACCGGAATACGCAGCCACCATCGCCTTGATGCCGGGCTGGCGAGTGATGACACTGGTAATGTCGACGGGATTGCAGGGGCCACTGGCTGCGCCATACCCCAGCGGATGACTACAGGCTCGTCATTGAGACTATAAAGGTTGTTCAGCGCAGGAGCGCCGACAAGCGTACGAAGACTATTGGCCTCATCAGCTCTATCGCGCGCCTGCAGCTCATCCGCCAACTGCACAATGGCTTGCTGGCGCTGCAGGTAGCGTGCGAGCAACGCCTGTTGCGCGCCAGCGTCGAGGCTGTGATACGGCAGGGGCTGACCGCCTAGTTCAGACCACCATTGCAGCGTGCCGTCGGTACCCGCACGCGGAATGGCAAACAGGCTGGACACGCTGGGCGGAAAGTGGCGACGCAGCAACGCAACCTTGCTCTCCAGTGTGTTCAGCAGCTCGGCAGGATGGGACGTGGCGTCGATTGTGATGCGTTGCATGGGACCGGTCCCGGATCAGATAAGGCCCAATGGGGCCTCTGAAGATGTTTACGCTTTATTCGTAACCCAGACTTAGCTGCAGCCTGGAAACCTTCTGCTGCAGAGCTTTGAGTTCCTGCTGGCGTGCCTCGACCACTGCTGGGTCGGTACTGGCGACAGCCTCTTTCTTGTCGGCCATCTGTTTTTCAAGATCTACGATTTGTTGTTGCACCTGCGCCTTGTCGGCATGCCGGGCCTTGAGCTGGCTCAAGAGTTTGCTCATTGAACTGTCCAGCGTCGCCTGCTGCCTTTGTTGCTCGGCAAGGCTCTTGCTGGTCGACTGTCGCTGCTCTTGAAGGGCGTTGTACACGTCGCGAAAGGAGGCGTTTTCAGCGCGTGCATCGGTCAGCGCCTGCTCGCGTTTGCGGACCTGATCGCTGTAACCACCGGAATGGTCGCAGTTCATCTTGGTGATCAGGCTAGCCTCGGCGTTGTTTGAATCACAGCTGCCGGGTTGAGTGGCGCAACCGGCCATAAGCAATAGGGCTGAGCTGGCAATCAGTGCTCTAATATTCATGTTCAGTTCAACCCAATGTGATGGCTTGGCGCTGGCTGTAAAGGCCGTCCACTTCTTTTTGCAAAGACGCGACCTTGCTGTTCATTTTGCTGATCTCACCGTCGATTGCAGTGACCTGTGTGCCGCCACTATTGGCGCGCTCAAGGTCAGCGGTCTTCTTGTATTCAGCTACTTTGGAACGCATGCCGGTCAGGTCTTTATTCATCTGAGCCAGGTTGCTGTCGACACTGGCGATCTCTTGCTGAGCCTTGGCTTTGTCCAGAGTCTTGGTTTTGATCGATTTCTGAATACCTGCGATGCGCTCTTTGTCGTCGTTGATAACCTGCTGCAGCGTGTACGTACGCTGGGCAACTTTTTCGGTGTCGGCTTTTACATCGTCACTCATCAACTGTAGGCGTTGGGTGGTGTCGGAATACTTGCTGCGGCGGTAGTCATAGTAATAGTTCGCTCCCATGGCAACGCCGCAAGCAGCAATACCCGCCACAACCATGCATTTTACCTTGTCGCTGGGACTCGCAACGGCACAGGCCAGAATGCCTACGCCTGCAGCAGCGGCGCAGGCGGTAAGGCCTGAAGTAGAGAAAAATGACGAATCGGTACTTTTGGTCAGACGTGGATCGGGGGCGGTGCCTGAGCCAAGCAGGCTGCTGCCGGTGCCATTGTTGGCGCAACCGGCCAGCACCAGACTGACGGAGATGATCAGGCCCAACATGGCCCTCGGCAGATGACGACGTACATGTTCCATACTGTTGCTCCTTGATTAATCCTGACGACGAATTACTGCACTGCCTTACAGCGGTTCAGCCATGCATCGGTGTCTATTTTCTGGGTTTTCAGAAAAGCCTGCTGATTGACCCAATGGGTCTGCAAGTAGGGCTTGAGCTCTTTGAGCTGCTCGTTGCGACTGATGATTTCGCCCATGACCGGTATTTGCCTCGCCAGTAGAGGCTCTCCGTAGAGGGTGGCGGAATCTACCAAACTGCTTGCGTAGTAACGGCTGAGCTTGTGCAGGCGGTCTTTTTGCTCGTCGAGCTTGCCTTTACGCATCGGGCAACTGGCATCCTGCTCGGCGGCAGAGCAGTTGAGCGCGTAGTTTTTCTGCAGAAAGTCGAGGTATTTGCCATCGTCGAGCATTTTCGTGCACAGAAAGGCACCAAGATTCAGGCTGGCGCGAATCGCCTGATCGCGAGTTTCCTCCTGTTGCTGGTTACTCGCGCGCAACTGGTTTTCCAACGCTTTGAGCTTTTCTTTCAATGCTTCGTCGGATACGCCCGAGGCCAACGTCCCAAGCGTCTGCACGGCATTCTTGTCCTCAGTTTGGCCAGCCTCTCCACTGCCGGTGCCAAGCTTTTTCCAACTGCTCTCGATGCTGCTGACACGCTCGCGGGAGGTCAACGTGCTGGACGCCAATGCCAAGCGTACGCCAGTGGTTTTGCTGGTGGCTGCGGCTTTCGCATCATAGTAGTTGCGCTCTTTGCGCAGCGAACTGCGCAGCTCGCCCTGCGCTGTGCGGTAATCACCGCCGCGCACCACATAGCCGCCAGCCTGGCCATGTTGGCGGTCAAGCTTGTTCAGTCGGAACGGTTCAAACATCATCTCGTCGACATTGCCAAGCATGTCATGCAGGCCAAGCGGGTTCGGCTTGAGCAAACCGGCCAGTTGCAACTGGCCATTGGAAGATTGCGTCCCGGCGAACCATTCGTAGGCGTTTAAGCCTTCCGGCATCGGGTACCGCAGGTCACGAAACTCCGCAGTACTGACGCTCAAGCCTCCGCGCGCCGCAAACTCCCACTCGACCTCAGTCGGCAAGCGTAGAAACCCAGCTACACCATCTTCTTTCGGCAGTTTGTCTGCAGCATTTTCGCGTAGCCAGACATTGTATTTATCAGCGGCGTCCATAGCCTGTATCCAGCTCAACGAGACTATGGGCAAGCGCTGCTTGTTCGACGGTGTCGGACATTCTGCCTGTGTCAGTGCGGTGTATTGCAGCGCAGTCATCTCGTACTTCGCCAACAGGTAGTAACGTGATTTAGCGTCTTTTTCGTGAGTGAAGCTGCCTGCAATAAAGGCCGGACGAGTCTGTTCTACGTAGCCATATTCCGCGTTATCGCCACCGATATTGATTGGATAATCATCAAGCGGACCGGCCAGCGGGATAAATACCTTGCGAAAGACCATGGCGCCGTCACACGGCATAGGCAGCACTACGTCTTCAGCGTCAGGCATCGGGTTGTAGAGTTTCTCGTCCCACGTTGCAGCAAACGTTTGAAAACAGATCAGGGTGAAGGGTAGAAAGAGCACCTGGCCCCAGTATTTAGAGTTCACGCAGACTCTCCGCAGGTTGAATTCGGATGGCTCGGGTGGCACCTGCCAGAGCGACCAGCGCTGAAACCACTAACGCAAGCGCCAGTGCGGCAAGGCCGTGAAAGGGGGTGATCTGACAAACGAAACCGCCGGTGATGCGCTGGCCGCCCAGCAGGTGATTGAACGCCTCACTGCCCGCAAAGTAGAAACCCAGTCCTCCCAGATAGCCAACCACGGCCAGCAGCAATGCCTGCAGAACCAGATAACCCGCCACTGCGGGGGCTGTGAACCCCATCAGCCGCAGCAATGCGAGGCTGCGGCGTTTGCGATCAATGTTGGCGAGGAAGGCACCTATAAGCGAGGCGATACAGCCCAACAAAGCGGCCCCGGCGATAACCCCGAAGATCACGCCGAGCACATGATTGATGGCTTTTACATTGTCGATATCGGCCAACCGGCTTCCTGTTTCGATATGTTGAGCATTCAACCAGCGCTCCAGCGGCGCGACGCTGTCGATATCACGCGCGTACAGACGGGCGCGGGCGTAGCGGGGCGTCAGATGCTCGTCTGCCTGGCCGCTGGTGGCGCCCAATGCAGAAATTGCAAAGCCGTCTCGAAAACGCTCCAGTTGCAGCAAGAGATCGGGATGAGCAAATGCGGCAGGTCTCGAAAAGCTGGCTGCCGGCAGAATATCGATCAGGGTCAGGGTAGCCTCGCCACGCTCGGATACCCCGTCGAGACGCCGCTGAACGACCAGGCGCAAAGTGTCGCCAACGGCCAATGTCAGACGTCTGGCAGCTGCTTCGCTGAGAATGACCTGGCCGGGCAGAAGCGCACTGGCATGCTTACCCAGCAACGGATCGCCGAGCCCTGTTGGCAGGATTTCCGCATTGTCGACAAAGCGACCACCGCTGCCGATGAGGTCGGCCTGGGTGTTCAGCGAGCGAGTCATCCCAAGGGCAAAGCCGGTTTCGGGTCGCTGCTGAAGACTACTGAGCCACTGTTCGTCGTAGTTGCCACTGCTGAGCAACTTGATTTCCAGGTTGCGCGGGTCGCGCAACAGTTCTGCCTGCAACTGGCCGACCACGCCGTGTTTGAGCCCGAACAGCAGTAACAGCGGGGCGATGACGGCCACCAGCGAAGCCGCAATGCACAGCGACACTTTGCGGTCATGCCACAAGTCTGCAATGGCCAGGGTTGCCAGAAGGCCGAGGCGCTCAAAGGGACGTTTCAAAACGCGTCACTCCAGGCAGGCTGACGGCATTCAAACGGGTGATGCCAAAACTGTTCACCAGTTGCCAATCGTGCGAAACAATAAGAGCACTCAAACCCCGCTCAGCAACCAGGCCCAATAACAACTCGAACAGCTGACGGGCGTTATGTGGATCCAGGGCAGCTGTAGGTTCGTCGGCGAGTATCAGGCGCGGCTGATGGGCAATTGCGCGCACGCAGGCCACGCGTTGACGTTCGCCGATAGACAGAGCCTGGGGAAATTGGTCCAGCAACGTCTCCAGGTGCAGCGCAGCAATGGCTCGTTCAACGTGATCACTTTTGCTGGCCAGCCCCAGTAGCCGACGGGGCAGATTGATGTTGTCCCGGGCGTTGAGAAACGGCAGCAGTCCGCCGCTTTGCAGAACAAAGCCTAATGATCGCGCTCTTACATCAGCCAGTGCAGGTTGATCATCAGCCTTAAGCAAAGCCGCGATGTCCATACCATCAAGGCAATAGTGCGCGACGCTTTCAGGCGCCAGCAGCAAGCCAAGAGCCTCGAGCAGGGTGCTCTTGCCGCAACCACTTTCGCCGGTAATTGCCACGACCTGCCCACGAGCCAGACTCAGCTCGGGCAGTTGTACCCGATGTGCCTGTACGCCGCTCCCTCGCTGCACATTCAGTCCTTTGATCCGGAGCATGTCAGGGCATCATTTCCAGTGGTACCGGATAGACGTTGTCACGGGCATCACTGCCCTCGGCCAACGGCACCCAGCGGTCCACATCTGCGTTGTATACCTGGTAATGGCGCAGCTTGGTCGACAGGGTGCGGATGAATTTCTCCTGAGCGAGACCATCCCAGCTTTTCCAGGTTTCTTCATCGAGGTTGAGGACTTCACTGTGGTAAGGCAGATCGTCCAGATATTCCCCTAACACACCCAGTTCCGAGAGCTTGGCAGTTCCGTCCTGCTTGAGCTGATTGGGATCGGTCCCCATGGTGGCGGCAACCGAGCGTAACCGTTCGAACATTTCGCTTGGCGAAATAAGGCCTTCATTGGCGGCATCAAGAATTTTCTTGAGCACATCACTGAGGTCGCTGAGCTGTGACTTGGTCAGCAGGACCCGAACATCGGTAGTCGGGACGTTCTGCTTGATAGGGTCGCGGTCGGCAATCCATGCCTGGAAGACTGGCGGTGCCTGGGCGCCGGTTTTTTCTCCGAGATAAGCCAGGCGCATGGCATGACCTATAAGAGCAGCATCATCGAGCATTTTCTGCTCGGCAGGCGCAGCCTTGGAGTTCATCGCACTACCAATAGCGTCGTCGCCCATGTAGGCGGCTTTGACCTGACCGGTGATAGCGCTGGCCAGCGCGTCGACCTTGCTGCCAAAGGCATCCAGATCACCTGCATCAACCGGGTAATAAAGCGAGGTGTTGGTGCCTGTGTAAGTGGACAACGCCTGATACTGCGCTTCTGCCTTGGCGTGGTCCTTGGCACCTGCCGCCGTTTTCAGGTGCAGGGTGTAAATGGCGACGCCCGGGTTGCTGGCTTCGATCCGTACCTGCTCGGCGTTCAGCCCGGTCCCGGATAGCTTGTCATCGCCATCCAGCGCGCCCGCATCGGTGATCAATACTACATAGCGCGCACCGAACGGGCTCCAGTCGACCTTGTCGATGGCTTGCATGACACCGGCGTAGGAGTCTTCATTGAAGCTCTTGCTCGACACTTTGGCCTGTTTCAGGTCCGCGGCTTTGGCAAGGAAATCTGCACCGTCTTTTACGGTATTGGGGTCGGCATACATCTTGGTCACGTATTCCAGCCCTGGCACAGCCTGGGTACTGGAACGAAATGCCACCAGACCGAACTTAACCTGCCGCCCGAGGTTCTCTTTGGCAATCTGCGCGTATACCTTGCTGATCGCTTCTCGGGTCCGCTCGATGTAGGGGTCCATGGAAATGGTCGAGTCAATCACGAACACTACCGCGGCGCTGAACTCTTTGAGCTGGCTGGTGGCGTTTGCCGCTGCCTGCGCCTGGCCCGGACTCGCTCCGGACTGGGCCTGTTGAGCAGCTGCTGCTGTAACTGCATCGGCCTTGCTCACCGACGCCACATTGAGGATGCGAGTGCGAAAACCCGCTTCGGTCATGACTTCTTCACCGCTGAGAACCGGCAGCAAATAAAACTGTTTCTGCATGTCGATGAAGTATTCCGGTTCCTGGGCCAGCACACCGGGCGCCAGCGCGCTTTGTTTGAGCTTGGCGCGTAATGGTGCGACAAGGCTTACCGGATCCGGTGCATCTAGAATGCTTTCAAGCGTTTTGCGTTCTTTGAAAAACATCAGCCGGTCGCGGTTGGCCGGGTTGGTGAATGCGAGTGTGAGCTGCATTTTCCAATCCACGGTGCATGCTGTCGGCAGCCAGCCGGAAATTTTGCCGAAGCTGTCCGGGCCGACCTTGATCCAGTCGGCATTGCCTGGATTGGCATGCTCGTAGACATAGAAACGACTGAAAGGAGGCTGCTCAGCACCGGCAGGGCCGCCAGCGGCTGCACTCAGGTGGCAACCCGGAGTCGTCAGCACGCGCTGGAACAGGGTCTTTTTGCCTTCCTGCAACAACGGTTTGTCGGCCGCCGAGGCCCAGCCGGATCCCAGACATGCGCAGGCTATGAGGGTCAGTGAAAAATTGCGCACTGTCACGGCTTGAGCTCCTTCAGGCGCTGAGCAGCTTCTGCGTTATCTGCCTGATAGCCCAGGATGGTTTCGTACCAGTAAGCGGCAGTGGCGTTGTCAGGGGTGGTGAAACAAGCGCTGGGTTGCAGGTATTTAGGGTCGTACTCCCGCGCATAGGCCTGGGCCACTTCGACGTTGCCGGCCTGGGCGCGATTCGCGTAAAGGCGCTGGGCGACCCCGCACTGCTTGTTGTTTTTGGCCAGACCGATGACGTTCAACAGGGTTGCGCTGTCAGGCGCCTGCTTGATGCAGCCTTGAACAAAACTCAACTCGTTTTCGCTGTTTAACGCTTCTACGCTGCAGGGCGCAGCGGCAGCGGGAGCCACAGCCGCAGGAGTTGTCGTCGCAACGGCGGGCGCGGGCTCGGGGGCGGGTGCTTTTTTGAGCCAGAACCACAGGCCCGCCGCGATGATCGCGAGCAATGCCAGACCGATAATCAGCAACAATACCTTGCGGTTTTGGTTCTCGGGCGCCGGTGTCGGAGTGACTGGCTCGACAATCGGGTCCGGCAATGCCGGCTCGGCTGGTTCAGGCAATGGCGACGTAGCAGGGTCCACTACCGGAAGCACTGTTTGTGACGCCGCGGCGAGGCTGACGGTGGTTTGCGCGGCGCCGGGTCCGGTAGCACTACCCGCGCCGGACAGGGCCAGGCCCTCCATCAGCTTCATCGGATTATCGTCTTCGCCGCTGCCATCCGGTTTGCGCAAACGAAAATTGAATACCCCGGTTGCCGAATTCTGCAGAAGTGGGTCGACAATATCCGGACCTACCTCATGACTGATCGAATCGCCTTGGGCGTCTTCCACAAAATGCTGGGCGAACCAGCAGGGCGCATTGGCCCATTGCTGGCTGTGCTGCAGGTAGTAGTCGTCCTGGTTGCGCTGGATAGCAAATTCCAGATTGCCTGCATCATGCTCCCAGCCACGTACCTGGAGAAAGCCAAAGCCGGGAACCGGACTTGCCAGCGGTGAGAGTTTGATTGTGATGGGCATGAATTATCTCGCTTTGAACGCCTGGATAACGCGGCCCATGGCCTCGTTTTGCTCAGGAGTGATTTCTTTGCCTTTGCGGTGACCGACGTTTTTCTGGGTATGAATGGCAATGCCAGAAATCCAGTCATCAGCGAAAATCACGCTCTGGTCGTCGGCTTGCGCTGCGAGGTGCGGGAAGCGACCTGGCATTTCCTTTTGATAAAAGGCAAACAAAGGTTGTTTGGCACCCAGCAGGCCCGTTGGCCGCTGACCCGCCGGCTGGGCGGTGTGCCCGAACCAGGCGGCGAAGTCGTTGAGCAGCAGTTGCGCGGTCAGCACCTGGCGCTGCACCAGGTTTTCTCTGCGCACACCGCTCTGGGCACGTTTGAGCAGCGCGTTGCTGAGCTGCAACGGCAAGTCCAGGCGCTCGGCGCAGACCACCAGTTCCTTGACCAGCAGGGCGATGGCCTCGGCGGGCAACTCCAAAAGGTCCAGCAGGTGCTGGCGCCGGCTGAGGTTCCGCAGGTGCGTTGCCCACAGGTCGAATGCGGCTCGGGCGAAGCGGTGTTCGTGGCTCTGGTATTGCGGCGCTACCGCCGCTGCTGCGGGCGTTTCAACCGTGGCAGTCGATGCGATGGCCTCGCCGAATATGTCGTATTCCACTTCAGGCTTGCCGACAGCTTGCACCGCTGCAGTGGCTTCGCTGGCAGGGCTGCCGAAATCACCGTTCAGGTAAAGGTCGCGCAACTGCTGTTCTGGCAGCGCCATGTAACCGAGCAGTTCGCCAAGTACATGCTTACCGTGCGGCGTCGTCGCGAACGGACGGGCAATCATGTTGGCGATGACCTTCTTCTTGGCCCGTTCGTCTTCGCCACCGGCTTCGTAGTACTCCTCCAGGCGCGGTAGTAATTGCACCATCAACTCGTCCAGTTGCTCGGCAATACGCTGTAACTTGAAATCGATGTTGGCGATCGGACTGAACGCCGAGCTGAAACGGGTCATGCCGCCGTCGTTCAGCGTAAGCATCGCTTGCCAGGCTTCCTGCGGCTCCGCCACATGGCGTTTGACCAGCTCACTGTTGCTGAACGCGTGTTGCAGAGCCTGTAGCGCAGTGTGCGATGAGTCGCTGTAAGCGCGTTCTTCACCGTCCGCCGCCAACTCGATGAAGCTGGTCTTGAAGCGCGGCTTGCGCACCAGATAGGTGTTCTTGAAGGGCGTGCTGCCCCATTGCTTCATCCAGTCTTCGTTACCGAATCGCTCGATCATGGTCAGTTTGAGCATGTTGTCGCAGCCTTCGGGAAACTGCACGGTCTCGCCGTTGAGCGCGCCGCCGATAAAGCCGTCACACATGGTCAACGCCCAGATCAGCCCGCTGGCGCGGCCATCGCGCTGCTGGGGATTAGTGCCCTGAGTCTTGTCGATCCAGCTCTTGAGCACTGGACCGACGCTCACCACTTCGCTCTGCTTGAAGGTGCTGGTGCACATCACCAGCGCGTTCATTTCCTGCTCGTTGGTGTAGCGTTCGAACAAGTAAGCGACCTTGCCGCGCAGCAGCAGCCGGGCGACCGGATTGTTGGCGGTGCCATTGCTGTCGACTTCGCTGGCCTCGTTGAGGCTCATCAGCTTTTGGCGGCTGCGGTAGCCCGGGAAGTCGAGCAGATCGACGCTGTTGACAATCGCGTTGGCCGGCTCGTTGTCCAGACGAAAAATAAGCTCGTTGGTAAGCGCCGCCAGCTCGGCCCTGTTCACCGATACGGCGGGGCGCAAGGTGCCATCATGGGCTGGACGCACCTCTATGGGTGAATCCGCACTACCACCAAGACGGCTGAGAATGTCGACGTTGATGATGCTGTTGCTTTGCACCAGTTGCCCGTCACGCTCGGTGACCAGTGCGCTGATAGGCGTAAAGACCGTCTCCGCCAGACCCAGGCGGTGCAGGGCAGAGGCCAGTTGTTCATAGGTTTCGGTCATTTTGCCGATGCCGCCCCACAGCGGCTCGAACAACTGGGCGCGTTCGCGTACGGACAATCGCGGAGCCAGTTTTATCACGCAAGGCCAATAGCGCGCGTTCAGCGGGCGCATGGCGTTAGCGTAATGATGCTCCAGGTAATCCCAGAGCAGTACCACATCGTCACTGCTGACTCCGGGTGTTGGAGCCGCTGCCAATTGTGCTTCGAAGCGCTGCAGAACAGCCTCTATCTGCGCATCGGTGACTTGACTGTCAAGGCGTTGATGATCGAAGTCTTCAAACCAGGCGTTGGCCAGGATGATCGCGATCTCGATCTCGCGAAACAGACGCAGCTCCACCGGAAAGTGAGGGTCCAGGCTTGGCGCAGCAGTGCGGGTGAATCGCGTGACCAGACCGGTAGCCTCCTTGCCGCCGCCCACCGGGTTCACGTGCTTGATGAAGTCCAGTTGCTGAGTACCCAGCCGGGTTAGCAATTGGCCTTTCTCGTCCGCCGCCAAGGCGGAAATCAGGTAGCTCTTGCCAGCTTGTGACAGGCCGAAGAAACCGATACCCATGGGCGTCGTCGAAACCCGCCCCAGGCTGCGGGACAGGCTGCGCGCGCGGTGCAAGTCACGGTTGAGGGCGTCGGCCTTGGTGGCCACTTCTTCGACCTTTTCGGCCACATCGGCGACCCAGTCCAGGGCCAGGCCAGCACCGGTGTGAACGGATGTCCAGGCATGGGCGAGTTGTATCTGTCTGGTGGTCAGAGTAGTCATTTCGGACTCACGCTCCCGCTGTCGAGCCAATAGTTGGAGGCACCACCTTCGGCGCTCAACATGGTGTAGAGCTGTAGTTTCACGTCCTTGCGATCAAAGGACTCGCCTGTGTTACTTTCGATGTTGTCGTCGATCACCAGAGTTTCGGCGATGATCTCTGCATCGCCACGGTCGGCATCTGCGCCATCAACTCGAAAACGCAGCAGCAGGCAGGCTTCCTTGCCGTCCTTGGTCGGTTTGCCCACCAGTTTTCGCGTGCCGCGCTCGGTGAGTTCGATCAGATACAAGGGCGCCGCCACCCAGCGCTCGGCGTTGAGCTGTCGATAACCCAGACGGGTTTTGCCCAGCACCCGCAACTGCGGCCCGTCGAGTTGCGGCTCGTGCAATTGCAGGAATTCGTTGCCTTGCGCGTCGCTTTTGATCACATCGCGATAAAGCATGTCGTGATCGATGACCAGATTGTTTTCGTCCAGCTTGCCGATATGGCGCATGGTCGAATACGGCTTGAGCCGGCCCACACTGAAATAGAAGTTCGACACTTTGCGCTGCTCGCTGAGCAGGCACAGCATCGCGCCGACCGCAGCCGTGCTCTTGGGGTCGTCAATCTGGCCATTGCGGTGGAAGGGGTACCACCCGCCGGTACGATAACCGTTCATGGGCACGATGCGCCCTGGTGGCAGCGGCACTTTGCGGCGTATGTAAGCCTGCACGCCTGGCAGGCGCGAAGGACGGCCGGTCAGCAGCAGCGCGTCGCAAGGGTACTGGAAGACCACTTCGCACAATGCATCAAGGATCTTGCTCAGGTTGATCTGGCCTTTGAGGAAAGCCTGATGAATGGCTGGCAGATCGATACGCAGCACGACCTGACCCAGCTCGAAGCCATCACGGCCACCATCAATGCGTCGTACGCCACCCGCCACGTATTCGCGAATACGTTCACTGATCGCATCTTTTTCCAGCAAATCAGCAAAAAGGTAGTCGTGAACCGGGCTTGGCAATTCAGGGTCGTACGTTTCGTAGTCCTTGAGCAAGCGCAGGCCCAGCGGCACGAACACTTGCAGGTTGAGCTGTTGGCGCAGGATGGCTTCCTGAGCGCTGGTGCTTTCGTCCCCGCACAGTCGCGACAGGAGCGAGCGCGGTGAAACCACACCAAAATCCCTGAGCGCTTGTTCCAGAGCAGGCAGTACGAAGCGCTGGATGATGTCCAGCAAGATGTCATCGCCGGCGACCTTGAAGCTGTCCCGGAAGCGCTGCTCTGGGATGATCGAGACGTTGCTGCCGCTCGCCTGTTCTGCACCGCGTTCCAGGGAGTAATCCGTAATGACCAGATCGGTGGTGCCGCCGCCAATATCGATACTCGCCAGCGTCAGGTGTTCGCGATTGGTCTTGTCCGGTCGTGCCAGCGTGTCGAAGAACTCTTGTGCGTGGCCGGCAAAGTTTTCACGAATTTCGGTGTACAGGTAGACGAGCTGGCCGCACGTCGCTTCATCCCATTCCACTTTCACACGCGGCAGCGGCACACGAGGTGCGGGCACCGGCGAATTGAGCCCCTTGGCTTTACTCGGGTCGAGGTCACCTTCGTGCCAACCCATGCATTTCCAGACCAGCGCCAGCGCCTGAAGCAGCCGGTCGTTTAGCAGGCTGCGTTCTACCTGCGGCATTCCCGGCGGTACTGTCAGGATGATGCTGGACAACTGACGAGGGCGCTGGGTGTGCCCCATGCGCGTGCGTTGCGCCGGGCTGTTGATTTGCAACAGCGCTTGCGTCAGCACCTCGGCGAGCATGAAGGTCATCAGCGAGCTGCGCGAGTATTGCGGGGAGAACGCAGGCAGGCGGTCGTCCTCATTCTTGAGTTTGTAGAACGCCTGGCCGAGTTTGGTGATCTTGTGCGAGAACGGTGCGGCAGTAGCCTTGGGCTCGCTGTCGGTCTGCACGTAGGAATTGTTGAATCGCCAACCGTGGGTGTAGGCGTTTTCGTCCCACAGATAGCGTTTGGGGCTCGACAGGCCGGTAGAGCCCTCAGTACCACGCCGACGGCCAGACAACCGCCCGGCTTCTACGCCGACACGAGCAATCGTCGGCCACTGAAACGCATCATGCCGGCCACTCTGGACCGAGAAGTTTTCCTTGCCGAACGACGCCTGGGCAAACTCCACGCGGCTTTCGAACGGCTGGCTGTAGACCCGCTCAGGGTTGACCAGATCGCGAATCTGCAGGATGTAGTTGTGCTTCATCCCGTCGCCGGACTGCCCGTGGTTCTCGATCAGGATGCCGCAGGTACGCGAGTTGCCTACGTCCAGCACCAGATCCACCTGAATCGGCAGATCTATTGAGTCTGCACCATTGGCGGCCAGCTTTATTTCCGGAACGACAACGCGTGCCGGTTCGCTGCTGCGCTGCTCTGGAATAGGCTTGGCCATGAGGCTCAGCAGGTTGAGGTAGTGGCCGATATGGCGCTGTTCGACCAACTCTTCTTCAACATCTTCGCCGGGGCGATGCCGGTTGCCTTCACGGTAGATTTCCGCCAGCCAGTCCTGCACCCATTTCTGGTCCAGAAACCAGCGGCTCTGGCGCGCGTGGCACGCCAGGCGGAAGGATGAGCCGGCATTGATGTCGTCTCGGGTCGGTGCCAGGTATTGCATGCCCGTCGCCGACGCCATCGCGCGCGTGTCGAATGCCAGTGTCAGGCGGTGGGTGTTGCCATCGACATCAGGCTGTTCAAGCTCGATCAGACGAACACGTGCCCAATTGGTCGGACCTTCGTCGTAACGCTCTGGCGGCAAAAAACGAAACACCGGTGCTGGCAGCCACAAGCCGTCCAGCAATTTGAAACTGGACTGCATGCCCAGCGTGAGGTCTTCGTCATCGACTTCGCTGACCAGGCGTTCCTGAGCCTGCGATTGCGCCAGCCGCTCACCGGACTGGTTGGCGGTGCCCACCGGCCCGAAATGGAAGTACTGCTTGGTTTCCTGGTTCTGCAGCAGACGCGCGATGAGCGTATTGCCCATTTTCGCAAAACGTCCGGCAGGCTCGTTACGCAGATCAAGCTTGACGGCGAAGTCCAGAAACTGGATTCCGCTGTCGTTGATCAGGTGAACGGTGTCTTCAAATTGCGTCAGTTCTGGCAGCATGGGTACAGCCTTTATTCGCGCCGCATGGACATGGGAAATTGGGTGTTGCCATAGTTGCCGTTACAATCAGCGACGCTCTGGGCACCCGGTTTGCAGGACACCTGAGGCATGTCGTAGCCGCTACCGTCAGTGCAACTGGCTTGGGCCTGACTGTTCAATGCCAGATTGCCGCCATTCATGGCCGCGTTGATCGCGCCGGAGCAGGACACGCCATCCGGGCGTCGGATAGTGACTTTGCCCTGGCCTTTCTCGAACGCGTACTCAAGCCGTAACGGCCTGGAAGTCTTGGCATCCATGATCCCGGCACCGGCGCGGTAATTCCCGTTCAGAAACTCTGCAGGACCTTCGGCAGCGTCAGGTGGAATACTCAACGGTGCACCGGGAGTGCTGACCTGGGCAGATTCGGCGCTGGATACTGGCGACTGTGGCGGCTCTTGCTTCTCTGGCTGCTCGGCAGGAACAGGCTCGCTGACTTCCGGCTTCGGCTCGGACACTGGCGCTACCGCAGGCGATTGGACGGGCGTTTCAGAAGAAGGCTCGCCAGTGGCCACGTTCGCGGTAGAGGGCATTGGCGTAGCGCTGACCACGCTGCTTTCTATTGCCGGGTCTTTTAGCTGAATGCTCTCTGTGGTGACTGGCACGGTTGGCAACGTCACGTCCACGACAGGCAAGCAGCCTCTCAGCAGACCAAACAGCAGCAGCGCCAGAATCAGCAGCAACGGCAAAAGCCACCAGAAACGCCGCCACCAGGGCCGAGCCGGCTCTGCAACAAACGGCAGCACTGCCGGAGCTTCCGGCACAGGCGTTATTGGCAAGGAGGAGGGTGCGGGGGCTGCTACTCGGGGAGTCAGGAAGTAAAGCGGATCACGATGCCTGTCGCCCTCGTTCTGCACGAAGCCCCAAAACGTCAGAATCGGCTGGGTGTAACGCTCGGCTTCGCCTTGTGCGTTGATGCGTGTGGCTTCAATCAGGTAAACGTAATCATCCGCGGGCGCATGCGGGACCAACCCCAGCAGCTTGCCGAAAATAATCTGATCGCTTTGACCACCCTTGTTGCCGGCCTGCACCAGCGTCGAGCTCATCTCAGCGATAGCAGTCTTGAAATGATTCAGCTGGGCTCTTGCGACTTCACGCTCAGCTTCTGTCGCCGAGCTCCAGGGCACAACATCACCTTGAACAGGGCTGTACCAGTCGATGACGCTGCCTTGCTCGTTGCTTTTCGGCACGGCGAGGAAATTCACCAGAGACGGCGATTTACGGGTGAGGGCGGCAATGAGTTGCAACGCAGCCTTGTAGACAGGTTGCCCGGTTTCGCCTACAGCAATGAATTCATCGCTTTTGCCAGTACGAAGGAGCGCACCGTGCATACTAAACATTCCCTTGTAATTCAATCCGTTGGCTGACGGTTATACGTCTGCAGGGCGCCACATTAGTGGCAAATTGCCGTTGCTGTCAATTTATATGTGCCCTCTGTCTTGGCGGGCCTGGGGCGGTGTGACCATGAAGAGTCGGGAGCTACAGCAAAGGAAGCTATCTGTACTTGCAGGTTACTGGCTCTAGCGATCACCGCCCGCACACCGTTATCAACGGATAGGCGTAATCGCAGTGTGCTTTAGTGAAGACATCCAATGGACGTGATCTAAGATTTCATTCCTATTTAGAAAATCCTCCCCATGCCGATAAGATCATAGATCGCAGAAAATCAGCGCTAAATGATTAAGATTTCTATCCTTGAAGACCTGTGAAATTCACGGTCTAGTGCCCGCGTTATAACGACGCTAGAGCACCTTTCGCCTAGCGAAATCAAGTTTCAACGTTGGCACAATAATTGGATAGCTAGCTTTCATAGAACGATGAGCGATTTATAGCAGTAGCGCGCATAACCCTCTTGTTACTGCTTACATGAGCACCGCTGGGCTTCCGGGTAGTGACAGCCGTTTACTTAAAGATGATGGATAATCAATGAACATGATAAATCGCACCAGTTTCGCTAAAAAACTCATGGCCGCGTTCATCGTTTGCGCCATGATCACATCGGCTGTGGGTGGTTTGGGGATGCTCGGTATCAACCGGCTTTCCGATGCCCTTGAGCTGACGTTCTCGAATAATCTGGTTTCAGTGGCCAACACCAACGAGACGATGACCGCCCTGACCACGCATAACCGCGGGCTTTACCGTTTGCTCGATGCCAAGGACACGGCCACGGCGGAGAAAATGCGCCAAAGTATCAATGCCGAGCTGGAGCGTGCGCAGAAAGTCTATGCCATCTACCGCGCGACTCCACTGGAGGACGATGAACGTGCAGCGGGTGATCAGTACGACGCCTTGATGCCAGCCTACATGTCTGCTTCCCAGAACATCTTTGACCTGCAGCAGGCAGGCAAACTGGAAGACGCGCGCAATCGTCTCAACGCGCTGGCCGATGGGGAGTTCAATAAGGCTCGCGGTTACCTGCAGATCATGATCGACTCCAACAAGCGCCAGATCAAAGAGGGTGCAGAGGCCGCTGACAGGTTGCAAAGCACTTCGGTATTCATGCTGACGGCGGGTATTGTCATCGCGTTTGTGGTGGCGATCATGTTGGGTATTCTGATCACTCGTATGATTACCGGACCACTGAGAAGCGCTATCGAAGTTGCACAACGTATTGCATCGGGTGACTTGACCCAGAGCGTTTCCAGCACCCGAGGCGATGAAGCGGGGCACCTGCTCAATGCGATCGGCACGATGCAGGGCAATTTGAAACGCACGATTCAGGAGATTTCCAGCGCGTCCGATCAGCTTGCCTCCGCAGCCGAAGAGCTTGGCGCGGTCACCGAAGAAAGTACTCGCGGCCTTACTCGGCAAAATGACGAGATTCAACAGGCTGCAACGGCAGTGAACGAAATGACAGCGGCTGTTGAAGAGGTAGCCCGCAATGCGGTGTCTACGTCGGAGGAGTCGAAATCACTGGCAACCGACGCCGCCAAAGGTCGTGGCCAGGTAGATAACACCGTCAAGGGCATCGGCACGATGGTCAGCGAGATTACCGAGTCGACGGGATCTGTCACTACGCTTGCTGGCCACGTCCGGGATATCAGCAAAGTGCTTGAGGTCATCCGCAGTATCGCGGAACAGACCAACCTGCTCGCGCTGAACGCCGCCATCGAGGCTGCACGCGCCGGTGAGCAAGGCAGAGGGTTTGCTGTGGTAGCCGACGAAGTGCGCGCTCTGGCGCACCGCACCCAGGCTTCAACGGTGGAAATCGAAGGCATGATCGGTACCGTGCAGTCCGGTGCCGACGGTGCGGTCGCTGCAATGAGCAAAAGCCTGGCGACGGCCACCAGCACCCAGGAACTCGCTCAGCGCGCCGGCAGCGCTCTGGAAAAAATAACTAGCGGCGTGGGGATGATCAACGAGCGCAACATGGTGATTGCCTCGGCGTCCGAAGAACAGGCCCAGGTCGCACGCGAAGTGGATCGCAACCTGGTCAACATTCAGGAGCTGAGCGCACAGTCGGCCGCGGGCGCCAACCAGACGAGTGCATCCAGTCAGGAGCTGTCGCGTCTGGCGACTTCGTTCAACACCATGGTTGCGCAGTTCAAGCTGTAACGTTGTGTGCAGGTGTATTCCCGGTCTGGTCGTCTGGACCGCTTTGACCGGGAATACACACTGCTTTCTCTTGTTGACGGTCGACCTCGCCAGTTTGCGGGGGGCAAAGGGCTTGAGGCAGTTTGAGTCCGGCTTGGACGCTGAAGACAAATAGCGATCAGACATGAAATATCTTGAAACATTCGTGTCACATGAAGAGTCAATGGAATAACCCTCTTCAAGGTTTTCCGATGAAAACGCCTCGTCCCAATACACGTCTCAAATCCCTCATCAATCTACGCAATCTAAAAATGGCGCGATCTGCGCACGCGTTCGTTCGAGGCAATACCGCGCAGTTCTATGAGTGGCTTCACAGCCAGTCGGGGAGACGTCTGCCCAGCGGTCCGCCGGTCTGGATCTGTGGCGATTGTCATGCCGGCAATCTGGGGCCCACAGGGGATTCGAGAGGGCGCATCGACATGCATATCCGCGACCTCGATCAAGCCGTCATCGGTAATCCTGCCCATGACCTGGTGAGGCTGGGGTTGTCGTTAGCGACGGCTGCTCGTGGCTCGGATCTGCCCGGCGTTACCACGGCAAGAATGCTGGAAGAGATGATGCAGGGCTACGAAGAAGCTTTTTTGGGCGACGACGATGAAGAGCCCGATCGTCCTGCGCAAGTGAAAGCCGGAATGCGTAGCGCGGTACAACGCACGTGGAAGCACCTTGCCAAAGAACGCTTCGAAGGTACACAACCGACCATTCCGCTTGGCAAGCATTTCTGGCAACTGTCACGTGCGGAACGCGATGCAATCAAGGAGCTTTGTGAGACACCGGAGATTCATGCGCTGGTGACATCGCTCAAAGGCCGGTCCCAGGATGACCGTGTGCGCTTACTCGACTCCGCCTATTGGGTAAAAGGATGTAGCTCTCTGGGGCTGCTTCGCTATGCGGTGCTAATGGGTGTTGGCGATGAAGAGGATGAAGAGTTCTGCTTGCTCGACGTCAAGGAAGCCGTCGCAGCGGCGGCCCCACGTACGGCAAGGGCTCGCATGCCCAGAGACAATGGCAAACGGGTAGTGGAGGGCGCCCGGAACCTGTCTCCCGGCCTGGGTAGCCGAATGGTTGCCGTACGAATGCTGGATCATTCGTTCTTCATACGTGAGCTGCTTCCTCAGGACATGAAGCTGGAACTTGATGAGCTCACTGAGCAAGAGGCCATGCAGGCCGCAGCGTATCTCGCAAAAGTGGTTGGTAACGCCCACGCCAGACAGATGGACCTGGCCACACGCGCGGCGTGGATCAGGGATCTGCAAGCCAATCGGTCCGATACCCTGGACGCTCCCTCCTGGCTATGGTCGAGCGTCGTTCAACTGGTCGGCAGTCACGAGCAAGGCTACCTTGAGCATTGTCGGCGTTACGCGCTGTAGCGCCTTATGAATGCCGAGATGAGCGGAACAGATTAGCTGCTAATGCTGGCCGTCCTTGGCGCACATGATTCAGTTAATCGACATTCCGCTCATATTCTTCGGAAAGCATAAGGCAGTTAGCGCCAGGCACTTATCGGTTGTGGCGCAGAATGGAAAAATTCAGCGCCGCTGCCACCGAGAGCCAGACCAGGTAGGGGAACAAAATCAGCCCGGTGATGATGTCCAGTTGCAAGGCCATTACGATCATCGCGGCAACCACGATCCACAACAAAACCAGAACAACCATCGCAGCAAAGAGGCGGTTCGCGCCAAAGAATACCGGCGTCCACAACGTATTCAGCGCAATTTGAGCCGCCCACAAGGCCAGCACGCTCTCGCTGCCGGGGATCAGCGTCAGGCGATAGCCTGCCCAGGCGAGAAGCAGATAAATCGTCGTCCACGCCACCGGAAACGCCCAGTCAGGCGGGGTGAAGCTCGGTTTTTCAAGAGATTCGTACCATGCTCCCGGCTTGAAGATGATGCCGGTTGCTCCGGCGGCGCAGCAGGCTAGAAGGAAAATGAAGAAGGTCATGGGTTGTCCTGGGTCGAGGGCTTATGAGGCTGATCGGTGGTAGCGATACCCAGGTTTGACGCCTTTGCGTTGAAAAGGTCCGTTTTTTTGATGTGAGGGGTAGGGCGTAGGGGTGCAATGTCCCAGCATGGAATGACAAACGATGTTGCACGGCTTCACAGCGATTGCCGTCGCTCGAACTGTGCGCGTAACAGCTTGGCGCTCAAATCCTCCCAATGCTCGACAAACGCCGTGCGGGCTGTTTCGAAGTCGCGACTGCGAAGGCAGGCTATCAAGTGCTCATGGTCCTTGACGATTTGCTTAGGGTCCTCATAACACGGCTGTTGCAGCACCAGCAGCAGTTCAATCTCGCTTTCCAGCATGGCATAGCTGCGCTGCAGGCGTGCGCTGCCACTGGCGCGGATGATCGCCCGGTGGAAATCACCATCAGCGGTGACAATGTCGGAGCGTGGGGTATCGGGTGCGGCATTGCGCAGTCTTTCCACGGCGTCCAGCGCATCAGCCGGGACCGTTCCATTGAGGATAATCATGCGCACCGCTTCAGTTTCCAGTACCCCGCGCAGCCGGGCGATGTCGACGACGTCGTCCGGGCCGAACTCGGGTATGCAGAATCCGCGATGAGGCACTTTCAGCAGCAAGCCGAATGACACCAGCAACTGTGCCGCACTGCGAAACGTGTTGCGCGCCACTTCGTACTCTTCCGCCATCTTGACGTCCCGAAGGAATTCGCCTGGCTCGAAGTCACCGTTCAGGATCCTGGCCTTGAGCTTCGCGGCCAGTGCTTCGACCGCCGAGAGCCTGGCTGGGGATGTTTCGATGTTCGCGCTGGAAAGAATCATGGTAACCACGACGGGGGTTGGGGCTCGGTAGAGTGCGCGATTCTAGTACGACTGGGTGTGCGCACACCAGTAAGCCACCAAGCTTCTTTTTAATTTGTACAACAATTTTATTTTTCAATATTTTTTCATATCATTTCATCCGTATGATTATTAAGACTTTTTAAAAGATATCACCTGCAAATCAGGCCTTTCAGCCAAAATCTTCGCTTCCAATAAAAATAGTTGTAGCACAATATCTGCGCATCGACGTCGTGCCATGCACGGCTTCCAGGTTCAGGAGTCCAGCGATGCAAGTGATTGGAAAAGAAGAATTCAGCGAAAGCCTTATCGCCTTGCAGGGCGATTTGGCGGCGCCTTTCACGCCAGTGTCGCTGGAAGAAGGCCGGCGCATTGTGCTGGAGCAATTTGGTATCAGCGCGCAGTTGACGCGCTTCGCCACAGAAAAAGACGATACGTTTCGCTGCGATTGTTCAAGCGGTCAGTCTTATGTGCTCAAGATCGCTAACCCGCAGGAAGCTCCTGTTGAGCTCTCGCTGCAAATCGAAGTCATGCAGCATATTGGGCGCAGGGCGCCCCAATTGCCGATTCCCAGGGTTTACCCCACGCTGGACGGCGGGTACCTGACCCCCGTCGTAACGGAAAGTGGTGAATCAAGGCAGGTGAGGCTTCTGAGCTTTCTGCCAGGCACACCCTTGGATAAAACCACCCTCAATACCCAGGGGCGCGAGCAGATCGGCCAATTGCTCGCGCACCTCAGGCTGGCGACTGCCGACTTCGCCCACCCGGCAGCGTCCCGCAAGGTGTGCTGGGATGTGCAGCACCTGCGTGTGCTTGAGCCCCTGCTCAATGGTGTCGTCGAGCCCGCGCGTCGGCACTCGCTGGAGCGGGCGCTCGAACGCTTTGGCGAGGTCGAGGGGTTGATCGCCGGGTGCCGACAACAAGTACTGCATAACGACTTCAATACCTCGAACATCGTCATCGATGCCCATCGCCCGCAGTGCGTCGGGGCGATCATCGATTTCGGCGACACGGTCAAGACCGCCATTGCCATCGATGTGTCCACTGCCATGATGAACCAGTTGCTCGCAGTGCACCCCGGCCAGGACCTCGACATTTTTGCCCCCGCCAAGGATCTGCTCAAAGGCTACCTGCACGTTGCCGACCTCACGCCTGAGGAGCTGGCCCTTATCCCGCACCTGGCCATGGCGCGCCTGGTTGCCAGAGCGTTGATTACCACCTGGCGCTCGCAGCTTTTCCCGCAGAACAGTGCCTACATCTTGAGGAACGCGGCGCCCGGATGGGGCCAGCTGGACTGGATGCTTAACCGGTCACCGTCACAGATATCAGCGCTTCTGATGGACTTCGCCCACTGATTCATCCATTGCTTAGGGGGTTTTAAATGAGCAACTCAAACATCCAGGCCATCCGTGGTGACATGCCCAACGGCTTCAACCCTGCCAACGTTGATCGCCTCGACGCTGCTGCACGTGAACATATTCAGCGTCGGACCGATTTGCTGGGGCCTGCCTATCGATTGTTCTATAACGAGCCGGTGGGTGTCGTGCGTGGCAAAGGGGCTTACCTGTACGACAAGGACGGCAACGAGTACCTGGATGCCTACAACAATGTGGTGTCGGTGGGGCATTGCAATCCGCGCGTTATCGCCGCGATCACTGAGCAGATGAATAAGCTGTGCAGCCATACTCGTTACATGCAGGACGGCATTCTTGACTACGCCGAGCAGCTGCGCGCCACGGCGGACGGAGAGATGGGCGCCGACGGGCACTTGATGTTCACGTGCAGCGGTTCGGAAGCCAACGATCTTGCCATCCGCATTGCACGGCATCACACTGGCAATACGGGGGTCATCGTCACCGCCGAGGCCTACCACGGCAACTCGGCGACCGTGGCAGCCTTTTCGCCGTCGCTGGGTATCAATGCCAAGCTCGACCCGTTCGTGCGCCGGGTGCCTGCTCCGGACTCCTATCGCATCCCACGTGAAGCACTGGGTCGCTACATGGCCGACCAGGTGGCGGCACAGATCCGCGATATCCAGCGCCATGGCGGCGGCGTCGCGGCGTTCATTGCCGACTGCCTGTTCTCGTCCGATGGCGTTTTCTGTGATCCGGTCGATGTATTCGGGCCGATCGCCGAGGTGGTGCGCAAGGCTGGAGGCCTGTTCATCGCCGATGAGGTCCAGTCAGGGTTCGGTCGCAGCGGCACGCATTTCTGGGGGCATCAGCGCCACGCGGTGGAGCCGGACATCATCACCATGGGCAAACCCATGGGTAACGGCTACCCGGTGGCGGGGTTGATGGTGCGTCCGGAGGTGGTCGCAAGCTTCGGTCGCGACATGCGCTATTTCAATACCTTTGGCGGCAACAGCGTGGCGATTGCGGCCGCCCAGGCAACGCTGGATGTCATTACCGAAGAGCAGTTGATGGCCAACGCCAACCGTGTGGGCAGCCTGATCATGGCGGGCCTTAAAGACCTGGCTGCGCGGTATGAGCAGATTGGCGACGTGCGAGGCACCGGCATGTACTTCGCCGTCGAGCTGGTAAAGGACAGGGCCAGCAAAACGCCTGACATGCAGACCGCTCTGCGCCTGGTCAACCATCTGCGGGAAAAAAGGGTGCTCATTTCCGCCACCGGACCCGATGCGAGCATTCTGAAAATTCGCCCGCCCTTGATCTGGACAGCAAGGGAGGCGGGTCGCCTGCTAGACGCCTTGGAAAGCGTTTTTGCCGAGTTGTGAAGCCCACCCAGGCGCCTCGATAAAGTCTGCCGAGGCGGGCCTGTTAAACGGCGTTTTGTACCAGACAGCCCTGCGTTTAAGCGCTTATTTACGGCCTCATGATGGTGTAATAAACCCATGAGGACCAGATGCTCGGCACACCACAGCGGTTTGCGCCGTAATGACCTCATCACTGATCAAGGACCGCATTCATGAGCGATCTTCGCCCCAAGTACATCACCTTCGACTGCTACGGCACATTGACCAATTTCAAAACCGCAGCCCTGACGCGCGATCTGTTTGCCGATCGCATACCGGTTGAGCGGATGGAACAATTCATCAAGGACTACGCGGCCTATCGCCTGGACCAGGTCATGGGTGACTGGCTGCCTTATGACCAGATTCTCAAGATAGCCTTGGCGCGCACGTGCAAGCGTTGGGGCATCGAATACCGCGACGAAGGCCAGGTGTATTACGACGCCGTGCCGACCTGGGGGCCGCATCCTGATGTGCCGGCGGGTTTGGCGAAAATCGCTGGCAAGATTCCCCTGGTGATTTTTTCCAACGCCATGGACGAACAGATCATGTCAAACGTCGACAAGCTCGGCGCACCGTTTCACAAGGTCTTCACCGCCCAGCAGGCCCAGGCCTACAAGCCACGTCTGGCGGCGTTCGAATTCATGCTCGATAACCTGGGCTGCGGGCCAGAGGATGTGCTGCACGTTTCGTCGAGCTTCCGCTATGACCTGATGTCGGCCCACGACATGAAGATCAAGCACAAAGCCTTCGTGGCCCGGGGGCATGAACAGCCGGCCAACGCTGCTTTCGGCTACCACCAGATCGCGGATATCGGAGGGCTGGCCGGACTGGTCGGGCTCTAGCAACAGGTTTCTCTTTTGAACTCATGTGGATAACCAGAACATGCCAGCACCTTTAACTCCCGTGCATACCTCTGCAGATCTGCCGGCGGAGGCCGATGTGGTTGTGATCGGCGGCGGTATCATCGGTGCGTTTACCGCCTATTACCTTGCCAGGCGCGGCATGAAGGTCGCGCTGGTCGAAAAGGGCCGCATAGGCGCCGAGCAGTCAAGCCGTAACTGGGGCTGGTGCCGTCAGCAGAATCGCGATGCGCGTGAATTACCGATGGCCACCAAAAGCCTGGAACTGTGGGAGCAATTCGCCGAGCAATCCGGTGAACAGACCGGCTTTACGCGGTGCGGCTTGCTCTACCTGAGCAACAACGACCAGGAGCTGGAAGGGTGGGCGCGCTGGGGCGAGTTTGCGCGCACTGTCAACGTGCAGACCCAGATGCTCACCGCCGAGCAGGCCGCCGAACGGGGCAGGGCGACGGGTAAGCCTTGGAAAGGCGGGGTGTTTGCGCCCACCGATGGCATTGCCGATCCGTCCCGCGCAGCCCCCGCAGTCGCGCGCGCGATCATGGCACTGGGCAGTAGCGTTCATCAGGACTGCGCCGTGCGGGGCGTCGAGACCGAAGGCGGTCGCTTGTCGGCAGTCGTCACCGAAAAAGGCACCATCCGCACCCGGCTCGCGGTGCTTGCCGCAGGCGCCTGGGCATCTTCGTTCTGTCGCCAGTATGGTATTCGCTTCCCGCAAGCGACGATTCGTCAGACCGTACTTTCGGTCACCGCACCAAGCCAGGAAATTCCCAGTGCGCTGCATACCACCGGCGCGTCCATGACCCGCCGCTTTGATGGCAGTTACACGCTGGCGATCAGTGGCCGGGGGCGAGTCGATATCACGCCGCAGTTGCTGAGGTTCTCTACACAATTCCTGCCAATGTTTCAGCGCCGCTGGCGCAACCTTGCGCCTGGGGGGCTGGAAGGCTGGCAAGCAGGCCACGAAAGTTTGAAGCGCTGGCGCCTGGACCAGCCCACGCCGATGGAGAGAATGCGCATTCTCGACCCAAGCGCTGACGCCTCCGCAGTTGCGCTGACTTACAAGCGCGCGGTGGAATTGGTGCCGGCACTGCAGGGTACGTCGATCAAGGCGTCCTGGGCCGGTTACGTGGACAGTACGCCAGACGGCGTTCCCGGTATCGGCGAAATGGCCAGCCTGCCGGGGCTGGTGATCGCGGCCGGGTTCAGCGGGCATGGCTTTGGCATTGGACCGGGCGCGGGTCATCTTATTGCCGATATTGTCAGCGGTGTGAGCCCCATTGTTGATCCGCGTCCTTATCACCCGGACCGTTTTCAAACGTCTGCCTGGGGCAAGGTGGCGGACTTTTGAGCTGAAGCTGGGGCGAGGGGGCGGATTTATTTCACCTTTTCAGTCTCGCGCATAAACTGCCCGAGTTCCTTGCTATAGAACTTCGCCATGCTCGTGGTGCCGTGACCACGGGTGTCGGCACTGGCGGGGATAAGTAATAGCCGTGCGTGCTTGAGTTCTTTCATCGAGGCCTGCATCAGGCCTGTTTCCGGTGGGATGCGCTCATCGTCCGCCGAATTGATGGCCAGCACCGGCGCCTGGATTTTCTTCAGACCGGGGGCTGCGTTGAAGTCGGCGGAAGATTGCCATTGGTAGATAAAGTCATTGGCGTCGGCGGTTTGTGCAGCGCTGAGGCGTTCATCCACCAGTTTGTCGGCCTGAGCGCGGGTCGGGGCAGCCGCCTGATACGCCAGAGTACCGCCACTGGTAGCGATGCTGAACATCGCGTTGGCCAAGCGTAGGGACGGCGGTTGCGCGCTGTAGTTGCCGTTGTTCCAGGCCGGGTCTTGCTTGATTGACTCGACCAGCAAGCGGCGCATCATCCAGTTGCGGGATGACATTTCGGTGGGTTGAGACGCCATGGGCACCAGCGCATCCATCATCTGCGGCCAGTTCTGGCCCCACATCCAGGTTTGCATGCCGCCCATGGAGTTGCCGATGATCAGCCTCAGGTGCTTGATACCCAGGCCTTCGGTGACCAAGCGATACTGGGCTTGAACCATGTCGTCGTAGTTGTACGTCGGAAACCGGGTGCGCAAGCCGTCCGATGGTTTGCTTGACTGGCCTACGCCAATGCCATCGGTGGAAATGATGTAGTACTTGCTTGCATCCAGCGGCTGACCAGGGCCGAACAGCTCCCCGCCAAAATCCTTGCTCAGCATATCGCTGCCTGGCCGATAGGTGCCGTGCAGAAAGAGGATGGCGGGATTTTTGGGATTGCCAAGGGTGATGTAGTGCAGTTTGAAGTTGGCGAGTTTCTCACCGGTATGGAAGGTGAACTGCGGTGCAACCCAGTCGCCCTCGGTCGCGGCAGGTAACGGCGCGGCACTGACGGCGGAGGCCAGTAGCGCTACAGAAAACAACAGCCCGATCGCGGGACGTGAAATGAATCTATGCATGAGTTATGTCCTATTGTTTTTGTTTTAGGAGGTCCTGCGTTCCGATGCCTGCAGGAGTGATTACTTGGCGCGCGTTTCGCTGGCCCTTGGGATGGTGCCACCGCGGCGCAATGTCCCCGGTGTCGATACAGGGGATCTTGGTTCCCGTCCCGTTTTGTATTTTTTTCAGGGCGTCATGGATGTCGAAAGGATCATCGTCCAACGATCAGATAATGTTAAGTTAATTTTTATATAACATTACTTAACACCTTGGAGCAGCTTTGTTTTGAAGAACAGGCTTGAAAAAAGCGAGTTCGCGCGTTGGCGAGGGAGCGGTGGAGGGGGTGAGTGAGTTGCGCCCGTAAGAGGGTTGACTGGGCCAAAAGCCCAGTCAGCCCAGTCGAAGCGATGGAAACGCAGCTGGAAACCTCAAACGGTTTGGCCGGAAGCAATGACCTTGCTCGGAATTTCGCCAGGACGTCAAATGCAATGGCTAAGGAAAATTAACCAGTAATCTCCTTGCGCGAATATCGATAGCTCCACAACAATCATGGTATTTCTGGACGCCGATAAACGCTTGGCTCTTGTTGCTCCAACCCTAGATGAGTTTGCAGGGTTCGAGTGGAGAAAAGTGTCTTATCTGCGCTCGGTGGCTATCCCAGAAGGCTTCAAGACCGTTACGTGTGAATATTCGGCCTTAAGCGAAAACCCGACATCCGTTTGGGTTCAATGAATGGCATCAGTCGAGTACTTTTTTTGACTTAAGCCTGGCCGGTCACTGCATCCACGTCCGGCCAAGCCCTAGAGCTTCAGCTCGCTGCAAGCCGGCGGGGGTTAGCCTACCCCCACTTTTTCATCAGGGGCTCTTGTTGTACCCCTATCAAGGAAAGATTGGAGTAGGGCGCATCTGCCTGGCAGACAACGTTGACCTACCTTGTAGACCACTGAGCATGGCTTCAATAAAGCGGGGAGAAGATCAGATGAAAAATGGCCCAGAGTTGTGCAGGTGGACTACACGGTCATAGATTGTCTGCTCGCCGACGAAGCCCCCTCTGCAGTAGAGCAGAAATACAAACTGGTTACTTATCAAGACTCCAAAGCTGGCGTCCTCCTTAATTATAACCTGGAGCCTATTAGTCCAGACGACCTGAGCGAAACGGATGAGGATGGGCAGCTGCCCGAATAGCTGCTCAAGTATCCCGTTACTCACCATATGACCTTATCTAACCCTGGAGAGCCGTTCCCGGTTGAAACATCAATCTGGAACGGCTTTGGCTGGATGAAAATCGGCGACCAGTGAGATCTACGACCAGCGCACCGAGGGCAGATCATGCACCACGCCCTTCAGTTTGCTGTCCATCCGAACCAAGTGCAGGTACCTCACTTCCGGTCTTTACCTCGGTGGCAGTCAACATGGACGGAGCTACTTCTGACCAGAATGGGACTACGAAGGCGTAGGTGATCTCCGCATTCAGCTTCACCAGCTTGCATGGACGCTCCGCTCGCTGTTCAGCCGCTTGCAGGCTTTGCTCAATGGCTCGACGAGCCGCTGGACTGATTCTGTAGCTGCGGAATTTGAAGAAGACCTGCTCAATGGCCAGCTGGCGGAAGCCTTCTGGACAGTGAGGGTGTCTGAACAACGGCTCAAAGCAGAACTCGATCAGTTGGAGCATCACACCTAGGTTGCAACGGTTCTGCGTGAACATTCCGCACACAAAGTCTACGAGCACGGGTACCGCAGTGTGGAACGCGAGGTGTTCTTCAGCCAGATAGCTACGCAGGCGGTTGATGCCGAAATTCGCAAACGCCTCCCCCTGATTCATCATGACGATGAGATCCACCGCTCGAACCGAAACAAAGCTACGCCTGGTCATGACAAGCCGCATAACGGCACGGGAATACTCCTCCTGCGAAAGCTCGTCTGCCCGTTGAGCCTCCCTTAGCAACATTTGAGTGGACGCGCCAACGATACTCAGCATGCTGGCAAGATCGCGTAACCGCGCATCAATCGACAACAGCCCTGCACTATACTCTTGGCAAGCGAGCAGAACTGCATGATCTTCATCGCCCAGGATGTCCTCAAGCATCTGCAGTTGCTCGGACGCCTCTGGCGGCCCGTATGCCGGAACCACCTGACAGAACGCTTCGATAGCCGTCTCGATTGATTCGAGATACTCACGATCCTTGCGCCAGGCTTCCTCAGTAAGCTCCTGCATGCCAAGTTGGCCATCGTGGGAAAAGAGCGTACCGCTCTTTCGATAGTGGGCCGATTTCTCTAACTTTACGTCCAAGAGCTGCTTGGTGGCAGCTGTGACGTACAAGCGAGGCAAGAGCTCCAGGACATCAAGCAACCCGAGGGTTGCAAGCTCCACCAGCATCGACAGGTCAATGAGCCATGCTTGATCCTGGGATGTGTCAGCCGGGAAGACATCGAAGGGGCCTAAGCCTGTCGAAACTTGGAGAAGTGCCCCTTCATCAGGCCAGCCCCTCACCAGTTCAATGATATCCGTGCCAAGCAGCCGAGCGAGCAGGGCGAGGGTGGCATGATGCTGACCGTACAGGCTGATGGTATTAAGGCTCAGAGTTTTCTTTTGCTCTAGCTGATCGACGAAGAAGGACACATCGATCTCGCCGTCTTCTCGCGTTGGAATACTCATCGCCACGACTGTCTTGCTCGGGACAACCGAATTGGACACCCGCTCGTAGGATAGGTCGATCAGGCGTCGATGCAGGGTGATGATCCGCTTCACCGTGAGCGTCTGCTCACCCACCACACTGCTGACGGTTGTGGTATCACCAACTTTCAAACCGAGCAGCCGGGCAGCCCGTGGCGAGTCCGCGGCAACGAACTCACCCGCAGGTGCCAGTGGCAGCTCGGAGGCGAAATCGATTGAGACATATCCAGTCTTGCCGGTGCTGTCTTCAAGCTCGACAGCGGTGCCTTCCTCAACTGTGAAGGGAAGGGCATGAACGGCTTCAATTTCCTTCGATGCGAGGAACATGAGAGAGATGTGGCCAGCTGCGGCTTCAACGTCCTCCCCATTCAACCGCATCGCATGGTAGATACGGTCAAGGCCACGCTCCTGCAGACCTCTGCTGAGCTCTGCGTTGGCCAGCTTTAACTGTTCTTGAACAGAGCCGTTCAGCTGTGAAGGTAACCTGGCAAGAGCTTCATCCATTCGACCTGGGCTCTCGTTCGCGAGAACCTGAATGAGCAGTAACCAGCCGGCGGCCTCACTAGGACTTTCAGCGACGAGCAACTCAGCCATCTCGCGCATTCTTGGCCAGTCACAGGCCTCGCCGTAAATACTCAATGCCACCTGGCGTGCATCTGCTGAGTGTCGCCATTCCTCCGGAAGCGATTCCAACAGGTCTCGAACCTTGGATCTCTGACCACTGAGCGCGTAGCATTGCAGTAAATCAACGTGCATGGGACTGAACGAGTCTCTTGGAAGGAGGCGTTCAAACATCGCGATGGCGTCACCGTAACGCCGCACGTGAAGCATCCATTGCGATGCCATGGATAGATCCAGAAGGTCATTGCTATGCGGTGCCAGCCCAACTACGCGATCTTCGAATGCCTGACGCATCGCCTCGTTACCCGCATACGCTCGGGCAGCAAACACACAATCACAGATACTGCTGTTTTGCGGAGTGATACCCAGATGGGCGAGCTCACCACGCACAGCCTGGTGCTGGTCTTGGCGTAGGAGCAACTCCCAGTGCATATGTCGCAGCATTCGGGTCGCTTTGCGAGAGTCATCCGTATCAGGCTGACCGACCTGAGCGTTGTAAGCCGCGGCAAGCATCTCCGGGTTGTTGGCGATCAGGCACGCTTGCCCAAAAATCACCCGCGCTTCATTCGGGAGCTGTTCGATTCGATCGGCACAGCAGGCAACAGCATCGCTGTGACGCTGGAGATCGCAGAGCGCCTCTAACTCCACTCTGACCGTTAATTCATCCTCGGGAACGCCACGCTGCCTGCCAGCTTCGATCATGCTCAGCGCTTCAGCTGGCTCACCCAGTAACAGATGGGCGTAAGCCAGGTGGAAGACGATTACGGATTTTGTCCTGGGGCTCTGCTCAGCCCATAACACACCCTCGCGATCATCGAACCTCGACATGGCGTCAAGGATCAGTGCACGCCGATCTTGGGGCTGCGATCGTGTATTTACGTGAAAAGGGTTGGCAGTGACCAATCGAAGGACAAACCGGAGATAGTTTTCGAGTATGAAAATGGAACTGTCAGACTGCTCCATTGCTGTCCGGATGGCATCCACAGCGCCTTTATCATCTCCGGCTCCAGCCATTGAGCTAGCCAGCAATTGCCAAGCTCCCGACTTATCACGGAATGCCTCAGGTATCTCTTCGGTCGTCAGCTGCTCTCTGTTCAGAAGCTTTGCGTTGGTCAACGCAACCCAGACCGAGTATGAGTCCGGGAAACGCGCGATGCCCTCCTGTCCAACCTGAATCGCATTCTGCACGTCATGCTTGAGCATCGATGCCCGGACAAGACCCGCCGTGATACGCTCATCGTCCAGGTAAAGGCTGGCAGCCATTTCGAGGTCTGCAGCAGCTTTCACGTCATCAGCCAAATGCCAGAAGCACATCCCTCGTAGGAAATACCATCGGGCCTGTTGGTGCGCATCGTATGTAGAGAGACCGTCTTCGAGCACCTCCAACTGCGCCAGCGCATCCCGGTAACGATGGTCGTTGTGGAATTGACTGATGCGATCCAGCTGGCGAGTGGCGAGGGTGTTATCTGATGCCGGGCTCACCGGCGGAAGTTCATCCGCGAGGAGGGTACTCGTGTCAGGGCGGCTGCTTGAGAACAGGGGCTCCAAGTACTCCGCTAACGGGGCAAGCTGTGCGCGCCGCTCTTGGCTGACAACTACGGTACCTAAGCTCAGGTCTTTGATGGCTTCACGCACAAGCCGCGACCTGTGAACATCTTGGGCTAGTCCTTCCAAGTGCAAATGGAGTGAGGTCAGGTCGATTTCTGCGCCGCTGCCATTGAGCTCAGCACAAACGCCGACCAGCTTCGCCCACACAGCGCCACTGTCCTTATGCGGCAACGCGTACTGGATCAGTTGCTTCTGCAATCCAACGTCCTGGCTACGATCCGAGTCCAGGTCGTGAGGGAAGAACTTCAGGTGAATCGCAAAATGCAGCAAGTCTTCGTCCGAGACAGGCGCTTCACTGTAGTGCTCAGCTGCGGCTCTAATGGCCGCGTATGCAGCCCTGTTCCGATCATTGCTCCCTTCAGCATGAACACGGGTGCACCAGGTTTCGTGAGACCGCGAGCCAAACGCAAGCCTCACAACCTCTACAGCGCTCTCCATGTGCGATGAGCTGGCTACGTGATAAACGATTAGGTTGTCGTCGACACCGCGTTGGAATGTCGGCGCTTTGAAGTCGAGCCAAGCGAGCCCCACGGACTCTCTGAATGCTTCGTTGCTGGCGGTCGCCCTGGGCGAACGCTTCATCTGCATTCTGATGGTTGCTTTCTGGCCGGTGTTAGGAGATACAGCCTGGATCACAAGATCGTCGGTGTTATGGCCAAACGTCCTGCCTTGGAACAGCAGGCCGTCGATGAAAAAGCCCTCACGCAACCCTGCACAGTGATCGCCAAGGCACATAGCGAGTAGGCGCACTGCCTGAACACGATGCTCGAACGCAACGCCTCGCGCACCCGTAGAAATAGGGCTTGCGACCTGTTTCTGTCGACTCTTCGATTTAGAAGCGGGAGCTTTTGCTGCCTTTGTCCTTGGAGGCCTTGCCATACCTGGTTCGCGCAAAGAAGATGCTGGCCATCTTATCATCTTTAACGTTGGGCGCAGATAAACTGAGCTCTAGGCTTGGATTCGTAGGGGCATTTCTTAGCCCGGAGGTATGAAATGACCGTTCCGGAAGAAAAGATGAGTCAGGTCGTTCGCAAACGCCCAGGAAAGCACCCGATGAAAGTAATGGGTGAACACGGCGTATTCGGTGGCAAAACGGATAGCAGATAGAAATATACACAATTTAACATAATATACATTATGCGTACCTCTGGACGCATCGTGGCGATGGTACATGACGAGATTGTGAGGATTTTTAAAAAAATAGAATATTGAACGCTAAAATTATAATCCTTTAGAATCAGTCAGTTATCCGCGCGTCCGTCTGCCGGGCTGGAGCAATCACCATCCAGCGCGCCAATATGCCACGCACAAATCCCTTTATTTATCAATCTCCTAGGAACGAAAACATTTAAAAGTTAGACAACGCTCATTTTAAGAGAAAACCTTAAAAGATTAGACAGTTCCTATTTCGTTTAATGTTGAATAATGGGCATGGCGCTCTCCCAAGTCCACCGAATTTGGTCATTAATTTTGGGACTAATTGCTCTTATCTATGCGCCCAAATGCGTCTGTCGCGATTTACTACGGCGTGCCACGGTGGCGCCTATAGGAATTCCAGCCGCACAGTCGCTAGATGCTGGCAGTTCAAGTTTGCCGATGGAGCCACTACCGTGTGGTAATCCATACATAGTTCAACCGATAGCTCAACCAGAACGCAGTCTAAGTGGGCGATTATCGGCTCTCCTGGATGCTCATCCACCGCCGCCGCGGGGTGACGTTATCTGGTCGATTGCAGCCCGGCCAAGACGCGAACAGGACAGGCTGCAACTGAAAATTGTGGCATTTCGAAATCAGTTACGATAGCACGCATCGAAGTTAATATCCCATCCAGACAGGCTTACCCTTGGCGTCAGAGACCAGAAAACGTAAACGGGCGAGTCCAAGGCAAAGCAGACCCGCCCGGTCGTGTACGGCCTAGGGAAGGTCTGAAATAGGCATCGATTTTTGACGCCCTCGTGGCCTCAGGTTCAAAAAAGCTCGCCTGGTCAGATAATCAGACTTTTCCCGCTTTTAACTCATCGATTTCCCTTAAAACAGCGCCTTTCCAAGGCGTTTTTCCGCATTACAGGCGCACCTCTCCCATCGCCAGCAGCCGTTTTCGCACCATCCAAAGGTTCGACAAGGCAAATAGGGTGGCCTGTTGCGCGGTGTTTTTAGCCAGCCCGCGAAACCGGACTTTCGTATAACCAAACTGGCGCTTGAGCACGCGAAATGGATGTTCGACTTTCGCTCGTACCTGGGCTTTCGCGAACTCGATCTTGCGGTATACCTGCGTGATCAAACTAGTCTTACCATGCTTTTTGTAACTGCTCGGGCGTGCCGCGATCGACCAGATCATCTGACGATCCTGATGTTCCGCACGCTTGTCCACGCCCGTGTAGCCCGCATCACCAATGACATAGGTTTCCTCGCCGTGTAGCAACTGATCGACTTGAGTCACGTCCGCTACATTCGCCGCCGTACCCACCAGGCTATGTACCAAGCCGGATTCGGCGTCGACGCTGATGTGCGCTTTCATCCCGAAGAAATACATATTTCCTTTCTTCGTTTGATGCATTTCAGGGTCGCGTTTACCGTCCTTGTTCTTGGTCGAACTCGGCGCATGAATGATCGTTGCGTCAACCACCGTGCCTTGGCGCAGCATCAAACCACGATCACCCAGATAGCCATTGATGACCTGCAAAATCCCGTCCGCCAACTCATGCTTTTCCAGCAGACGCCGGAAGTTGAGGATCGTGGTTTCGTCAGGAATTCGATCCAGATGCAGCCCGGAAAACTGGCGCAGGATCGTGGTCTCGTACAGTGCCTCTTCCATCGCCGGATCGCTGTAGCCGAACCAGTTCTGCATCAAGTGAACCCGCAACATGACCATCAATGGATATGCCGGACGGCCACCGTCGCCCTTCGGATAATGCGGCTCGATCAAGGCAACCAAGCCCTTCCAGGGCACCACTTGATCCATCTCGATCAGGAAGCGCTCGCGGCGGGTCTGCTTACGTTTGCCGGAATACGGCATCAGCGAAGGACATCTGTTTCATCGGGGCTCAACCGTACAGTTTGTGCTAGGTTTTGTACGAAAAGTCGGTAGGGGGGTAAAATTGCCGCCATGATTGGCTGGAGGCCCGCATGGCAAAGCGTTACGAACTCTCCGACGCATCGTGGGAATTGATCAAGGATCTAGTTTCTCCCGAGCAGAAAATGGGTCGCCCACGTAGTGATGATCGTCTGGTACTCCACAGAATCCTTTGGATTTTGTGCTCAGGTGCTGCCTGGCGTGATCTGCCGGAACGCTTTGGGCCTTGGTCGACGGTGTATCAGCGTTTTCGTGACTGGCGCGATGACGGTACGTTTGACCGGATACTGGAGCGCTTGCACATTCGACTCAACCAGGAGGGACTGATCGATCTGGACACCTGGATGATCGACTCAACGGCAGTACGTGCAACCCGAGCCTCTTCAGGCGCCGGAAAAAAGGGGGGCCTGAAGAACCGCTAGACCATGCTCTGGGACGCAGTCGAGGCGGCCTGACAACCAAGATTCATATGGTTTGCGACGCTAATGGCGTGCCATTACGCTTCATGCTTTCACCGGGACAAACCAGCGATATCGCACACGCCCAGCCGTTGCTGGATCAGGTGCGCATTCCCGGTAAGCCGGGGCGACCACGAAAGCTCAGTAGATGGTTACTGGCTGACAAAAGCTATGACGCATAACACCTGCGTTACTACTGCGACCGCTATCGAATGCAGCCTGTGATCCCGCTACGCGCCACGCCACGCAAACCCCGGCCTGGCTTGCCCCGACTCTTTGATCGTCCAAAGTATCGGCAGCGCAACATCATTGAGCGGATGTTTCGTTGGCTAAAAGAGAACCGCCGAATCGGCACTCGCTACGACAAGCTGGCCAAGAGCTACGCAGCCATGGTCACGCTGGCCTGTAGCCTACGTTGTATGCGGCAATACTTTTCGTACAAAACCTAGGTGCGTATCAGTGGAGGTTATGGCGTCTACTATCGCACATTCGATCGCATGCTCGAGGCGCTGCAGCAGCATCCCCAGTTACAGGCGGTATCCGGCTATGGATCGCCGGCCCCATTGCATCGTCACCGGTGCAGATCGTGACGCCTTTCAACATGCCCTACTGAGCTGAGTTTATTGCGGGCGGGCGCCCTCGTAGGCGTCCTGTAGTAGTTGATGAATCGTCGTGGCCTTGACCGGTCGCGGGTTCCAGTAAGGGATGTGTTGATGTCGTGAGCCGATGAGTCAGAGCTACACAACCAAGCTGATCAGTTGTGGGAGGTGAAAAGTCTGTAGGAAACTAGGGGCGATTCACACTCACGCTGATGCGTTCGCGAAAGTAGTAAAAAAAAGACCTTCATCCCGCTGAAAGCCAAGTCTAGCAAGGCCTCCATCTAGCTTAACGAGTTTGCACGACGCGTCGATTTGCAAAAACTGTAGAAAACCAAGATGGATGACTTAACAGGGGCGACATACTGTTAGCTGATGATGCCCAATGCGCTGTCAAGTTGCTTGCCATAAGCCCGTTCCCATCGATTCCAGTTTATCAAAGTATCGACAATAAAACTGCTGTCTTGAATTTGATTGATTATTTGTTCGTTTACTATCGCCAGCTCCCATGGCAGCGGCCGGATAAAATCGACAAACAATACGATCCGGTCTTCGCTGGCGTAGTTCCAGGCGCTATGTTCATAAGAGTCGTCAAAGACTAGGCTTTTACCCTCCCCCCAATGCTCTATTTCACCTGCGACTTCAATGGCACACTGTGTTTCGGGTGTCGGAATTATAATACCCAAGTGATAACGTAATACTCCTTTGTACGGTCCACGGTGTAAAGGCAACACCTTACCCGCGCGCAGCACTGAAAACATTGCGGCCTTGAGTCCCACGATATCTTTGAGTGCGGCACTGGATTCAGGGCAGCGCAGTAGGTTTCGTTCGAATGTTTGCCCATAGACATAAAATGGGAATATTTGCCAATGGCGATCGTTGGTGAGTTCGGATTGTTCGTGCTGAATCTCTTCGAAACCAGGCAACAGTTCGATAGCGCTTAGCAGTCGTGCAGCCTCCGCTTTAATCAGAGGCCATTTCGCTTCGATCTTGTCTATCCAAGGGAAATGATGCTGCTCAAAAAAACGCACATTGCCATTCGGTGCAGCACTAATTGCCGCTTCGAATTCTTCCATAAATGATTTCATACCCGCAGTCCTTAAATCTATATGATAAGTTATCAGCGCATTGCAAGCTTAGAAGATGAAACACTATTCAGTACATGGCGCTAAAGTCATGTACTGAATGCTTTCGCCGTTTATTTATGAGCAATAATAATGCCGTGCGGCGTCCAGCCCGGAACCGAAATACGCTGCGGATTTTTAAAGCCGGCGGCGGAAAGACACTGCTCGTGTTGCTGCCACGCGTAGATCATTCCGCCCTCAGCAGGCAGGCAGGCAAAGTAAACGCTGTCTAGCGCCGCGACCACTGGCCCGTCACCCTCGTCATTGGACATTGAGTTAAAGATCACCACTCGTCCACCTTCAGGCAACGCTTCATAGGCTTTGCGCAGCATCAGGGTGTTCTCTTCCAGCGTCCATATCACCAGTTGATGGGCGAACAGAATGCAGTCGTACCCCGCCGGGAAAGGCTGGTGCAAAATGTCGAGTGCCCGCGCATCCACCCGATCGCTCAGGCCAGCCTGCTCGATTTTGGATTGAGTGACCGGTATGGAGTGGGAAATATCCAGCACGGTCACCTTCAATGCCGGGTTGGCCTGTGCCAACGCCAGGGCATTGACTGCATCGCCACCGCCGGCATCCAACAGGCGCCGCGTCGAGGACAAGTCCAGATGCTGAACCAAGTCTTGATTTGCCAGTTCTGACCAGGAACGCATGTAACGATAGAACACCTCTTCAAGTTTCGCGTCTTGATGCAGGCGATGATAAAGATCACGCCCTTCACCGGGAAACCGCTGCAGCCCGACATTGGTATTCTGCTGCAACGACTCGGTAAAATCCAACTGCCCTTCGTACACAATATATTGTTCAAAGGCCACGGTATCTTTGAAACGCTGCCAGTCGTCTGTATCCATCAGCTCACGCAGCACATCCGCAGTTCGGTAAGTGCTGTTTTCCTTGACCAGCAGCCCCAGCGAAGTGACACCAAGGAGCAAAATATCAGCGGCCCGTTCTTCAAGTTTCAAGGCGACGCGAAGTTGTTCCTTAGTTGAAGCACCGGCAAGATTAACGGTTTCGAACAGGTCCAGTTCGCAGGCCGCACGCAGGTATTGAAACGCGGCGTGCCCGAACAGCAAGTTTGCCAACCCCGGCATATCAAGCTGAGTGGGTGTCGAGTAGTTGGAAGAGCGGTGAGTGCCTGTCATGATACTTTCCTTTCTCGGTAATAAACGATACTTCAGGTGAAGTTGAGTTCCCCGTTGAACACGCTAAACAGCACGTTCCACGAAGTGGGTGGGCGTCAGGGCATTACGTCCAAACGCTAACGTTCATGTCGTTCATGTCGTTCATGCTGAGGGCAGCACGGTCAGTTCCTGATAAAGCCTGAGGGCATTCATTAGTTGGGTTAACACGCGTCCAGCATGTGGTCATCCAGACATCGCATCGTGCGATGGGCCAGTCCCGCCAGCGAAATCGCCACCCCCAGCACGCCGCAGCACAGCAACACCAGCCGAAGCGCGCCATCGTCCTTGCCACTCCCCAGCCAAAGGCTGGCAGTCAAGGTCCAACTCGCCCCCGTAGCGAACGCCGGAAGCAACCAACGGTCGACGACGCTGCCGGCCAACAGCACCGTGACCGGCATCGCAATTACGGCAAGCGACCCCATGAGTGCAAAGACACTGCCCTGCCGATCGAGCGGAACCTTGCGCATCCACAGCGCCATGGCACAACCGGTGGCCAGGCTGGCGGCAAACAGTGCAACGAATACGCTGGCGGCGTAATACACCGTGGTGTTAACCAGGCTGGCTATCACCACACACAGGGAGAGCAGCATGTTGCACACCAAAAGCAGCAGCGTCAGGCGTGACGCCAACCGCGACGCCAGCAGCGGCACCGCGCCCAATGCAGCCCCAAGCCCCCCCCAACTCAAGATGGCCCCCAGTTCGCGCACACTGTGGCCGGTGAGTATCAGCGGGGTGATCAGCGTGGAAACCAACGCCTCCAGGCATTCCTGCACCAGCACGTACGCAAGCAAAAAAGCCATCAGGCGGTGCTCGCGAAAATAGGCAATTGCCCGCGATAAGTCCCTGAGAAGCCCGCCGACATTCGCGCCGGTGCCGGCCGTGGCCGAGGAGTTGAGTAGCGACGAGGGAACGCGGTACAACGCGGCGGCGGCCAGGAGCAGGCTGCATGCTATCGCGACCAAGTTGAACATGAAGATGCCGTCCAGGCCGTAGCGGTACATCAACATGCCTGCGATGATCGGCACGCCGATGCCGACCAGGCCGTTGACGATCCCCATCAAGCCGCAGGCAAGCGGCATCTGCTCGCTTTGCAGCAATGCACTCATGGTGGTGCGGTAAGCCGGCGTTCTGAGCGCGTGGGCCAACGCCACGATCACGCTGAACACATACAACAGCCACAACGCCGCGCCGTTTTTCGCCATCACCCACAGCAACACCCCCATCAGGCACAACACACCGGCGTCAGACCACAGGATTGCCTTGCGTCGGTCGAACCGATCTGCCAGCGCCCCGGCGAACGGCAGCACCGCCAGGGTGGACAAGGCGCCGGCAGTGGCGACCAGGGAGAAGTCGAACAACGAGTTCGACTGCTGATAGACCCAGGCGCCAATGGCGAACACAGCGATGTTCGCGCCGGCGACAAAGATGTTTTCCGCCAGCAACAGCACAAAAAACGGCCTGCCCAACTGGCATAGTGGGGACAACCACATCGCTACCGCTGCCATTGGCTGACCTGCCCTTCAACGCTGCGCCCCAACGCCTGGGTCAGTGCCTCACCCAACACGCTAACGTGCGGTGGGCTGACCATCGACATGTGCGAGCCCGCCACGGGAATGACGTGAATGTCTGACGGCGCAACCACGCTGTCCCATCCCAGTTGCAACGGCTTGTCGTCGCTGACACGAAACAGGTGCAACGCAGCCGGCAGCGGTCGTGGCCGCCAGCGGCCAAGCGCGCGCACATAGCCTTCATGCTGATTGAGGTAACGCAATACCTGCGCGGCGCTCATGCGTGCCGGTAGCACGGACTCCGCTTGAAAGCCTTTAACCAGCGTTTCGAACGACTCAGTCTCAACCAGTGGCAACAACCGTTGTATTGCCTCCGGCGATAGCGAGTCACCCAGCGCCCACCACAGACGTGCCGAGTCGCTGCTCGTCGGCGCCAGCGTAATGCGTTGAGTCAACGGATTGGCTGAATCGAGCAGGCCGAGAAATGCCACAGCGTCGCCTCGCTCCAGTAACTGCAGCGCGATTTCGTAGGCCAGCACCCCGCCAAAGGACCACCCTGCCAGCCGGTAGGGCCCTTGCGGCTGCACACTTTTAATCAGCGTTATCAGGTAAGCCGCGTGGGCGCCGAGGTCATCGATCGGCGGCGACCCTTCAGGCTGCCCCGACAGGCCGTAGAGGCTGAAGTCGCCGTGCATGTGCCGTATAAGCTCGGGCACGTACAGCAACTCGCCCCAGACTTCATGCACAAAGAACAGCGGGGCAGTGTCGGCATGCAGGCGAAAAGGAATGGCCCCACCGGCCCATGCCGGTGCATGGTCACAGGCAAGGCTTTCGGCCAGTTGCCTGAGGGTCACCTGGGTGAAAAGCGTGGAGACCGTGACCGTAAGACCCAGCGAATGCAGGAGGCCTGCGACTTCGACCAGACGCAGAGAGTGCCCGCCCAGGTCAAAAAAATTGTCATCGCGACTGATGTTTTCTGCCGGCCGTTTCAAGACCGTGGCCCATACCCCCGCAAGCATCCGCTCTACCGCACCCTGCGCGGGTTCGAAGCCTTCCTTGATTACCCCCGCCTGCGCCGGTGCCGGCAGTTGCGCGCGATCCACTTTGCCATTGGGTGTCAACGGCAGGCTGTCGAGGCGCACATAGGCACCCGGTGTCATGTAATCCGGCAGGTGCTGCATCAAGTGCGCCCGCAGGTGCACGTCCGTCACCCCCTGCGCCGCGGTGTAATAAGCAACCAGTTGAGGGTCATCGGCACTATCCTGGCGCATCAGCGCTACCGCGTCCTGCACGCCGGGATAGAGACGGATACAGGCCTCGATTTCACCCAGTTCGATGCGAAAGCCGCGAAGCTTGACCTGATGATCGCTGCGCCCCAAAAACTCAAGTGTGCCGTCGGGCAGCCAGCGCCCCACATCGCCCGTGTTGTAAAGCGTCGCCCCGGGATCAGGACTGAACGGGTCGACAGTGAAGCGTTGCGCGGTCAGTTGCGGCCGGTTGAGGTAGCCCGGCGTAACGCCGGCCCCCGCCACATGCAACAGGCCAGCGACATCCACGGGCGACGGCCGTCCTTGCGCGTCGAGAATGTACACGCGCACGTTGGCAAATGGCTTGCCGATAGGTGGTTTGCCTGGTCGATCAGGATCACACACCTGCATCGCCGCACCAATCGTAGCCTCAGTGGGCCCATAGCCGTTGATAAAACAGCGCCCCGGCGCCCATTGGCGTACCAGCGCCTCGCTGACGTCCTCACCCACCACCACCAGCGTCTGCACATCGGGCAGGCTCGTGCCTTCGGGCAGCCCGGACAACACCGCAGGCGGCAGGGTGACGTGCGTGATGCGCTGACTGACCAGGGTGGCGGCAAGCTCAGCCCCCACCAACAGACCCGGCGCAGGCAGGTACAACGCAGCACCGCTGACGAATGCCATGAACAGCTCTGAAATGCTCGCGTCAAAACAAAACGACGAGTACTGCAGCACACGGCTTTGCGGTGTCACGTTGAAGGCGGCAACCTGCGCAACGATCAGGTTGCACAGGCCGCGGTGCGGGACCAATACGCCTTTTGGCGTGCCGGTGGAACCTGAGGTATAGATAACATAGGCAATCGCCTCGGCCGTCAGCCCCAGCGCCTCGGCGTGCGGGTTCGTGTCGTCGCCGGCCAGCCACGGCGTCTGCTCAGCATCGAGCACAATCACCGTCACGCCTTCGCCCAGTGTGCCGAGCGCAGCGCGACAGCGGCGGTCGGTGACCAGAACCTGGGCCGCGCTGTCATGCAACATGAAATGCAAGCGCTCGACCGGGTAGCCCGTGTCCAGCGGGATATAAGCTGCGCTCGCCTTTAGCGCGGCCAGTATTGCCACCACCATGTCGATGCCGCGCGGCAACGAGATAGCGACAAACGCGCCGACGCCAACGCCCTGAGCGCGTAAATGGTGCGCCAGCTGGTTCGCCTTTGCGTTCAGTTGCGCGTAGGTCAGGATACGCTCGCCGAACACCACCGCAGTCGCCAGCGGTGTGCGTGCAACCTGCTCCTCGAACAAGGTGTGAATGCAGGTCTGGTCCGGGAAGTCTTTGCGAGTGTCGTTCCAGCTTTCGATCAGCTCCGCACGCTCCTCGTCCGGCAACACGTCCAGGCTGTCCATGCGTTGCGAAGGTGAGCGTTCCAGGGCGGTGACCAGCGCCTCCAGCGCCGTCTCAAAATAGCGCGCCACACGCTGTGGCGACATCGGGCGCTGAACATGCGTGGTTAATGCAAAGCTGTCGCCGAAATCGTCCACCTCGACATGCAACGGGTAATTTCCGCGTTCCTCGTTAAACAGCCCCTCCATACCCGCCCACTCAGCCTGCTGGCTGGCGGCCAAGGTCTGCTGACGCTGGCTGTAACGATAATTGAAACCGGCGCTGAACAGCGGCATTGACGGTGGCACCTGGCTGCAGCCCTGTGCAATCGCCAGGGGTGCGTGCTCATGACTTAGCAGCTCCGACAGCAGAATATGCGTCTCTTTGATGGTGTCGACGACCGACCGCTGGCCGACCTTGATGCGCAACGGCAGCGTATTCACGCAAGCGCCAAGCATGCGTCCCGCACCTTCACCGGCCTGCATTCGCCCAAACAGCACGGTGCCGAACACTACGTCGTCGCGCACCGCCAACCGCGCGAGTACGGCGGCCCAGGCCACATGAAACAAACTTGCGGGGCTGACCGCCAGGGCTTTGGCCGAGGCCCGCAGGCGAGCGCACAAACGGCCCTCCAATTGGCGTGAGGCAAATGTCAGCAGCGAGCCGTCGGCCCTGACATCGATGAGGCCATAGGGTGCGGTCGGCGCGTCGACGCCTGAGAGCATCTGGCGAAAAAACGTTTTATGCGAGGGATCGCTGGCCGCCTGCCGGGAGTGCATGACAAAGTGCTTGAACGGAACCGGCACCGGTAATGTGTCCTGCTCGCCGCGCAAACAGGCTTGCACCTCCTCCACAATGAAATCCAGTGTGGTGTGGTCTACCGCCAAGTGGTGACAAAGCAACATAAACAACCACCGGTTGTGTTGCCGATCATGCACGGCGAATCCTCGCATCAGCGGTGCCTGCTCAAGGTCAAGGCGACTGGGCTGATGGATGAAACGCGCCAGCAGCCAGGCCTGTATATCGTCCTCACCCTCGTTTAGTGTGAGGGTCTCGATGTGCAACGTTGCCTCACGCCACACCACCTGTACTGGCGCTGGCAGGCCCTCCCAGGCGATGGCGGTGCGCAGCATGTCGTGGCGGTTGATCACCTGTTGCAGGGCGTGGGTGAAGTGGTCCAGTTCAGCGCGCGAGGTGAACGCCATCAGCCATGGCAGCACATAAGGGTCAGCGGCGTCCTGACTGGCCAGATGGTGGAAGAAAATACCTTCCTGAAGCGGTGTAAGCGGATAGATATCCTGCAGGTTTTGCTCCGCGCCCTTGACGCTTTGCACGATGCGCGCTCTCTGCATGGGCGAGAGCTGGACGGCCTCGGCCTGCGCGTATTTCCAGTTGAGGCCAGGCTGGCCGATCCATTCCAACAGCTGCGACTTATGCTCACGCAGGCTGTTCAGCAGCGCAGGATCGAGGCTGTCTTTATCGGCGCGCAGCTTAATATCGTCGCCCTCACGACGCAGCGCCACGCCGCGCTTGGCGAGTTCGAGCAACAACTGCGAGAACGCAGGGTTTGCGATCTGAACGCGGGAATCCCGTGGAGGGCTCATCATAGTGTTACCTCGTAATCGCCGATGGGGCCGGGCGGTGCAGGGTTATCCCCCAACGAAATCAACTGTGGGCCATGCAAACGCTGAGCACTCTCAAGCCCGGCGGCCAGAGCGTCGCGAAGCAGCGCGTCGGAGTCGCGCATTCTGGCGTCGCCAGGTTTCGACGCCGGGCCCAGTACATGCTGGAACCACGGCTCCAGCCCCATGGCATAGTTGTAAAGCCGTTTGGCACCAACGGCTTTGAGCAGCTCGATCGCCTCGCCGGAATTACTGCCACGGCAACGCCGGTTCTTTTCCGGCTGCCGGTCACGCTCCTGCGGGAACAGTGCTTCGATGGTGTAAGAGGCTGGCGCGCCTTCGGTTTCAGTGTTCATGAACACGGTTTCGAGGGTGCCCACCGCCTCGCGCACCCGTTCGTACAATGCCGGGTCAAGGCAGGCCGAATCCGCCGCGAAGAGCATCTGCCGACGCCCCAGGCGGATCACGTAGGCACTCTTGGCATGGGCTAAATCGCCGTGTTCCCCCAGAAACGGCACACCGATGATTTCACCGTCCGGCAAGCCGATAGATTCCAGCGGCGCCAGTTCCACCACATGGGTGAACCCTAGCGTCTGGGCCATCAGCCGCAGCGACACGTCGCCGAGCAAAAAGTCGCTTGAGCGCGGGACCACCAGGCAACCGATGCGGTGACGCAGGCGCAACAGCGTTTCCAGGGAGAAGTGGTCGGGGTGGGCATGGGTAATCAGCACGTAATCGATGTGCTCAGGCAGCGCCTGAAACGTCACCCGTGCATCCCCACCCTGCAACGGCTCGGCACTGATAAACGGGTCGACCAGAACAGCGACACCGTGGGTCTGGACCAATACCGTGGCGTGCCCCAGATACCGCACAGTGTCGGCCTCAACCTCCGTTTGCGCAGGTCGCGGTAGCGGCGAGCATTGCGTCAACAGCGGGTAGAGCTGGCGTTGCAGCGCCTCGTCCGCCTCACACCGCTCGAAGAGCGCGTGCAGCGGCTGAGGGCGGGTGTCGAGCTGGAACAACGCGTCCAGGCGCGGGCTGGCAAAAGGCACTTGCCAACAAGCGTCCTGCGGTTCGATGGCATGCGGGGTGCTGAACAGAAACGGCCGGTCGCCGTCATGCCGCAACTGACGGATACGCACGCTTTGTAACCAGGGCTTGTAGTAACGACTGCGGTAAGTCAGCGCCTCAATGGTGCGAAAAGAGGGGCGGTTGAAGTAGTCGTAAACCAGCTCCACCAGCCCGCGCAACGGGCCGGGTATCTGCGCGTACAACGGCTCCAGTGACTGACCATTGCCGTGCGTAAGCAGAAGCTGCTGCAGCGCGTGCACCGCTTCAGACAAACCGAGGCAGTCATGCAGCGCACTTTCGGAACTGGCCAGCAGCGCCGCGACCTGCCCTGCGTGCTCAGGCGGGACACCGATGCAGGCGTTGCCGCTGAGTGCGGGGTCTATCGCCATCTGGTAGTTCAGCGCCGGGTTGTCCAGGTAGAGCTGCATCACTTTGCGCTGCACTTGGGCAAAATGCAGGCTGGCCGGAAGGGGTGCGACGTTTAACCACCACGCGCTCCATCCATTGACCAGGGGTTCGGCAATCGCGCAAGCGGCGAGGCGATACAGAGGTGCAGAGCCATTTGAGGGACGCATCAGAATAGAACCTCGATCGTGTCGGCAGCGTTATGGTCGGCGGGCGCGTGGTCGCCTGCGTGTTTTTCGGTGGCGATGGCGTTGGCCAGGGAGGCAGGCGTGGGGTTGGCGAACAGCATCCGCACGTGCGCGGGAACACCTGCCTGGCGCAGGTGTTCAAGCAAGCTGACCACCATCAGCGAGTTGCCGCCCAACTCAAAGAAGTTGTCATGCCGACCAATCGACTTGACCTCCAGCAACGCGTGCCACAAGGCAACCACCCGCGACTCAAGTTCACCCTGCGGCGGCGCGTAGTCGTGCGTTTGGAGCGTGTCCTGCGCCGGGGACGGCAACGCGTTACGGTCGATCTTGCCGTTGGCCGTCATCGGGATGGCGTCGAGGAACACCACGTTCTGCGGGATCATGTGGCCGGGCAACCGCGCCGTCAGGAACTGACGCAGGTCTCTGACGCCTGGAGCGACCGACATCGACAACTGGCGCAAAGCGTTCAGGTGCGGCAACCCTGCCATTACGTTTTGCGCGTCCATCCAATCGATCAGACAGGCTATTTCATCGACGCCGGAGTTTCTGATCGCCTGCACCGTTGGCAAGCAGCTGTGTGGCGTACCGATCAGTGCCGCAGAAGAGGAGTAATGCTCAAAGGCAAGCGCCGTCATTTCCTGAATGTCTTGCTCCTGCATCGAGGACGCCTCGCTGCTCACACCACGCGAGAAAAAGTTCAGCCCAAAGTGCTGTTTGAGGTAGTCGGTAAACGGCGTTCTGGCTGTGGCGAGCGTGGCCTGCAAGTCCTCGCCAAGAAAGGTGTGCACCATCAACGTTACGCGACCGGCCTGCGGGTCATGCCCGGCCTGTGCCCTGGCTTCGCGGTAGAGGGCGATTTTTTCCGCCAGCTCATCAAGCTCCTGGCCCAACAAGTGAGTCAGTAAGTGTGTGCCGGATTTTCCCGCCTGAATAAACGTCTCGGGGTTGCCGGCCGCCGTCACCCACAGCGGCAACTGCGCTTGCACAGGCGTCGGGAACACGCGCATTTCACTGTGTTTGCCCTCGCCATCCGGCAGGCACACAGCCTCGCCGCGCCACAATGAGCGCAGGGTTAGCACGCCGTCGAACATTGCTTGTTTGCGCTCTGCGTAAGCACCCGGCGCCAGCACAAAATCTTTCGGGTTCCAGCCGGAGGCGACCGATAGCCCGACTCGCCCATGGGAAAGGTTATCCACCATCGACCACTCTTCCGCGACCCGTACCGGGTGATGCAGCGGCAGCACCACGCTCCCGGCGCGCAAGCCTATTCGCGTGGTGACGGTGGCAAGCGCGGCGGACAACACCGATGGGTTCGGGTAAATGCCGCCCACCGCGTGAAAATGACGCTCCGGCGTCCATACAGCCTCAAATCCGTTCTGATCAGCGTACTGAGCGGCTTGAAGGTAGAGTGCGTATTTATCCTGCTGATCGCGCGAATCGCCGCCGAAATAGAACAGGCTGAAGCCGACGCTTTGCTCGCCGGATTCGGTGGCAGCCTGCATTGGGTTGCGCGTCACCACATAGGCGACCAGGCGTTTTCCCTGCTCGGTTTGCTGACCGACAACTACCGCTTCCTGCACATCGTCGTGAGCCAACAACACCGATTCGATTTCAGCCGGCTGGATTCGCACACCGCGAACTTTCACTTCATTGTCGTTGCGCCCGTAGTAGGCAATGCTGCCGTCGCCGAGCCAGCGACCCACGTCGCCGGTGCGGTACATCAGTGCGCCGCTTTGCCCGGCACGCGGTGTGATGAAAGGCTCGGGCACAAAACGCTCCGAGGTCAGCTCGGGGCGATTGAGATACCCCTTTGTCACGCCGTCCCCGGCAATGTAGATCTCCCCCCATACACCTGCCGGTACAGGCCTGCCTTGCTCATCCAGAATGTAGATGCGGGTATTAGCCAGCGGCCGACCAATCGGCGGCGCCCCCCTGCCCTGCGACGTAGCGCGCACCCGCTGTGCAGTGGACCAGATGGTGGTCTCCGTGGGACCGTAAAGGTTCCAGAGCTGGTCGGTGACGTTCAATAACGGCTGTGCCAGTTCATGACTGAGGGCTTCACCGCCACACAAGGCAACGCGCAAGTGCACGCCCTCAAGCCCTGCGCTGTCTACCAACAGGCGCCACACCGAAGGCGTTGCCTGCATCACGCTGATCTGGTGATACCGCAGGCTGTGCGCCAGCCGTTGCGGGTCCAGTACGGTTTCCCGATCCGCCAGCACCAGGCGCGAGCCACACAGCAAGGGCGCGAAAAGCTCCAACGCAGCAATATCAAAATTCAACGTAGTGACGCTGAGCAAGCGGTCATCCGGGCGCAGATCGATATGCTGCGTGATCGAACACAGCACGTTGACCACCCCACGATGGGGAACCATCACTCCCTTGGGCTGCCCCGATGACCCGGAGGTATAAATCACGTAGGCCAGATTATCCGCTGCCAGTGAAACGTTCGGATTGGCCACCTGCATCGGCAGCGGTGCAACGTCCAATTCGATCATTTTCAAGCCTTGCGGCAGCGTTGCACTCAGGTCGCTGCGGGTGACCAGCACTTGCGGCTGGCTGTCTTCGAGCATGTACTTGATACGCTCGAGCGGGTAGTCAGGATCGATCGGCACATAAGCCCCCCCAGCCTTCAACACTGCCAGTACCGCATACACCATTTCCGGCCCGCGTGGCAGGCAGATGGCCACGCGCGCATCAGGCAGCACACCCTGCGCGATCAGGGCATGCGCCAGTTGGTTGGCGCGCAAGTTCAACTGCGCGTAGCTCAGTTGCTGTTCTTCGCAGACCAAGGCAATGGCGTCGGGCGATCGCCCTGCCTGGCGCTCAAACAACTGATGAACCAGCGCCTCACGCGGGGAGTGCACCTCGCAGGCGTTCCAGTCAAACAGCACTTGCCGGCGTTGCGCTTGCGTCAACAACGGCAGGTGCGCCAGTGCCTGGGAGGCGTCGAGCACCATCGCGCATAACAGCACCTGCCAATGCTCGACATAGCGCACTACGGTTGCATGTTCGAACAAGCTGCTCGCGTATTCGATGCTGCCCTCAAGCTGATCAGCGCGCGCACCCACCGCCAGTGATAGGTCGAACTGTGCTGTCACCTGTTCGAAGGCAAAGGGCTCGATATGCAGGGCATCCAGCGTGGGCGCGTCATCGGCGGCGTTCTGCCAGGCGAACAGCGTCTGGAACAGCGGGCTGTGCGCCAGGCTACGCGCAGGGTTGAGCGCCTCCACCAACTGCTCGAACGGCAAGTCCTGGTGCGCCTGCGCCGCCAGCGTGGTGGCTTTGACCTGCGCCAGCAACTCGGCGACTGTCGCCGTGCCCGGCACCCGGCAGCGCAGGGCCAGGGTGTTGACGAACAGCCCGATCAGCGGCTCCAGCTCGGTGCGCGTGCGGCCTGCTACCGGCATACCGACCACGATGTCGTCCTGCCCGCTCAGACGCGCGAGCAACATCGCCCAGCCGGCCAGCAGCGTCATGTACAGCGTGCTGTCATGCCGGGCCGCCAAGCGTTTGAGTGCAGCGGTCAGCGCGGCGTCCAGGGTGAAATCCACCCGGCCACCGACGTAGTTCTGCACCGGCGGCCGAGGGTGGTCGGTGGGCAGTTCGAGCAAGGGCGGCGCATCTGCCAGTTGCTCGCGCCAGTAGGCGAGTTGGCCTTGCAATACCTCGCCCTGCAGCCACTGGCGCTGCCAGGCGGCGTAGTCGGCGTATTGAATGCCCAGCGCTGGTAACGGGTCGGCGAGCCCCGCCGCAAAGGCGCTGTAGAGCGTGTCCAACTCGTGCATGAGACGCCCGATGGACCAGCCATCCGAGACGATATGGTGCAAGGTGATCAACAGCACGTGACGCTGCTCGTCGAGCCGCACCAGGCACACACGCAGCAACGGCCCACGGCTCAGGTCAAAGGGTTGCGACTCTTGCACGTGCGCCAGCTGGCGCAACTCACGCGCAGGGTTTGGCTGCTCACGCAAATCGTAGTGGCCCAGCGCAACGGGGGCCGGGCCGTTAATCTGCTGTACCGGCGCGCCCTCGCGGGTTACAAAACAGGTGCGCAGCGCTTCGTGTCGCGCCACGATGCGGTCCAGTGCAGCCTGCAAAGCAGCCTGGTTCAGCTCGCCGCTCAGTTGCAGGCCGCCGGCCATGTGGTAAGCCGCGCTGGCGCGGGCTTCCAGTTGCGCCAAAAACCATAGACGCTGTTGGGCAAACGACAGCGCCAAGGGCGCGCTGCGGTCGGCCGGGGTAATCGGCGGCAGCGCAGCGAAGGGCGCTTGTTCAACCGCTTGAGCAAAGCCCGCCAATACAGGTTGCGTAAACAGCGTGCTCAGCGCCACATCACGCGCCATGACCTGGCGAACCCGCGAGAGCAATTGCACCGCCAGCAGCGAGTGCCCGCCCAAGGCAAAAAAGTGGTCATGCCGCCCTACTTGCTCCACGCCCAGCAGTTCACTCCACCACTGCGCCAAGGTGATTTCACTTGTCCCTTGCGGCGCGACGTACTGATGCAGCGCATAAGACGTGGCATCCGGCGCTGGAAGCGCACGCCGATCCAGTTTTCCGTTGGCGGTCAGTGGAAATGCCGTCAAATGGACCCACGCTCCCGGCACCATATAGTCCGGCAGTTGCGCCGCTACCCACTGGCGCAATTGCCGCGCATCCTGCGCCGTAGCCGCCAGGTAATAGGCCACCAGACGGGTATCGCCATCGCCCTCTTGCTGGGCCAGCACCACCGCGTCATCCACCTGCGCATGGGCGCGCAGGCGTGCTTCGATTTCCCCTGGTTCGATGCGAAAACCACGCACTTTTACCTGCTGGTCGTTGCGCCCCCAATACTCCAGTGAGCCATCGGCACGCCAGCGTGCGCGGTCACCGCTCTTATAGAGGCGCGCACCGTCAACGAACGGATCGTCGATAAAACGCTCTGCCGTTAACTCCGAACGATTGAGGTAACCTCGCGCCACGCCTCTGCCGCCGACGTACAACTCGCCGACCACGCCCACGGGCACCGGCTGACGTGCCGCATCCAGCACGTAGGTACGCATGTCCGGGATACGTTCGCCAATCGGGCTGTGATTGAGCGCGGTGTCCGTCGGCGCAAGACGCCGCCAGGTGACGTGCACTGTCGTCTCGGTGATCCCGTACATATTGACCAATTGCGTGTGCTCGCCATTGCGCGCAAACCAGGGCGCAAGCATGGCCGGCTCCAGTGCTTCGCCGCCGAACACCACCCAGCGCAACGCATGCGCTTGGTGGCTGTGCGCTTGGGCCTGGATCAACTGCCGGAACGCCTCCGGCGTCTGGTTCAATACCGTGACGCCCTGCGTGCACAGCAACTGATAGAACGCCGAGGGCGATCGCGCCGTCTCCTGAGAAACCACCACCAATCGCGCGCCATTCAGCAGCGCGCCCCACAGTTCCCACACGGAAAAGTCGAACGACAGCGAATGGAATAACGTCCATACATCGTCTGGCCCGAAATTGAACAGACGGCCTGTGCTCTGCAGCAACCCGATGACCTGCCCGTGCTCGACCATGACGCCTTTGGGTTGGCCGGTGGAGCCGGAGGTGTAAATCACGTAGGCCAGTTGGCTTGAATGATGATCGCTCGACGCAGGGTTGGTGTCGGGTTGAGCGGTCAGCTGCGACGCGGTGCTCAGGTCGACCACCGTGACGCCTTCAGGCACGCTGCGCCATTGTTCGATAAAGGTCACCAGCGCCTGCGGCTGGCTGTCCTGCAGCAGATACTGAATGCGCTCGGGTGGGTAGACCGGATCAATCGGAACATAACAACCGCCCGTTTTGAGCACCGCCAGCACCGCCACCACCATCTCCACACCACGTGGCAGGCAGATCGCAACCCGCGACTGCGCGCCCACGCCTTGGGCGATCAGCGCATGGGCCAACTGGTTGGCTTGGCGATTGAGCGCGTCATAACTCAGCTGTCGGTGCTCATGCACCAGCGCGACCGCCTCGGGCGAGCGCGCAACCTGCGCCTCAAACTGCTGATGAAGGCAGCGCGTAACAGGCGTATCGGTCGAGACCCTGTTCCACTCATCAAGCACCTGCCGGCGCTCTGCATCGGCGAGCAACGGCAGGCTTGCCAGCGTCTGCGACGCGTCGCCGACCATCGCCGCCAATACGCGTTTCAGGTACGCGACATAGCGTTGCGCGGTAGCCGGTTCAAACAGGCTGTCGGCGTAATCGAGGCTGCCAACCAGGCGGTCGTCCTGTTCACCCATGCACAGCAACAGGTCACACTTGGCGCTGCGCTGTTCCCCATTAAACGGCGTGGCGGTAAGGCCGCCGCACTCAAAGGACTCGTCGACGCTACTCTGCCAAGCCAGCATGGTCTGAAAAATCGGACTGTACGACAGGCTGCGCGTCGGGTTGAGCGCTTCCACCAATTGTTCGAACGGCAGATCCTGATGTGACTGCGCCGCCAGCGTCGTCTCCCTGACCTGCGCCAACAGTGAGCTGACCGAGGCATCGCCGTCCACGCGCAAACGCAGCGCAAGCGTATTCACGAACAGGCCGATCAGCGGCTCCAGCTCGGTGCGTGAGCGCCCCGCCACCGGTGAGCCGACGACGATATCCTCTTGCCCACTCAAGCGGTGCAGCAACAAGGCCCAAGCGGCCAGCACCGTCATGTAGAGCGTGGCGTTGTGCCGCCCGGCCAACGCCTTCAACCCGCTGACCAACGCCGGTTCAAGGGTAAATTCAATGCATTGCCCGGTGTAGTCTTGCGCGGTCGGGCGCGGCAGGTCGGTGGGCAATACCGGGGTCAACGGGATGTGCCGCAGCTGCTCGCGCCAGTAAGCCAGCTGCGCCTGAATCGGCGCTTGCGCCACGGCATGGCGCTGCCAGACCGCATAGTCAGCGTACTGGATAGCCAGCGGCGGCAACGGGTCGGGCTGCTGGCTGGAGAAGGCCTGATACAGAGTGACCAGTTCCCGAATGAAACAGCCCAGCGACCAGCCGTCGCAGACGATATGGTGCAGCGTGACGAGCAACACGTGTTCGTGCTCGCCAAGCCTTATGAGCCGCCCACGCACAGGCTTGCCCTCATCGAGCCTGAAAGGCGCGCTGGCTTCCTCGTCGGCCAGTCGATCAAGTGCCTCAGCGGGGCGCGCATGCCCGCGCAAGTCGTGCAGCGTCAGCGCAAAGGGCGCGGCTTCATCAATCTGCTGCCAAGGCGTACCGTCAACCTCGACAAAGCGCGTGCGCAAGGCTTCATGGCGCAATACGATACGGTCGAGCGCGGCCTGCAATGCCTCACTGTCCAGCTCACCGCGCAGCCGCAACCCACCGGCAAGGTGGTAAGCGGCACTGGCGCGCGCTTCGAGCTGTGACAAAAACCACAAGCGCTGCTGGGAAAACGACAAAGGTATCGGCACCGAACGGTTGCAACGTCCCAGCGCCAATGCCGGATCGGCCCGCTCTGCATTAAGTCGACTCAATAAAGCAAGGCGTTGCGTAACCGACATCTGCCCTGAAGCACCGTCATCGCCGTTACCTGAATACGTGTTATCAGCCATCCTGTACCTCCACTACGTTGCTTCAACGGCGGTCAAGAGAGTCGTCTTGCGACATCAACTCTTTCAGTTGAAGATCAATACGTTGAACCAACAAATCAGCCATTCTGTGAAGCTGCGGTGCCGCAAAGACGTCCTGAAGGCGGATCTCGACCATCAACTGATTTTTGATCCGCGAGATAAGCTGTACCGCCAGCAGTGAATGCCCGCCCAGCGCGAAAAAGTGGTCCTGGCGCCCAACCTGCTCGACGTTCAGCAGCGAACACCAAAGGGCGGCAAGCAGTGGTTCGATCTCGCCCTGCGGCGGCTCGTAGGCTTGGCTGGCATAGGCGCCGGCATCCGGCATCGGCAGCGCGTCACGATCAAGTTTGCCGTTAGGGCTGATGGGAAAATGGCTCAATGGCACATACGCGGCAGGCACCATGTATTCCGGCAGTCGGTTCGACAGGTAGCTGCGCAGCGTCTGCGGATCGCAGGCGTCACGCATCGCCTCATCCACCAACAGATACGCCACCAGGCGCTGAGACTGCGGGTCGTCCTCGCGCAGCAGCACCACTGCCTGCGAGATACCGGCCACGGTATTCAACTGCGCTTCAATTTCTTCCAGCTCGACCCGAAAGCCGCGCACTTTGACCTGTCGGTCGGCACGGCCCAGGTACGCCAGCGTGCCATCCGCCTGCCAGCAGCCCAGGTCACCGCTGCGGTACATCATCGGCGCTGGCTGATCCGACGCTGCGCTGAAGGGGTCGGGCAGAAACCGTTCGAGGGTCAAGTCAGGCTGGTTGAAATAGCCGCACGCGACGGCATCGCCGGCCAGGTAAAGCTCCCCGCCGACGCCGACCGGCACCGGCTGCTGCAAGGCGTCGAGCACATACACGCGAGCATTCGCGACAGGCCGGCCGATGGACGGCAGCCGCGGCCAGTGGTGCGCACACGCCGGTAATTCAAACGCGCTGACCACATGCGTTTCCGTAGGCCCGTAGTGGTTATGCAAACGCACATGCGCGAGCTGATCGGCAAAAACCTGCCGGATCGTTTCGGTGATCACCACCTGCTCGCCAGCCGTAATAATCTGCTGCAAATCGTCGATTGGCTGACGGTCGGCGCGCACCTGATCGGCCAGTGCCTTGAGGGCCACGTAAGGCAGATAAAGGCGCTGGATTCGACGTCGACGCAGTAACTCGCCGAGCATCGCCATATCCAGGCGCTCAGCCTCACTGATCAGCACCAGTTCGCCACCCGAGAGCAAGGTGCTGAAAATTTCCTGGAACGACACGTCAAACCCCAGCGCGGCGTATTGCAGCGTACGCAGCCCGCCCGGCGTTGTTTGAGTGCGCTGCTGCCAGTGCATCAAGTTAACCAGCGCGCGGTGTGGCATGCACACGCCTTTGGGCTGACCGGTCGAGCCGGAGGTATAGATCACGTAGGCCAATTGCTGCGCGGTAAAGGCGGTAGCCGGGTTGCTGGCGGGCGGCGATGCCGGCAGCGGCGGCAAACTGTCCGTCAGGATCAAGCGCACACCGGCGCTGCTTGAAGGCACACGCGCTGCCAGCGCGGCATCGGTGAGCACCACCCGTGGCTGGCCATCCTGGAGCATGTAGCGCAGGCGTTCGTCCGGGTAAGCCGGATCGATCGGCAAGTAAGCACCGCCCGCCTTCAATACAGCCAAAATCGCTACGATACTTTGCACGCCGCGCGGCAGGCAGACAGCCACGCGCTCACCCGGCCCAACGCCACTCGAGAGCAGCGTGTGCGCCAGCACGTTGGCATGCTGATTAAGCGCGTCATAGCTGAGCTGTTGATCGTCGTCGAGCAACGCCACGGCCTGCGGTGTGCGCGCCACCTGCGCCTCAAACAGGTGATGAATAGCCTGGGCGCGCGGGTAGTCGGCGGCGGTAGTATTCCAGTCGTACAACACGTGTCGGCGTTGCGCGTCCGAGAGCACCGGCAAACTCGCCAGTGGCTGCGAAGCATCGCGCACCATCGCACCGAGCAGGATCTGCAGATGCTCGGCGTAGCGCTCAACGGTCGACTGATCAAACAGGCTGGACGCGTACTCGATACTGCCCTGCAGTTGTTCGCCATCGTCTTCCAGGGCCAGCAGCAAATCGAACTTGGCGGTCACTTGCCCGACGTTCAGCGGCTGCGTTTGCAGACCGGGCAGCGTCAGCCCATCGCCGCCAGCTTCCTGCCAGGCGAATAACGTCTGGAACAGCGGGCTGTGCGCCAGGCTGCGTTGGGGGTTGAGGGCTTCGACCAATTGTTCGAACGGCAGGTCCTGGTGAGCCAACGCCGCCAACGTGGTGGCCTTGACCTGTGCCAGCAGCGCAGCCAGCGTTTCACTGCCGTTCACGCGGCAACGCAGTGCCAGGGTGTTGACGAAGAAACCGATCAGCGGCTCAAGCTCGGTGCGGGTGCGCCCGGCCACGGGCGAACCGATGACGATGTCCTCTTGGCCGCTCAGGCGCGCCAGCAAAGCGGCCCAAGCGGCGAGCAACGTCATGTAAAGGGTGACGTCGTGGCGTGCGGCCAATGCTTTGAGTTCGGCGGTCAGCGCAGTGTCCAAACTGAAATCCACCCGCCCCCCGGTATACTCCTGCACCGCAGGGCGTGGACGGTCGGCGGGCAACGTCAGCAACGGCGGCGCGTCCGACAGTTGTTCGCGCCAGTAGGTGAGTTGCCCTTGCAGCACCGCACCATCAATCCAGCGGCGCTGCCACGCGGCATAGTCGACATACTGCAGGGGTAACGGTGGCAGCGGATCGCTCTGCCCGGTGCAGAAGGCGTCATACAGCGCCCCCAACTCGCGCAGAAAGCGCACCAGGGACCAGCCATCAGAGGCAATATGGTGCAGCGTGATCAGCAACACATGCTCGCACTCGCCCACCTGCACCAATTGCCCGCGAATCAACGGCCCCTGCTCCAGGTCAAAAGGCGCTGCAGCCTCCAATGCGCTCAAATGCTGCAACGCGCCCTCGACGTCAGGTTGATGGCGCAGGTCGTGCACCGCCAGCGCAAACGCTGCAGGCTCATGAATGTGTTGGAACGGCGTGCCGTTCAGGCTGGTAAAACCGGTGCGCAACGCCTCATGACGCGCCACGATACGGTCGAGTGCCGCCTGCAAGGCCGGGCGATTGAGCTGGCCGTTGATTTTTACGCCGCCAGCGATGTGATAAGCGGCACTGGCACTGGCTTGCAACTGCGACAAGAACCACAGTCGTTGCTGAGAGAACGAAAGTGCCAGTGGCGCAGCCCGGTTCACCGGTGTAATCGGCGGCAGGCTGCCCAGCGGTGCCTGTTCGACGACCGTGGCGAAATCCGCCAGCAACGGCTGCGCGAACAGCGCGCTCAGTGATACAGCGCGCCCCATCATCTGCCGAATGCGCGATACCAGCTGCACTGCCAACAGCGAGTGCCCGCCGAGGGTAAAGAAGTTGTCGTGCCGCCCGACTCGCTCAACGCCCAGCACGTCGGCCCAGAGCATCGCCAGGGTGGTTTCGGGTTCGCCTTGCGGTGCCACGTAACCTTGCGAGGCAAACGCCGCCGCACCCGGCGCCGGCAATGCCCGTCGGTCCAGCTTGCCGTTGCTGTTCAGCGGCCAGGCCGTCAGGTGCACCCACGCCGCCGGCAGCATGTAATCCGGCAACTGCTGCGCCACCCAGGCGCGAAGCTGGCTCGCATCCTGCGCCTCGGCGGCCAGGTAGTAGGCCACCAGCCGCGTCTCCTGCGCCGCCTCCTGCCAGGCGCTAACCACCGCGTCAGTTACCGCTGCGTGGCTGCGCAGGCGCGCCTCGATTTCACCCAACTCGATACGGAAGCCGCGAATTTTTACCTGATTGTCGTTGCGCCCCAGGTACTCCAGCGAGCCGTCGGCATGCCAACGCACACGGTCGCCGGTCTTGTACATGCGCGCTGCAGGCTGTTCGGCAAAGGGGTCATCGACAAAACACGTCGCGGTCAATTGCGCCCGGTTCAAATACCCGCGCGCCACACCGGCGCCGCCGATATACAGCTCCCCGATCACGCCCACCGGCACCGGTTGCGCCGCGTGGTCGAGTACATAGACCCGCGTGTTCGGCAGCGGTCGGCCGATGCAACCGGGTGTGTTGACCCGCTCGATCAGGTGCACGGTCGCGTTCACCGTCGCCTCGGTGGGGCCGTAAGCGTTGAACAGTGCAGGCAGCCAGCCGTCGCGGGCGTACCAGACCTCGATCGCGGCCTGGCTGACCGCTTCGCCGCCGATCATGATTTGACGAATGCAGTCGGGAATACACGCCTGCTTTTCGCGCAGCAAGGTATTCCAAAACACCACCGGCAAGTTCGCAACCGTGATCGCATTGCGTTGGCAGAGGTGCCAGAACGTCGAAGCGTCGCTGATCCATGCCGGGGTGCGCAGCACCAGCGCGGCACCGGAGCATAGCGCGCCGAAGATTTCTTCCACCGACATATCAAAGGTGAACGGTGCAAATTGCAGCACGCGATCACGCGCACTCAGGTGATAGGTCGACTGCAACGCGAAGACCTGATGACACACGTGGCGATGCTCGATCATCACGCCCTTGGGCTTGCCGGTGGAGCCCGAGGTATAAATCACATACGCCAGGTGCTGTGCGTCCAGCCCCAAAAAGCGTGGGTCTGGGTTCACATCCGGCCAGGGCGCACCGTCCTCGGCGGCGTCCAAGTCGAGCACAGGCAGCGCGGATGGCAGCGCGGTGCGGGTGATCAGCAGTTGCGGTTGGCTGTCGTCGAGTAGGTAGTCGATACGCTCAAGCGGGTAGTCGGGGTCAATCGGCACGTAAGCGCCGCCGGCCTTCAGCACCGCGAGCAGCGCAATCACCATTTCCATTCCGCGAGGCAGGCAGACGGCCACGCGGGCATCGGGCAAAACACCTTGGGCGATCAGGGCGTGGGCCAACTGGTTGGCGCGTCGGTTCAATTGTGCGTAGCTCAGGTGCTGGTCTTCGTGCACCAAGGCAATCGCGTCGGGCGATTGAGCCGCGTGGCGCTCAACCAACTGATGAACCAGCGCTTCGCGCGGGTAATCCACCGCGCTGGGGTTCCAGTCGTGCAGCACTTGCTTGCGTTGCGCCTCAGTCAACAACGGCAGGCGGGTCAGGGTTTGCGTGGCATCAAGCACCATCGCCTTCAACAGCACCTGCCAATGCTCGACGGA